>JBGATY010000037.1:0-23305 GCA_044228955.1 Planctomycetota bacterium | reverse complement strand
GTCTCAAGGACTTCATCACCGACAAGCACCTCGACAACATGGCGAAGGTGCTGCTCGCCACCGGGTTGATCGTGACCTACGGCTACGCGCTCGAGCTCTTCATCGCGTGGTACTCGGGATCACCGTACGAGGCGTACATGATCACGAACCGGATGCAGGGGCCGTACAGCCATCTGTACTGGGCGCTCATCCTGTGCAACTGCACGATCCCGAACCTGTTCTGGATCAAGAGCATGCGCACGAACGTGTGGGCGCTCTTCTTCGTCGCGATGTCGGTCAACGTCGGCATGTGGCTCGAGCGCTTCGTCATCATCGTGCAGAGCTTGCACCGCGACTTCCTGCCCGCGAACTGGGGCATGTACGCACCCACCATCTGGGACTGGGGCATGTACATCGGGACGATCGGGTTCTTCCTCTTCATGTTCATGCACTTCATCCGTCTGCTGCCGATGATCGCGATCTTCGAGATGCGTCTCCTCGTGCCGCGTTCGGGCGTCACCGGCAAGTCCGGCGGACCGAAGAAGGTCGGATCCACGGGACAAGAACACGCTCATCCCGCCAAGGCCGGGAGCCACTGAAAGGCACATCCATGAGCTCCCACCAGAGACCGGACCAACCGATCTACGGCTACCTGGCCGAGTACGAGCACCCCGAACCGCTGGTCGCTGCCGCCAAGGCCGCGCGAGCGGAAGGCTTCCAGATGATGGAGTGCTACACGCCGATGCCGGTGCACGGACTCCCCGAAGTGCTCGGATACAAGAACAAGGTCGCGACGCTCGTCTTGATCGGCGGCATCAGCGGCATGTTCGTCGGCTTCATGCTCTGCTACTGGGTGTCCGTGCTGCACTACCCGCTGGACATCGGCGGCCGCCCGTTCAACAGTTGGCCGGCGTTCGTGGTGCCGACCTTCGAGTGCACGATCCTGTTCGCCGCGCTCACTGCGGTGTTCGGCATGCTCGCCTTGAACGGACTGCCGCAGCCCTACCACCCGCTGTTCAACGTGCCGCGCTTCAGCGAGGCCTCGCGCAGCCGGTTCTTCCTCCTGATCGCCGCCAGCGATCCCAAGTTCGACATGTCGAAGACGCGTGAGTTCCTCGCGGGTCTCGCGCCCGTGTCGGTGACCGAGGTGCCGCACTGATGAAGTCGTTCCACCATTCGCGGCTCGTCGCCTTGTCGGCGCTCGTCGGGGCCATTGCGCTCGCCGGGTGCCGCCAGGACATGCACGACCAGCCGAAGTACAAGGCCGCGGGCTATTCGGAGTTCTTCGCGGACCACCGCAACAACCGACAGCTGGTGCCCAACACGGTGGCGCGCGGCCGCTTGAACGAGGACGACCACCTCTACCGCGGCAAGGTCGACGGCAAGTTGGCCGAGACCTATCCATTCCCGATCACGGCCGAAGTGCTGCAGCGCGGCCGCGAGCGCTACTCGATCTACTGCCAGCCCTGCCACAGCCCGCAAGGCGACGGCAACGGCATCGTCGTGCAGCGCGGCATGAAGCGGCCGCCGAGCTACCACATCGAGCGCTTGCAGAAATCGCCCCCGGGCTACTTCTTCGACACGATCACGAATGGCTTCGGGGCGATGTACGACTACTCCGAGCGCATCAAGGTCGAGGATCGCTGGGCCATCGTGGCGTACGTGCAGACGCTGCAAGCCAGCCAGAACACCAAGGCCGCTGACCTGACGCCGGAAGAGCGCGCGAAATTGAGCGCCGCGCCCAAGGTCGGCGCCCTGGAACCCGCCCACGGCGGGGCGGAGCACAAGTAGAGCCATGAACGACCAAACACGCGCGAAGCTCGACGGGATCCAGCGCCTTGCGCTCGTCGTCGGCATCCTGGGGGTGCTCGGGCTCGCCTACGGCTACACGCAGGAACCCAATCGGTTCTTCCAGTCGTACCTCTACGCCTACTTCATCCCGCTCGGGTTCGCGCTCGGTTCGCTGGGGTTGACGATGATCAACTACCTGACGGGGGGCTTCTGGGGCCTCGGCGCGCGCCGACTGTTCCAGGCGGGCATCCGCACCATCCCGTTCATGGCGCTCCTGTTCGTGCCGATCGCCTACGCGATGCTGACGCGACCCCACGGCGGCGAACACGGATCGTTCTGGATCTACCCCTGGACCGATCCTGCTTTTGCCGAGGAGCACCGCAAGGTCTACGCGCCCTCGAAGGAGTTCTGGCTCAGCGGACAGTTCGTCGTGCTCCGCGCGGCCTTCTACTTCCTCTCGTGGACGATCACGGGCTTCTGGATCCTCAGGAACGCCAAGAAGTACGACGAGACCGGCGACGAGAAGGCGAACTCGATGACGCGCCTGATCTCGGGCCCGGGCTTCCTGTTCTTCTTCCTGACGATGACGTTCGCCGCGTTCGACTGGGCGATGTCGGTCCAGCCGCTGTGGTTCTCGACGATGTACGGCGTGATCTTCCTCGTCGGCCAGGGCCTCTCGACGTTCGCGTTCGCGATCATCTTCCTGTCCTGGGTGCGCAAGCTCGAGCCGTTCAAGAACTTCGCCAAGCCGAACCTGTTCGCCGACCTGGCGACGCTCATGTTCGCGACCGTGATGCTGTGGGCCTACACGAGCTTCTCGCAGTTCCTGATCATCTGGTCGGGCAATCTGGCCGAGGAAGCGCCCTGGTACGTGATCCGCACGAGCCACGGCTGGCAAGCCGTCGCGATCGCGCTGCTCGTCCTGCACTTCGCGCTCCCCTTCTTCCTGTTGCTCATGCGCCGCATCAAGAAGGACGCGTCGTTCGTGCCGTTCGTCGCCGCGCTCCTGATCGCGATGCGCTTCGTCGACGTGTACTGGCAGGTCATGCCGCCGTTCCAGCACGACGGGCTCCACTTCCACTGGCTCGACGTGGTCGCACCGATCGCGCTCACCGGCCTGTGGCTCGCGTACTTCGTCGGCCGCCTCAAGGCTCACCCGCTGACTTCGCCGCGCCAGGAACTCCAGCTCGAGGCCGCGCTCGGCCACGCGCACCACTGATCGGATCACGGAAATGACGCAAAGCCCCTGGAAAGACCAAAGCCACGGCGCCGGTTACGAGGAATCGGACGCGCACATCGGTGCGATCGTCAAGTTCCTGATCTGGCTCTTCGTCGGGACCGCGATCGTCATCGTCGCGATGTACGGTCTCGTCCAGGCGTACAAGCAGATGCCGCAGCCCAATCATGACGTCGCGCTGCACCCGCTGGCGGCCGAGCGTCAGGTCCCCGCCGAACCGCGGCTCGAGGCGTTGCGCGGGCCCATCAAGGGCGTCTACGGAGCTCTCAGCAACGAGGCCGAGGAGCCGTACTTCAATCGCAAGATGGCGAAGCAGTGGAACGAGCAGTGGAAAGCCGAGCTCTCGACGTACGCCTACGTCGACCAGCAACTCGGCATCGCCCGCGTTCCGATCGAACGGGCGATGGAACTGAAGCTCAAGCAGGGCTTCCCCACCGCGAAGACGCGCAACTGATCCGAGCATCGAGACTCACGTGACCTCCAGCCCCACACGAACGCGATCCAGGAGCATGCTGCGCTACGCAGCGGCTTGCGCGCTCGTCGTCTGCGGCGGGTGGGGCGCGGCGCCGGCCCGGGCGCAGCAGGTCTCGGAAGTCATCAAGAAGGTCGGCTTCGATCAGAAGCTCGACAGCCGGCTCCCGCTCGACCTCGAGTTCAAGGACGAGACCGGCGCCACCGTGCGCCTCGACTCGTACTTCGGGCCCGACAAGAAGAAGCCGGTCGTGCTGCTCTTCGTCTACTTCGAGTGCCCGATGCTGTGCACGCAGGTCCTGAACGGATTCGTGCGCGGATTGAAGCCGCTCGGACTGAAACCCGGCGGGGACTTCGAGATCTTGACGGTCAGCATCGATCCCCGGGACACGCCCGAACTGGCCGCGAAGAAGAAGGCCAACTACATCGAGCTCCTCGGCCGCACCGAGGCCGCGCAGGGTTGGCACTTCCTGACCGGCACCGAGGCTTCGATCGCGAAGCTCACGGACGCCGCCGGATTCCGCTTCATGTGGGATCCCGAGATCGAACAGTACGCGCACCCTGGCGGGCTCGTGGTGGTGACACCGGAAGGACGCCTGTCGCGCTACTTCTTCGACGTCGAGTTCTCGCCGCGCGACTTGCGCTTCTCGCTGATCGAGGCCTCGAAAGAAGGCATCGGTTCGCTGACCGACCGCGTACTCCTGCTCTGCTACCACTACGACCCCACGACGGGGAAGTACGGCCTCGTCATCACGAACGTCATCCGCCTGCTCTGCCTCGTCACCGTCGCGGCGCTGGGCTCGTTCATGTTCGTGATGGTCCGCCGCGAACGACGCCTCACGCGAGCTGCGGCCGCGTCCTGAGTTCAAGCCATGTGGAACGACTTCCCCCTACTGCCCGGTACCAGTGCCTCGACCATGGGCGTCCAGATCGACATGGTCTGGTGGTTCCTCGTCGCGCTGACCGTCGTCATGACGGTCCTGATCTTCGTGGCCGTCATCACGTTCGTCTCGATGTACCGGAAGAAGAACGACGGCCGCGTCGCGACACAGATCGAGGGCTCGACGCAACTCGAGATCCTGTGGTCCGTCATCCCGCTCCTCATCCTGATGGGCCTCTTCGGCTGGGGCACCGCGGTGTACGTGCAGTTGATGCGCCCGCCCAAGAACGTGATGGACGTCTACGTGGTCGGGAAGCAGTGGATGTGGAAGGTCCAGCACCCGACCGGTCAACGCGAGATCAACGCACTCCACGTGCCCGTCGGACAAGCCGTGCGCATGACGCTCACGTCGGAGGACGTGATCCACAGCTTCTTCATCCCCGCCTTCCGAACCAAGAAGGACGCAGTTCCCGGTCGCTACACGCAGCAGTGGTTCGAAGCGACGCGAACGGGCACCTTTCACGTCTTCTGCGCTGAATACTGCGGCACGAAGCACTCGCAGATGATCGGCGAAGTCGTCGTGATGACGCAGGACGAATACCAGAACTGGCTCGCCGGCGTCGTCGCGGGTGAGACACCCGAGGACGCTGGGAAGAAGCTCTTCGAGGGCATGCGCTGTGCGAGCTGCCACCCGGTCGACGCCGCGGTGAGGACCATCGACGGCGTCGCTGCGCGCGGTCCGTTGCTGGCGGGGATCTACGGCACCGAGGTCGCGCTCAAGGACAGCGGCAAGGTGCTCGTGAACGACGACTACATCCGCGAGTCGATCATGCGCCCCCTGGCGAAGGTCGTCGCGGGATTCGAGCCGGTCATGCCGACCTACGAAGGTCAGCTCAGCGAAGAACAGATCATCCAGCTCGCGGCGTACATCAAGTCGCTCAAGGGCAGCGAGGCCGACAAGGGCGGAGCCAAGAAATGAGTAGCAGCACCATCAGTCCCGCCTACAGGCAGGAAAAGCACCGGATCGAGCCGGACGGGCCCCAAGAGAAGCCCACGTACCTGAACAACGGGTACGGCTGGAGGAGCTGGCTCTTCACCGTCGACCACAAGCGCATCGCGATCCTCTATCTGATCTCGATCTCGTTCTTCTTCGCGGTCGGTGGAGCCTTCGCGACGATGATGCGCCTCGAACTCGCGACGCCCAAGGGCGACCTGTTCCAGAGCGACTCGTACAACAAGCTCTTCACCATGCACGGCCTGGTGATGATTTTCTTCTTCCTCGTGCCGTCGATCCCGGCGGTGCTGGGGAACTTCCTGCTGCCGATCATGATCGGGTGCAAGGACCTCGCGTTCCCGAAGATCAACCTCTTGTCCTGGTACATCTACGTCATCGGCGGGTCGATGACGCTCTTCGTCGCGCTCACGGGCGGCGTCGATACGGGCTGGACGTTCTACACGCCGTACAGCTCGACCTACTCGAATTCCGCCGTCGTGCCGATGGCGCTGGGCGTGTTCATCACGGGCTTCAGTTCGATCCTCACCGGACTGAATTTCATCGTCACGGTGCACAAGATGCGCGCGCCCGGGCTGACGTGGTTCAGGCTGCCGCTCTTCATCTGGGCTCAGTACGCGACCAGCTTGATCATGGTCCTCGGCACGCCCGTGCTCGCGACGACGATCCTCCTCGTCGGTCTCGAGCGGATGTTCCACATCGGGATCTTCGACCCGACGATCGGCGGCGATCCGGTGCTCTTCCAGCACCTGTTCTGGTTCTACAGCCACCCGGCCGTCTACATCATGATCCTGCCGGGCATGGGCGTGATCAGCGAGATCATGGCCTGCTTCACGAAGAAGCGCATCTTCGGCTACAGCTTCGTGGCCTTCTCGACGCTCGCGATCGCTGTGCTCGGCTTCCTCGTGTGGGGCCACCACTTGTTCGTCAGCGGGCAATCGGCCTTCGCCGGAATCGTGTTCTCGGTGATCTCGATGCTCGTCGCCGTGCCATCCGCGGTGAAGGTCTTCAACTGGACCGCCACGCTCTACAAGGGAACGATCGAACTCGCGACGCCGATGCTGTACGCGCTCGGCTTCATCGGCCTGTTCACGATCGGCGGTTTGACCGGCCTGTTCCTCGCGATCATGTCCGTGGACGTTCACCTGCAGGACACGTACTTCGTCGTCGCGCACTTCCACTACGTCATGGTCGGCGGGATGCTCATGGCCTACCTCGGCGGCCTGCACTTCTGGTGGCCGAAGATGTTCGGGCGCATGTATCCCGAGTTCGCCGCCAAGCTGGCGGCAGTCATCATCTTCGTCGGGTTCAACCTGACGTTCTTTCCGCAGTTCCTGCTCGGCTACATGGGCATGCCACGCCGGTACCACACCTATCCGGCGGAGTTCCAACTGCTGAACATCTTGTCCTCGGCCGGCGCGTCGATCCTCGCGGTCGGCTACACGATCCCGGTCATCTACCTGATCTGGTCGCTCAAGTGGGGCAAGAAGGTGGGACCCAACCCCTGGGGCGCGACAGGCCTCGAGTGGACGACCCAATCACCGCCGACGACGCACAACTTCGACCGCATCCCGGTCGTGACGGAAGAGGCGTACGCCTACGGACACGAGTCGACGATCACGGTCGGCCCCGGACACGACAACCCCAATCCGCACTACGAGGGGAACCCCATTGTCTGATCACGCTCACACCTTGCCCGCCGGGGTCCCGCCCCCCGTCTCGCACCACTTCGTCGATCTCCACCAGCAGGAGGAGAGCGAGAAGCTCGGGATGTGGACATTCCTCATCACCGAGGTGATGTTCTTCGGCGCGCTGTTCACGGCCTACGTCGTGTACCGGAACATGTATCCGGAAGCGTTCATGCTCGCGAGCTCGAAGCTCAACTGGCAGCTCGGGGGCTTGAACACACTCGTCCTGATCGTCTCGAGCTTGACGATGGCGATGGCGATCCGCGGCGCGCAGACGGCGAAGCGCGGCGTGATGCTCTGGAACATCGTGCTCACGATGATCCTCGGCGCGACCTTCCTGGTCGTGAAGTACTTCGAATACAAGGCCAAGTGGGAGCACCACTTGATGCCCGGCCCGTCGTTCGACGTCGCCGCATTCGGTCAGTGGGGCAACCAGGCCCGCATCTTCTTCTCGATCTACTTCGCGATGACCGGCCTGCATGCGTTCCACATGATCGTGGGACTCGGGATCATGACGTGGGTGTTCCTGAAGGCGCGCAAGGGTCACTTCACCCCGCAACGCTACGTCGGGATCGAGATCTCGGGACTGTACTGGCACTTCGTCGACCTCGTCTGGATCTTCCTGTTCCCGATGCTCTACCTCCTCGGAGCGCACACGGGCCTCGGCCACTGAGAGACGCATGAGCGCGCACACCCACACCAGTCACGTCTTACCGCTCCGGATCTACTGGGGCGTCTTCATGGCGCTCGTCGTCGGCACGCTCGTCACCGTGTGGTCGGCGACGCTCGACCTCGGTAGCTGGAACATGCCGATCGCCCTCGCGATCGCGGTCACGAAGGCCTCGCTCGTGATCCTGTACTTCATGCACGTGAAGTACTCGACGAAGCTGACGTGGCTCTTCGTGGCCGCCGGCTTCCTGTGGTTCATCATCATGGTGATCATCACCATGGCGGACTTCGTGAGCCGCGGCTGGCTCTGAGAGCCGCCTCCAGAACCTGGACAGCGAGCCCCGGCGCGGCGCAGACCGCACCGTGGCTCGTTGCATCGGGTGCCTACGGACAAATCCGCATACGTAAGGATCCTTGTCCAGCCTTGGGTTGGGGTCGTTCTTCATGGAGTCGTTGTCCCTTGGGAACTAGGATGCTGGCCCGAATCGGGACTCGGTCCCGGTTCGTCCCCGGCCTCGCGCTGTTCGGGTCATCCGATCTCGCGCTTCGATCCGATAGACCCTGAAGCCCGCTGTTCGTCGCACTTCGCATGACCGCACTCTCCAAACGCCGCCCCAACTTCATGCTCACCATGTCGCGTTGGTTCGACTCGTGGGCCGGATCCGAAGGGATCGGCAAGGACGAGCCGCAGAGGATCGACTGGGTCCGCTGCATGCCGTTCCTCGGGCTGCACGTGGCCTGCCTCGGGGTCATCTGGGTCGGCTGGAGCCCCTTTGCCGTCCTGTTCGCGCTCGGGCTCTACCTGGTGCGCATGTTCGCGATCACTGGGTTCTACCACCGCTACTTCAGCCACAAGACGTTCAAGACCTCGCGCGCGTTCCAGTTCGTGTTCGCGATGTGGGGCAACTCCGCCGTTCAGCGCGGCCCCCTGTGGTGGGCTGCCCACCACCGCCTGCACCACAAGCGCTCGGATCAGCCCGAGGACGTGCATTCACCGCATCACCACAGCTTCGTGTGGAGCCATATCGGCTGGATCATGTCGCGCGCGAACTTTCCGACGCATCTGAGCCAGGTGCCGGAGCTCGCGAAGTTCCCCGAGCTGCGCTTCCTCGACCGCTTCGACTCGCTGGTGCCGATCGCGCTGTTCGCTGCGAGTTTCGGCTTGGGCGTCCTGCTCGACTGCGTCGCTCCCGGACTCGGCACGAGCGGGCTCCAGCTGCTCGTGTGGACCCTGATCTCGACCGTGGTCCTGTTCCACGGCACCTGCACGATCAACTCGTTGTCGCACATGTTCGGGACGCGCCGCTTCGAAACGGCCGACAAGAGCCGCAACAACCCGTTGCTCGCGATCATCACGCTGGGCGAGGGTTGGCACAACAACCACCACCACTACCCGATGTCGACGCGGCAGGGCTTCAAGTGGTGGGAGTACGACATCACGTACTACACGCTGAAGATCATGTCCTGGTGCGGGATCATCTGGGATCTGAAGCCCGTTCCGGTCAGCGTCATGCAGGGCGCGCGTCGACGTCGGTCGTCGTAGCGCATTCCGCGAGCAGCTGTCGATACCAGCGCGCCGTATCCCGCGCGCGTCCGGAAAGCGCGGTCGTTCCCCACACGATCGAGAGCGTGCGCCGCGTCGAGCCGCCGGTCTTCGTGCGTTGGGCGTCCTTCACCGCGTTCGCGCAGGGTCCGTCGGCGTCGAAGAGGCACAGCAGTCCGCAGAGGTCGATCGCCTGACCGGAAGCGTTGAAGACGTACGACGCTCCCTCGTCGGCGACACGGATGGACAACGGCTCGCGCGCCCGATCGAGATCGACGACGCTGATCGGCAGACCCGAGTGCAGGGAGACCACGTTGCACGCGTCGACGGCGGCGTTGATCGCGGGAAGCGGTCCTTCCGCCGCCGCGCCGAGCAGGTACTCGCTCGCCGGCTTGCCGCGTCCCGTCGGTTTGTAGCCGGCCTGACGCAGGAGGTCGCGCACGGCCTTCTTGACCGCTTCGTCGCTCCTCTGCGGAGCGGGGGCATCGAGTCGCCCGAGTTCGCGGACGGCGGCGGGCGTCGCCACGTCGCCGAGGGTGCGCGGGAATTCACTCGTGAACGCGACGATTTCGAGCAGCGGGTGAGGATGAACGGTCAACATTGGAGACCAAGCGTACTCGCGCCGCATCCCTGTTTGGAGTCCGGACACTCCTCGGGGATACTGAGCCGCGCATGGTCGAGGCGAAACGGAGTTCACGCGTCAAGAAGGTCCTCCTGGGCCTCGTGATCACGTTCGTCGTGCTCGAGATCGTCCTGCGCTTCTTCCCGGTGAGCACGGGTCTGCGGCCACAGACCGTCGATGCGGAGCACCCCGTCTATCGGTTCGTCCCAAGTCACTCGTTCACGTTCTCGCGCGATTGGAATTTCGCTCTCGCGAACAAGGGTTGGGTGAACTCGGACGGCTTCGTCAACGATCAGGAGTACGCCGCGGAGGACCCACAACCCCTCCTCGCCATCGTCGGTGACTCGTTCATCGAGGCGCAGATGGTGCCGTACGGAGAGACGGTCCAAGGTCGACTCGCGAAACAGTGCGAGGGCTCGTGTCGCGTGTACAGCTTCGCCGCCGCCGCCGCGCCGTTGTCGCAGTATCTCGTCTGGGCGAAGTACGCACGCGAGACCTACGCGCCGGATGCGCTGCTGATCTCCGTCGTCGGCAACGACTTCGACGAGAGCCTCGCGAAGTATGGCGTCGCGGCCGGACAGCACCACTTCGTGCCGGGCGCGAACAACAGGCTCGAGCTGAAGCGCTTCGACTTCCGGGCGAGCCGCCTCGGCCCCCTCGCCTACATGTCGGCGTTCTTCCGCTACATGCACCTGAACCTGAAGCTCGGGAACCGTCTCGGCGCGCTCGTGGGATCACTCACGGGCAAGAAACCGCCGGAAGAGGAATTCGTGGGCAACACCGCGACCCGGTACACGCCCGAGCGCCTCGCGGACTCTCTCGCGGCGATCGATCGCTTCTTCGAGCTGCTGCCGAGTTCAAGCGGCATGGGGCCCGAGAGCATCCTCTTCGTGATCGATGGCATGCGGCCCGACCTGTACGACAAGCAGGCGCTGCAGGCCGCACGGACGAGCTACTTCTCCGTCATGCGTTCGAGCTTCATCGCGAAGGCGAAGAGCCTGTCGTACGAAGTGATCGACCTGGAGGAGCCGTTCCTCGCGCGCTACGACCGCGATCACCAACGCTTCGAATTCCCGACGGACTACCACTGGAACGGAATCGGCCACGGCGTAGTCGCCGAGGCCGTCGAATCCTCGCGGTTGTTCCAATCGTTCCGGCGCTTGACGCGCCACCACCAGCCCCTCGTCCGCTGACTACGAATCGACCATCCGACATGAACACGAAAGCCATCTTCCTGTCACCCGTCTTCGCTCTCGCCCTGGCCTGCCATTCGACGCGCGAAGGGGAGAGCGCGAGTGCGTTCCATCCGACGAGCGTCACTGAGGATCAGTTCAAGGCTATGCACACGCCGCCGTCGAACGTCGCTCCGCCGCGACAGGGCCAGCGCATCCAAATCGGCGGCACGTCCGCGTACCTGTCGATCCCAAAAGGGCGGAGCGCGCCCATGCCGGGCGTCGTCGTCATCCACGAGTGGTGGGGTCTGAACGAGAACATCGAGTTCTGGGCCGATCGCATCGCAGCCGAGGGCTACGCGACGATCGCCGTCGACTTGTACGGTGGCATCGTCGCCAAGGACGCCAACCAGGCGAGCGAGGCGATGAAATCGGTCGACCGCGAGCGCGCCATCGGCACGATGAAGGCGGCGCTGAAGTTCCTCGAGACGGACCCGCGCATCGAGGCGCCGCGCACGGCTTCGATCGGTTGGTGCTTCGGCGGCGCCCAGTCCCTGAACCTCGCGCTGTCCGAGCCGTCGCTCGACGCGGCCGTGATCTACTACGGCCGCCTCGAGACGGACCCCGCGAAGCTCGCGGCGGTGAACGCAAAGGTGCTCGGCATCTTCGGAACACGGGACAAGAGCATCCCGCTCGCAGACATCACGAAATTCGAAGCAGGCCTGCGCGAGAACGGCAAGAGCGTGATCATCAAGCTGTACGACGCCGAGCACGCCTTCGCGAATCCTTCCAGTGCGCGGTACGACCAGGGCTCGGCCGCCGAGGCGTGGAAGGAAGCGCGCGCGTTCCTCCGGAGCGCGCTCGTCGACGGCTGACACGGAGAGGGGTGGTGCGCAGATCAGGCCCCGGCACGCACCGGAGCCCAGACTCGCACGTCGATCCGCCGCGCGAACAGGAGGTGCGGCGCGATCGACGGCAGCTCGATGCCGTGCGCCCCGGGCAGCGTGCAGGTCTCGATTCGTGCTTCGGCTTTTTGGAGCGGCCACGGCGCGTGATGGATGTCGCCACGGCGAATCATGCCCCTGCCGTCCGCGGCGAACAGGCAATAGCGCTCGGTCAGCCAGTGCTCGAGCGAGCCAACGGGCGCGAGTTCGATCGGCGCGATGGGCCGATAGCGAGCTCGAAACGCGGCGCGCGGCGCGCCAGGGTGAATGCGTTCGCTGGCGTAGTCGAGCGCTTCGCCAGCGGCGACGCACGACATCCGCGCGTGGAAGTAGGGCAGGTGGAACCAGCTCCGCGCCACGCTGACCGCGATTCGACGCGCTGCTTCGAGGGCGAAGAACCACACTCCGCTCCACGTGCCGCGCTTCACGTAGGTCCGCAGGTTCAGCTCGGGAAAGGCGCTGATCCACGGCAGCGCCGGAGCGAAACGCGGGCGGATCCCGCTCATGCGAAACGGCACTACACCGATCCAGGCACGGCCCTCGAAGGTGTCGAGTTCGAGCCCGCTCGGGATCAACTCTCGCAATCGTTCCGCATCGACGCTCCAGTGCGCGAACAGGAGATCGTGCCAGGTCTGCGCCATGATCCACGGCCTCGAGGGGAGCGGATACGGTCGGTGGGCGATCGCAGCGAACGGATCCGCGAGGCGACGCGAAGTGTTCACTGCACGCCGAGCCCGAGTCCGCCGGTGACCGGGATGCAGGCGCCGGTGACGTAGCTCGCCCGTGGCGAAGCCAGGAACCCGGCCACGGCGGCGATTTCCTCGGCAGTCCCCGCGCGTCCCATCGGCGTGCGCGCGACGAGCGCCGATCGGGTCGATTCGGGTATGGCCTCCATCACGCGCTCCGTGAAGACGAGGCCCGGCTCGATCACGTTGCAGGTGATGCCGAACCTCGCGCCTTCGAGCGCGATGCTCTTGGCGAGGCCTTGCAGCGCGGCCTTGGCGGTCGCGTAAGGCGCCTGGTGCGCGGCTCCGAGACTCGCCACGATCGAACCGACGAAGATCACGCGCCCGAACCCACGCGCCTTCATGTCGGGCAGGAGGTGAGCCGTGATGCGCATCGGCGCGAGCACGACGACTTCGTGTGCGAGCGCGACGTCTTGCGGACGCGCATCCTCGAGTGTCGTGTACGGCGGGAACCACATCGCGTTGTGAACGACGATGTCGATCGCATGCGCGCCGCGGCTCAATTCGTGGACGAACGTAGGCGCCGTGATGTCGGCCGCGAGCGCCGTGACCCGGCCGCCGGAACGCTTGGCGAGGGCGAGCGTCTCCTGCAACTTGGCGGCGTCGCGCGAACAGGCCACGACTTGCGCTCCGCGTTGCGCGAGTTCGAGCGCGATCGCCCGCCCGATGCCGCGACCGGCCCCGGTGACGAGTGCGTGACGGCCCGTGAGGTCGACCTCCTTCATCGCGCATGAGAATACCAATCGCACGCCCAGATCCGGTCGCGTAGCGTGGTCCGCCCGTGTTGCGCGTCGTTCGAGAGAATCCGCTGTTCGCTCGGCTGTGGGCCGCACAAGTCGTCAGCCAGGCGGGTGATTGGCTGAATCGCGTCGCGGTCCTCGCGCTCATCGGGTCGCTCGGGGGCCGGGAACACGTCGTCGGGATCGGTGCCCTGTTCGGAGTGGAATTGGCGCTGCGCCTGTTGCCATCCGCCCTGCTCGGCCCGATCGCGGGGCCCATCGCCGACCGTGTTCCGCGCCGTCTGTTGATGGTCGCCGCGGACGTGCTGCGCGCGCTGTGCGTCACGGGTCTCTATTTCGTGCGCGAACCAGGTCACCTCTTCTGGGTGTACGCGCTCGTCGCGGCCCAGATGGGCATCGGCATCTTCTTCGACGCGGCACGCACGGCCGCGCTGCCGTCCACGGTGAAGAAAGGCGATCTCCACGACGCCTATACGCTGTCGTCGGCCACGTGGAGCATCATGCTCTCGATCGGAGCCCTCACGGGAGGTGTGCTCGTCGATCGCTTCGGCGTTCACAATGTGTTCCTCATCGATGCCTCGACGTACATCGTGAGCGCGCTGTGCCTCGCAGGGCTGATCCTGCCTCCCGTCTCGCGGCATGCCGAACGCCTGCGGTGGCGCGACATCCTGCTGCTCACGGACTTGCGCCGCGGTCTGGAGCATGCACGCTCGGTGGGCATCGCCCCCATGCTGTGGGCCAAGACCTTCTGGGGCGCGGCCGGCGGATACCTCGTCGTCCTCGCGCTCGCGGGACACGAGCGCTTCGGCGAGGCGGCTATTGGCGACACCGTGGGCGAGGCCGCCCTCGCGACGGGGATGCTCTACGCCGCACGAGGAGTAGGCACGGGCATCGGACCGATCCTCGGACGGCGCCTCATCGGCGAGAACGACTCCGCGCTGAAGCTGCAGACGAGCCTCGGGTTTCTCGTGGCCGCGGTCGGGTACGCGGTCTTCGGCTTCTCCCACAGCCTGTTGTTCGCCTGCGTGTTCGTCGCGATCGCGCACGTGGGCGGCGCCACGCTCTGGATCACGTCGACGGTGTACTGGCAGCGCCACGTCGCGGACGAATTCCGCGGCCGCATCTTCGCGATCGAGTTCCTCGGCATGGACATCGCGTTCGCGATCGGCGGGCTCTTCGCGGGCTTGTTGTTCGATGCGACCCACTCGCTCTCGATCACCGTGTGGGTCGTCTCGGGGTGCGTCGCGGTCCTCGGCGCGGCGTGGACATGGCTCGCTCGCGACATGAAGCCCGGGGTGCGTGTGCCGGACCCGATATCTCGTCCAGGCCACATTCCCGGCGACGAGTTCACCCCGTGAAGGACATCGCAATTCGTGAGAATTCCTTCACACGCCGAGCGTGAAGCGCTGTCGAAGCGGCCTATTTTTCCTCAATCCGGAAGGAGTTTCCAATCTCGTTGTAGGATGTTTCATTGAGGGTGGCCTCGGATTCCCTCCCCTCCGACGGTCCTCCTCCGTCCCGAGGCCCTGCCCCCTCGTTTCGTACGATCCCCCACGAGTTCAGCATCATGATCGTCTCACAGCGCCATCCCCTCCTCGCCGCAGCCGCCGTCCTGTTCCTCGCGAGCCTCGGTCGAGCGCAGCAGGCACGCACGTACACGCTCGACGCCGATTTCGACGAGGGGGTGCTCGTGAACGTGAATCACGACGCGGTGCACGATCAGTTGCAGTTGAACGTGGCCGGCCAGCCCGGTCCCCTGCCGTTGATCCACATCGCGGCGTCGGGCAACGGAACACTGATCCGCGTCGACACGAACACGGGCGTGGTCATCGGCGAGTACGCGACGGCACCGAGTGGTCTCGCGCGCAGCCCCTCGCGCACCGCGGTCGATTCGCTCGGCAACGTGTGGGTGGGCAATCGCGACGAGTCCTCGGGCGGCAAAGGCTCGGTCGTGAAGATCGGCATCTGCGTCGGCGGAGTGCGCGTCGATGCGAACGGTGCGCCGAATCCCAACGGGCTCTACCTGAAGGGCCCCTTCCGCTACAACACGTGCGTCGATCGCAACAATGACGGCCTCATCCGCACGTCCCGCGGTCTGGGCGACGTACTGCCCTGGACGAACGTTACGGATGGCGCAGGCGGAGTGGACGGCATCGTCCAGGACGCGACCGACGAGGCGATCCTCGTCTTCCAGCGCACCACGGGTCCGAACGTCCGCCACGTCTCGGTCGACGCGAACGACGACGTCTGGATCGGCGGATACCCGTTTTTCCCGACCTCCTTCGACAAGTTGAAGAGCACGGACGGCTCGATCCTGGCCACGTTCGCAGCACCCGGCTGCGGTGGACACGGAGGCGCGATCGACGGAGCCCGCAACCTGCTCTGGTCGACGGGCGAAGCGAACAACACCGTCCTGCGCTACGACCTGACGACCGGCACGTCCAGTTGCATCGTCGTGCCCGGCAACCACGGGCTCGGCCTCGATCCCGCCGGGAACGTGTGGGTGAACCAGTTCACGCAGAACACGATCACCAAGATCCTCCCCGACGGCACGATCGCGCCGGGCTTCCCGAAGTCGAGCGGCGGTCCCGCCGGTGACCGCGCTGTGTGCGTGACTCCGATCGACAGCGACGTGTGGTCGGACAACAGCTTTGGCCAGAGCGTTTCGCGGCTCGACAACAACGGCAACCTGCGCAAGGTCATCGACCTCGGCAGCGACGGCATGGATCCCCGCGGGCTCGCGGTCGACCGCGCCGGCAAGGTGTGGGCGACGTGCACTCAGTCCAACACGGCGAAGCGCATCGACCCGAACGGCGGCTTGGACGGACTCGGAGCCGTCGACTTGACCATTCCGCTCGGACGCAACGCTCTGCCCTACGACTTCAGCGACATGACGGGCATTGCTCCCTTCGTGAACCTGAATGCCGGCGGGTACTGGCAGGTCACCTACGACAGCGGCGTGGCGAACACGCAGTACGGCACGATTTCCTGGAACGCCAGCGTTCCCGCGACCACGGGCTTGACCGTCGAGTTCCGCGTGTCCGACAACTCGACTGCCCTCGGCAGCTTGCCGTTCGTCGTCGCTCAGAACGGCGTGCCGTTCACGGGCGTGTTCGGCCGGTACGTCGAAGTGCGCGTCCGCATGACGCGTCCGGCCTCGTCGACCGCGACGCCGGTCCTGTTCGACCTCACGATCCAGCCCATCGGCGGCGGTGGACCGACGGAGTGCCTGGCCGGGATCAACACGCCCGGCAGCCTGCTCGTCTTCCCCGAGTACGACAATCGCGTCGGCGACGCGACGCTGCTCACCGTCACGAACATCAAGGACGCGGGCGGCGACGTCAAAGTCGAATTCGTCTACATCGGCCGCGTCGGTCCCAACGGGCAGGATCTGAACTGCCTCGAGTCGAATCGCACGCACACGCTGACGCCGAACGACACGCTTTCCGTCATCACGAAGGCGCACAATCCGAGCTTCGACCAGGGCTACGTCTACGTCTTCGCCAAGAGCAAGACGACGGGTGCCGCGATCGTGCACAACTACCTGATCGGCAACGCGCTCGTCATCGACGGCATCAGCTCGCTCTCGTACTCGTTCAATCCGCACTCGTTCGTCGGCATAGGCGCGGAGGGAACGACGACCGACGACGACAACGATGGCCTGCGCGACCTGAACGGTCTCGAGTACTCGTGCGTCGGCGACGAGATGTTGATCCCCCGCTTCCTCGGCCAGGGCATCAAGGTGCAGAGCGACCTCGTCCTCGTGAACCTCACCGGTGGTTACAACTTCACGGCGACGATCAATTTCCTCGCATACAACGACAACGAAGAGCAGTTCTCGGGCCAGCTCTCCTTCAGGTGCTGGACGAAGCGCCGGCTCTCGAGCATCTCGGGGATCTTCGATCAGAGCTTCCTCATCACGACCAACCAGGCCGCGGGCGAGATCCTCGGCGCGAACACGGTCGAGACGGGTTGGATCCGCCTGAATGGCCTGAATTCGGTCTCCACGGCAGCCAACCTGCCCGATCCGGCCTTCCTGGCGATGCTGGTCGAGCGCGTGAACGGGTTCTCGGTCGCGGACCTGCCGTTCGAGGACGGCATGCAGAACAACGGCGATCTCGTCCTGATCGGTCCATTCGGCGATTCGACGCCCTGAGAGCGGCCGCGCGGCTCGCCGGGCCCCCTTCCTTCGATCGGCTCCCGCCGATCGACGCGGGTTCATTGCGCGAGGACTTCGATCGCCGCAGCCGACGACGTCCGCTCCGCTGGCCCGTGGCCTCTAGCGCCGAGCCCTGCTTCGCCGGATCCGCATGGGGGGAACACTCTCCTCGCGGGTCGGAGCCGTCCTGCTGCTCGTCGGTGGAGCGATGCTCGCCTGGAAGCACTTTCGACCAGCGAGCTCTGCGTCACGGCGGATCGGAGAGATGCGGACGTGGACCGTGGGACCGACGCCCCTCATCTTCACGCCCCCGATTCGTGCGTAGTGGGGCATTCGCCGACTCACTTCCCCAAATCGTGCGTGGCGACCGTCGCGCGTGGAGGCGACGAGATCGGGTCGGCCATCGAGCGCCATGAGTCGGACCTCTGGCGTCCACCCCGTGAGCTGAGCGCGCTCGTGCCGTGACATCCGGCGGAGATTCCGAGCACGGGTTCCGGAGGCAAGACTCGTCGGGAGCACGGAACCGACGGCTCGGCATGGACGAGTGAGCGCGAGCCGAGAGTGGAGCTGTCACGCACGGACAGCAGGTCCGACGATCCAAGAGTTCGAGACGGCCTGCGGTTTCAGACAGGTTCGAGTTCGACCGCGTGACAGAGAATGCTCAGCTTGGCGCCGCTCGCGGGCACGAACACGACGAGGGTGAGCTGTTCGTGCGAGATGCGGCCGCGCATCTGTGAGAGGCACGTCGCCGAGTACGCGTCGGCGCCGAAGCCCTCGATCAAGCAGTGCAGGTCTTCGTCCTGGATCTGGTGATCGCGCAGGAACAACGCCTCGTACACGACGTTCCGCACCCCGAAATCGCGCACGATCGCGTTCTCGACGTTGTGGAAGCAGAAGCGCAGGCGCCGGCGATCGCGTCCTTCGATCTCCACGAGGAAGTCGGGCCTCGGCTCGCCGGCTCCGCCCCGCATCGCGCGCGACCATCCCATCTGGAGGATGTAGCCCTCGCGCAGATCCGGCGCCGTGAGAACTCCGTACTCGTTGAGCGCGTACCCCTTTTTCGTGTCGTCCAAGCCATCCCCCTCGTCGTGTGTGGCTAGCTCGTCGGCTGCATGTGGAAGACTTCCCACATGTGTCCGTCGAGATCCTCGAACCCGTGTTGAAGCATGAAGCCGAAGTCCTTCGGCTCGTTGGGCGTCTTGCCGCCGTGGGCGACGGCTTTCGCCACGAGGTCACCCACCTTCGCGCGGCTCTCGCAGGAGAGGGCGACGAGGACTTCGGTCGACCTGTGCGCATCGCAGAGAGGCTTCTTCGTGAACGTCCTGAAGAAGCTCTCGACGAGCAGCATCACGTGGATGTTCTCCCCGATGATCATGCAAGTCGCGTTCTCGTCGGTGAACTTCGGGTCGAACGTGAAACCCAGTGCGGTGAAGAAGGCGATGGACCGCTTCAGGTCCTTGACGGCCAGGTTCACGTAGATCTGCGTCGCGATCATCGTTTCGCTCCGCTCGATCCCCTGCGTTCCTTCTCGAGCGCGATCCACGACCTCCGACCCGGAGACGACTCCGCCCGAGTCGCGGAACGGCAGCTCAGTGGCAAGGGGCGGTACTGCATGGGCGACCGCCCGAGGGTGGGGCAGTCGGGGCTGGAACGACCCGTCGGTGCGCCCAGCCTCCTCCCCTCGAAGAAGTCACTGGGAATCCGCTCGTGGAGAGCTCACGCGGTGCGGATTTTTCGAACTTTTCCGCCCCATTCGCGACGCTGGCCGAAAAAGGGCGCAACGACGGGCTTTTCGGCCCGCCCCCAAATGGAACGACCTCATTCCCCCTTGCCCAGGGAACGAGGTCGCTTGGTTTGGACGCGCCAGCCCGGATCACGGGCGCCGCGGCCGTGGAGCCCGAATCAGTTGTTCGGATCCTTGACCAGGTTGTCGATCTGCGTCTGCGACAGACCGAGGTTGTTGCCGAGGTTGTTGTTCGTGCCCGGCTGGATCGTGATGACGCCGCCGTTGTTGACGGTGTCCATCACGCGACCGGCCGAGATCGCGCCGTTGTCGGCGGCCTGGGCACCCGGCAGGACCGACGCGGTGGCGCCGATCATGCTGGCGGTCTTGTGACCGAAGATCGAGACCGCGGCTGCGGCGACGAGCGCCACGCCACCGACGATCAGGGCGTACTCGACCAAGGCGGCGCCGCGCTTCGACTGGCGGCGGGTGTGTTGCATGAGCTTCATTCTCTTGACTCCTACGATTCAGATGACAGCCGAACGTTCCTTCGACGCGGGTCGTGCTGCCTCGACCTGCATCGTTTCCAAAGGTGGCCTGCTAACCACCCCCGGCTGCGCCGGACTGGGGCTAGCAGGGATTGTATCAGGATCCGCCCCTTGCGCCGGTCAATCTGGCGCGGGCAGGGGCGAAGTCGGGATTGCCGTCCAGGGCTGCCTGATAGAGGCGCTGGGCATCGGCGGCGCGGCCGGCCGCCTCGGCGATCAGACCGCGGTTGAAGGCCACGCGCCAGGCCGGGGCGCCCTGCTTCTCGGCCAGGGCGACCTCCCGGGCGGCACCCTCCAGGTCGCGGCTCATGTACAGGACGGACGAATAGGCCTCGTGGACGGCCGGTTCGTTCGGCGTGTGCGCGAGCTGGGTCTCCACGACTCGCCGCGCGAACGAGAGGTTGCCCTCGTCGATCGCGACCCGGCAACGCAGCACCGCGGCGTCGGGGTGCGAGTCCGTGACCGAGAAGAGCGCGTCGAGGTAGCGCTTCGCCTTGACCGGTTCGCGCTCGTCGTAAGCGATGACGGCGTTGGCCATCAGCGTCGGCACGTGACGCGGGAACTCCGTGGCGAGGCGCTCGATCGCGAGCCATTCGCTCGAGCAGTCGAAGACGATCTCGCTCGTCTGCGTCTTCCCGCCGCTGTGGCATTCGTCGTAGGCCGCGACGAGACCGGCGAGGCGCTCGTCGGGATTGCAGTTCGTGTCGCGATGACCAAAAGAGTAGTTCGTCTTGCAGCTCGAAAGCGCGAGCAGTGAGAGCGCGACGGCGGAGTACAGGTGACGTGTATTCATGGGCAGCACCTCACTTCGCTCCTTGTTGCGCGTCGGTCGGTCGTGCGGGCTCGGACCGCGGCTCCTGTTTGCGGGGCGCGCGTGGCATGAGCTCGTTCGCGCTCGGATAGGCCCACAGGCGCGCTTCCTTCAGCGGTTCGCGCACGATCGAGGGATTCACCGAGATCACGAGCTCGCGGTCCTTGTCCTCGAAACTCTTGTCGTGGAAGAGCCACCCGATGAGCGGGATCTTCGACAGACCCGGAGTATCCGTCATCTTGTCCTTGCGGGAGCGATCCTGGAGCCCGCCGATCAAGAGCGTGTCGCCGTCGCGCAGGCGCGCGCTGGTGCGCATGGAACGCTCGGCGAAGGCGATCGTTTCCTGCGGAGTTCCCGTCGTGGTCCGCACGAGCTGCGTGAGCTCGAAGTCGGGGTTCGAGACCGACGGCACGACGTCGAGCGTGATCCAGCCGTTCTCGTCGACGAGCGGGCGCACGGCGAGCTGCACGCCGAACGACAACTTCTGGACGGATGAAAACACGCCGACCGAGTCGTTGATCCCGACGTTGGTCGTGATGCTGCTGCGGACGCTGACGGATCCGCCGTCGCCGAACGCCGCGAGCTCGCCCGAGAGGACGGTGAGCGACGGGCTGGCGATCGCGCGCGCGATGCCTTGCGTCTCCAGCAGGCGGAACGCGGCGTCGATGGCGAAGTGACCGCCGCCGACCTTGAACGAGTTGCCGAACCCGCCTTCGAGGAAGTTGATCACGTTCGCGATGTCGGTGTTGCGCGAACCGAGCACGGCCTCGCCGTTGGCGTTCGTGAGGATCGAACCGTCCGACTGGCGCGACACGTTGTTCGGATTGATGCCGTTCGTGTCGAAGTCGGCCACACCGGCCTTGTTGAGCGTCGAATCCCAGTCGAGCAGCGCCGTGCGATTGAGCTCGTACAGCTTGATGTCGACCCGCACCTGCGGGAGGTCATCGACGACGAGGAAGGAGATGATGCGGCCTTCGGCCAGTTCGATCGTCTTCGCGCGTGCGATGTTCGTCTCGAGCTGGTTGTTGATCAGCGTGTTGAAGTCCGTGCCGCCGACGGAGCTCTGTCCACCGGCCGAGAACACGCCGAGAAGCGCTGAATCACCGGCGTTCTGGCCGGTCGTTTTGCGCAGGGCACCGGATTCGTCGGCCGTGGCCCGGACGTCGCTGGCGGTGTCGCGAACGCGCAACGGAACCGTTTCGCTGACGATCGTCGATCCGCCGGCCGTGATCTCGGTGGTCTTCCGGTCTTCGCCGGCGCGCTTGCGCTTGACGATCAACTGCTGCTGGAACACCTTCGAGGCGATCGTGAGCGATTGAACGAGGGCCGTCTGATTCGGAACCGTGCCCGTGAGCACGAGGATGTCCGAGTCGCCCGACGGGTCGGGCGGAGCGACGCGCGAGACCTTCACTTTCGGCGCCCGCGCCTGCTCGTGGATCGCGCGCTCGATGACGTTCTCGATCGACTCGGCCACGTCGGCGCTCGTCATCAATGCGAGGACGCGCGGGGTGCCGAGTTCCCGGTCACCGACCGCGGCGCGCACGAGCATCGTGGCCCGCGCGATGCCTTCGTTGTTCGGCATCGTTCCCGACAGGACGAACACGTCGCGGGTGTCGTCGGCGGCAGAACCCTGTTGGATGCGCCGCACGGTGACGCCCGTGCCGCCGAACAGCTCGATCTCGCCCTTCAAGCGCTGCTCGAGGTTCGAGGCCACTTCCTGCACGCGGATCAGGTTGATGACCTTGCCGGTGCCGCTCTTCTGGTCCGTGCGCGCCGAGTTGGCGTAGTCCGACGCGGCTTGCGCGGCGCGGGCGGAGTACGAGCCGTCGGGCACGAGCCCCGTCAAGACGATCGCGTCGCGGTCCGGCGCGATGTCGACTTCGACGCTCGGGTGGATGCCCTTCAGGGCGGCTTCGAGCACCGACAGGTCGCGCTTCACCGTGAACACGAGCTGTTCGGTGGAACCGTCGGCGTACGTGAGCGTGATCACCGTGCGGCCGACGGCCGCGGGCACGAGGCGCACCTGGCGCTTCTGCACGGTTTCCTTGGGCACCTTCAGCACGGCGTCGTCGGCGCTCGCGATGGCGGTGATGTCCTTGCTGAACGAAAGCCACGCGTCCATGTGCTCCTGGATCGTGCGGATCTCCTTGGCGCGCTTGCCGCCGGCGAGCACTTCGACCAGCGCTGACCCTTGATCCTGGGCCGACGTGGCCGCGGGGATCGCGGCCATCATGCACAGCGCGGCCAGCGCGCCGAGTACGAGCGGAACCGCGGTCTTGCGCCGGTTGCGGCGCGATTGGTTCAGGGCGTCCAGCATTCTCATGATCGAGCCTCCTGACACCGTGCGGGGGGGGGCGTGGTCTGCGCTTGTGTTTGCATCTCTTCTCCTCGGATCAAGGGTGTGGGTTCACTGTTGCGGAGTGCTCCCACGCCGCGCACGGCATGATCGTAAACGTTGCGCGAGTAGGCGGGTGCGATCACTTCGTTCTTCAGGCCGCGCGTGTCGGGCAGCCGCTGCAGTTTCTCCGGGTCGGAGCCCGCGATGCAGGCCGCCGTGGAATGGGCCAGCG
>JBGATY010000036.1:0-23886 GCA_044228955.1 Planctomycetota bacterium | reverse complement strand
GCGCAATCGTTCCGCACGGCTCAGCGCCTGGCCGGCTTCCATTGAAATCTGCCGCGCGTGCGCGCGCTGCTCAAGCGCCCGACGCACGACTTCGGCGCGCTGGAGCGCCTTGCTCGCGTTGGCCTGCCGGACCTCGAGGGCAGCGACCAGGTCCGGGTCGACGTCGGCGGCCGCGTGCGCAGCGTCGGCTGCTTGCTGGAGCTGCTTGCGGCGGGTGTAGTCGTCGAATGCCTGCTCGACGGCGCCGCCGGCCGCTAGTTCAGCGTGCTCGGCTTCACGAACCTCGGCCTTGATCTCCGCGAGCTTGTGTTCCGCGATCGAGAGTGCGTCGCGGGCTGCGGCCACCTGCTCGGCGGCCTCACTCGCCCTGCCGCGAGCCATCACCACGTTGACCTTGCGCCGTTCGAGTTCGACCTCGGCCGCTTTGCCAGCCTCGACCGTTCCCTTGTTGCCGTAGCTCGCGAGCGTCTCGCGTGCGCGACCCGCTGCCGCACGGAGCTGGTCCGCCTGCTGCTGACGGCCGCGCAGCTCACCGAGCTGGGCGCTCGCGCTCTCGAGCTCGGCGCGCAGCGCGGGCTCGTCGGGCAGATCCGTCTCCGCGACGTCCTCGACCGTGCTCGCGATGCCGTGCGCCTTCGTCTGCAGGTTCGAGGCCTCCTTCTCCGCGTCACGCGACGCGGCCTCGAAGTCGCGCTTGATCGCCGCTGCCACGCTCGGGACGTCGCCCTTCTCCAGGCTGGCCGGCTTCACGATGGCGGCGAACTCGTCCGGGCTCGCAGCCAGGCGCACGAAGGCCTCGCGCTCGACCTTGGCGCCAGCGAGCCGGCAGAGCGCCTTGATGCGCTCCGCGTGCGCGGCGCCGCGATCCTTGATGCCGGGGTCGACGAGCAGCGACGGGTCCGGCCCTTCGAGCCCGACGACCTCGCACTCGCCGGCGGGGGACTTGCGGCGGCCTACGGTCAGGCGCGCACCCAGACCCTCGACGACCGCTGCGAGCGCGCCGTCACGCGTCGAGATGTTGCCGTTGCCGGTCACCATCGTGTTGATGGCCTCGAGCGCGGTCGACTTCCCAAGGCCGTTGCGGCCCTTGAGCACGACCACGCCGCCCTCATCCGGGAGCCCGATCGTCAGCGCGGCGATCGGTCCGACGTCCTTCAGTTCGATCTTGCGCATACCATCACTCCTGGAAGCGGGACTGCTTCTTGGGTCCGCTGGTGGGCTTCTCGACTTCGGCCTTGACCTCGCGCGGTGCCTGTTTCGGCTCGTCCGCCTTCACGTCTTGCATCGCGGCGGCCTTGTCCTTCAGGCGATCGGTCACGGTCGTGCCGTTCGTGGTGCCGTTCTCCGGTGCCGGCTGACCCCTCTGCTGGCGCACCGAGTCCATGACCTCGGCCCAGGTGGTCTCCTGGTCTCGGAGCGAGAGGTAGACCGAGCGCGCGGAGTCGATCTCCTTGGTGGACAGCGTTTCCAGAGGATGGCCGAAGTAGTCCGCGAGCTGCGTGATCGAAACGCCGAGGCCTTCGAATGCATCGACGAGCTTCTTCCGCGCGAGCGTCGGATCTGCGGCGATGTCGCTCTTCCGCGTCTCGTAGCACTGCTCGATCGCCTCGTCGAGCAAGTCGCCAGGCACGATGCGCAGGAGGCACGTGCGAAGCGCCTTGCTGCACAGCGCGTTCTCCTTGTCGAGGATCTCCTCGGACGTTGCCTCGATGAGGAAAACGTCGTAGCCCTTCGAGTTCTTGCGCGTGCCGAGCAGCTTGCGCCCGGGCAGCATCTTGGATCGCTCGATCGTCTTCTCGATCGTTACGTCCTTCGGATACGTGATGTTCGACTCGAGGTCGGTCACCGAGACGCGCACGATCCGCTTCGAAGCGTCGTCGTAGATCGCCGCCACTTCGGCCATCACGTTGCCCATCGCACGTGCCGCCGCCTCCGCGAACCGGATGCTGGGTCCCTCGACGCCCTCGCCGACCGGCTTGCGGTAGATCGCGGTTTCTGCGAACCGCGTGCGCTTGCAGTCGTCGAGCAGCTTCTTGCGCGCCAGCATCAGGTCGCGCGGGCGCTGCATCGCGACGATGTAGCGCGCCTGCACAGCCGCCTTCGCCTGCTCGGCCAGCGCGAGCGCCGACGTCTCCGCCGTACGCGCGAGCGCGGTCTCTCCGAATCCCTGTGTGGCCGACTGGCCAGCTTCCATTCTCTCGCCGTGTTCCATGTTCCTCGTTCCTTTCACTTCTTGGCTTTCGCCGACTTGGGTGCACTGAATCGGAGCTGGCGGTACGTGGTCGGTTCGACGACGTAGCCCTTCCGCGCCGTGGTCTTGAGGCTGTAGGTGCCTCGGCCGTTCGGCAGCACGCCGAAGGTGTTGTCACCGAGCGCGGCGCGGATCTGGATCTCCACCGCTTCCAGCTCGTCTTTGAGAGGCTTGGTCGCCTCGATCTGCGCTTCGAGCTGCTGCGCGCGCTCGTGCAATGCGACGACCGCGTCGGAGAGCACGATCGACTCGCCGTTGTCGTCCGGGTGCAGGAGCTTGAGCGTGCGCAGGCTGCTCTTCGTTCCGTCGGCCGGAGGGGCATCCTTCTCTTGCACGCAGCGCCAGAACTCCCGCTCGAGCACGACGAGCGAATGGATCGGCGCGGCAGCGCGCGCGATGGGGGGCGCGATCTTGAGTTTGTTTCCGCCGATGAGCCCGGCCAGGATCCCGTAGGCGACCGGCGTGACGACAGCGAGCTGATGTGTGACCTGGATTTGGTGGTGCCCCGGATACGCGCCGTCCTTCCAATCGTCGAGCAGCCACTCGCTCGTCGTCTTGGCTTCGATCGAGACGAGCATCTCGGGCTTGGGCGTGAGAGCGAGCCCGTCGAGCGTCGTGCTCATCCATGGGTAGAGTCGGCTTCGCAGGAAGAGCTGGCGCCCTTCCACGATCCCGACGATTTCGAAGTCCGGATGATCGCCAAGGCGGACGCACGCTTCCTCGACGTCAAGGAGTCGAAGCCCCTCACGACGGCACGTCTCGCGCACGATCGCGGGCTCGTGGATGTTGCCCCACAGGATGTGCTCGACCTCCGATAGGTCAGGCGGCGTCAGGAGCCCGGACTTGAAGCTCCACAGTTCGATCGCCGACTGGTAGGGGGACTCGCCGCACGCAGCGGCTGCTTCGGACGCGCCGATGGTGGACGTCCTGAGCGCGAGCCATTCCTCGCGAGAGAGTTCGCGGATCACCGCACACCGCACTTCCGCGCGATCACGCCGAAAAGGAGCACCAGGGCAACGACACAGAGAGCTGGAAACCAGCCAAGCGCGAGCCCGACAATCAAGCCAGCCATGACGATGAGGTCTCTCACGCGAGCACCTCACCCGCCCACTCGCGCGGCTGGAAAGGCGAACCGTCTGCCTCAATCACGCAGACCGCGCCGAGCCAGACCCGGCCGTTCTGCGAGATCGTGTGCCCCGTGGAAACGGTCGCCCCGCGCGGCCATCGTGAAGCCCCTCGGGCCCACGCGGCATCGCGCACCTTCTGGTACTCGGCGGTGGCCTCGGCGAGCGAGGCGACTTCGATGCGGTTCTTTCCAATGGTCACGTACATGGCAGGTTCCTCGTGGGGGTATCCCCGTGTGGTCTGCCAGATGGTACGGGACACATCCCGAATTAGTCATGCGTGAACCGGGAAAACCGATAGGCTATTGCCAAATGGCCACGAATTCGGCATTTACGCGCGCACGGAATCCCCACGAAGGAGACTCAGGTGGCCAAGAAGGCGCGCGCAAAACTCACACGGAAGTCGAACAGAGAAGTGGTCATCAGCGGCGAGCGATTGCTCGAGGCTCGAATGAAGAAGGGCCTGACCCAGGCCGACCTGGCGTTCCACGCGCGCATCGCCGCGCCAGACATTTCGGACTTCGAGCGCGGGATAGGCACGGACCTGCGGTCGAGCGGCTTGAAGCGCCTCGCCGACGTGCTCGGTGTCTCCATGGACTGGCTCTGCGGCCGCGACTAGCCACGCGATCGTCACTGCCCGGTCGGATCGATTTACCGCGAATTTCGGGACGCTCTGGGGGCGCTCTCCCGTTGAAGGTCGCCAGTCACCTGGCTGATCGTCGCCTATCGGGAGAGCTCGGGAGTGGAGACGGGGAGGAGTGAAGCTTGGCTGCCCCAGCAGCCCAAGCCGGGGAGTCCGTCGACTCCATCGCTGCAACATCCGCTGCCGTTTGACGGTGTCACCAGGCTGAGCCTTCGCGCAGTTGGTGACCAGTACCTCGCCGACCTGGACACACGGGCCGTACCGGAATCCATCCGCCAGGCCCGCGGCGCGCTGAAGCGAATCCTCGCCGGCCTCGGCGTTGAACACGTAGAGGACCTCACCAAGACGGCCGTGGACGCCTGGAGGCGCGCGCGCCTCGCCGGCGGGGCGTCGAACCGCACCACGAACGTGGACGTCGGGGCCTTGCAGGCCGCGCTCAACCTGGCCGTGCGCCTAGGGCAGGTGCGAGCCTCGCCGCTGGCGGGGTTACGGGCGCTGCCGACGAGCGCGCGGCATCGGCGGCGAGTGGCAAGGGTGCTCAAGGAAGCCGAGATCTGTTCGCTTCTGGCGGCCGCTGCAGCGAGCGACGCCAAGCTGGAAGGGTTCCCGAGGGAACCGCTTCTCCGGGCCTTGATCCTGACGGGAGCCCGTTGGGGAGAGCTGACATCCACGGTCTGGGCTGACCTTGACGTGGACGCCCAGGCGCTGACATTGCGCGCGGAGACGACGAAGATGAGCCGGGAGCGGACGATCCCGCTCGATCCGTTCGCCTTCGATGGGATCATGGGTCTGCGCGAGCATCACGGCCGGATCCGCCGACGGCTTCCCACGCAGGACGCGCGTGTGTTTCTCACCCCGAACGGCGCCGACTGGAGCCGCGACACGGGCAATTTCAGGCGCTGGCTGCGCAATGTGATGATCCAGGCCGGAATCGATTACCGGGACGGCGTCGGACGCGTTCTGCACGTGCACGCCATGCGACACACGTTCTGCACGCGCCTGCTTCGGCAGGGGGTCTCGGTGCAGGTCGCACAGAAGCTGACAGGGCATGCATCGCCCGCGATGCTCCTCCAGGTCTACAACGGCCTCGGCATGGAGGGGACGCGTGATGCACTTCTGTCGCTTCCCCGAATCAGCATTCCTACTTCGGAATCACCGAGGTAGCATGCGACCAATGACACGGGACGAGAGCGTAGTCCTCGCGGGGAAGTCGGTGCGCTTCCTTGAGCGCTTCTGGGCGAAGGTCGAAAAGACCGACAAGTGCTGGCTGTGGAAGCGCGCATTGCAGACATCCGGGTATGGATTCGTGCGAGTGCCCGGAGCCGGGATGATGCTCGCGCACCGCGTTTCGTGGATCCTCGCGCACGGACCAATTCCCCCAGGACACGGTGCGCATGGAATCTGCGTGCTTCACAACTGCCCGGACGGCGACAACCCGCGCTGCGTGAACCCGGCGCATCTCTTCCTAGGCGATCACGACGCGAACATGGCCGATCGGCAGGCGAAGGGCCGCGTGGTGCGCGGCGCGAGGCATGGTCGCGCGACGCTCTCGCCTTCGATGGTGCGCGAGATCCGGACCTCGAACGAATCCCTGCGGGCCGTCGCGGCGCGACTTCGGATCTCGTATTCGGTCGCACAGGCTGTGCGCGACGGCAAGACCTATCGTGACGTGACTTAGGTCGGCGAGCGACGTTCGAAAAATCGCTGGTTGTGATTCTTTTTTGTTGACTGCCGCTCGGGCCCGAGCGAATGTCCGCCCTGTCGACGCGGGCGACGTCCGCCGCCCGCACCTTGAAAGCTTGGGTGAAGAAACCGCGTTTGCTGCGCGCCACGCGATCTGGTGACTCTTGAATCATCAGGTCGTAGGTTCGAGCCCTACCGCGGTCACCACCTTCTCCCAGGCCTCCAGGGCGACCTCCTCGGCCTGATCAGTCGTTCCCGTCGGGACGCCAGGCCGCCGGTGCAAGCGGGCGCCGCGGAGTAGTTCGGGCGTCGTCGGGATGCCTGAGGTCGCTCCGCCCTGCGAGGGCGAGATGGGAAAGGGCGCACTGTCCGGGCTGAGAGCCCAGAGTGTCGACGTCGAAGCCGGCCTGAGGAAGGCGATCGTCGGCTGGTTGTTGGACAGCGGTGGTGAGCCGCGCAAGTGGAGCGAGCTCGACGAGTCGGCGCTGTGGGACGTGCTGCACGTCCAGTGCTTCCTCTCGGAGCGGAAGGCCCACGAGATGGCCTACGAGGTGCTCGCGGTTCCCGGCCTGTTCGGGAAATCGTTCGGACGCAGGTACGTGAGCTGGCTCGCGTGGACGGATGACGGGCGCCCGAAGACGCCGCGAAAGACGCATCCGGCTCGGTTGCCGCGCTATCGCGAGATGATCGTGGCGAATGCCCGCGCCGCGCACGGGTCGCGAGGTGCGGCATGAAGGTCGCACCCGCCACCGATGTCGAGGACGGCTACGTCGTCGTCATTCAGACCGAGCGCGCGCGCATCCGCAAGTGGGGCCCGACTGGCGAGCCGTTCGTCGAGGTGCGCATCGCGAAGGAGTGGCGCGGGCCTCGGAGCATGTTCGAGCTGACGAACGCCACGCTCGAGTTGGCTCTCCGTGACCGGCCTAGCGCTGGGGAGGTGCGTCCGTGCTGACTGGCACCGACCTCCTGATTCGCGACCTGCGAGAGGAGCGGAATCGCGCCCTTGCCGAGGCCAACAACCTCAGGGCCGCGCTGCGCAGGATCGAGAAGCACCACGTCGAGATGAACACGCGGCGTGGTCGCTTGATCGCGGACAGCGAGACCTTGCGCCTGGTACGCGAGGTCCTGCAGCCGCTCCCGCCGGAGTCGATTGGGGGTGGATTGTGAGCAATCATTCGAGAGATGGCGGCGGCGCGTTCCCCCTCAGCGATGCGCGCCAACCCGGCATGTCGCTGCGCGACTACTTCGCGGGGCAAGTGCTGATCGCGCTTGTTCACAAGCAGCCGCTCCTCGACAGGGAAGGTGAGCACGGGCCCAAGTTCGATGACGCCCAGCTCCCCATCTTCCGCCGCGACATGGCGATCGTCGCCTACGAGTACGCCGACGCGATGATCGCCGCGCGTGGAGGTGGCTCGTGAAGAAGCTGCGCAAGACGACAGGCGTAACGATGACTTGCGACCGCTGCTCCGCAGAAGAATACGGAACCAGGGAAGGCTCGCTAGATGACCTCACCATCGCGCGTTGGCGTGACTTTCCAGGAGTCTTCGGGCCCGTCAAGCACCTGTGCCCCTGCTGTTCAGAGGCTCTAGACAAGTGGTTCGAATCGCCCAGGAACAGGCGTCGTCTCGCGCAAGCTCGACGCGAGAAACGGAGTGCGAATGTCTAGCCACGCATTCGTCGGCCCCGGCGACACCGAGCCGAACGCGTTCCAGCGCGCGCTCGTTTCAGCCGCAGCCTACTTCGACGCCAAGTACCGCCGCGCGCACGGCACGGCACCCGAAACGCACGACATCGACACCGCTGCTCTGGTCGTGATCGTGCATTGCGAGGCGGGAGGTCGCCTCTCCATCGCTCGGTTCCTGATCGACGAGCTGTTCCCCGACGACCGAGCGTATGCGTCGAGTCTCGGGGCCTGCTGGATTCAGCGCATGTGGTGGCTCGATTGCGGCCGGCCGCGGCGCATCCCCAAGCTCCCCGAGAAGCGCCAGAAGCTCATCGAACAGGAGATCGGCGACCGTTCGGCTCGGGCGGTCCAGATCGAGCGTGAGCGCGAGGAGCGGGCGAGGAGGAGGGCGTGACGCGCTACTTCCACGGCGGACCGGGCGGGCTCCGACTGCTCGAATGGATCCAGCCGCCGATCATCACCGGTGCGCGGCGGACCGACCAGGACACGCCACCGGAGCTCCAGGTCATCGCGCGTCGCGTCTACCGCGCGGATCGGGTGTACGTCGCGACCGACATCAGCGCCGCCGCGGTATTCGCGGCGTGCGCGCGGGCCGGAACGATCTACGAGGTCGCGCCCTTCGGGGAACTGGAGGTGGACGAGGACTGCGGGGAGCCCGGACTGTCATTCGCGTGTCTCCGCGCTCGCGTGCTGCGTAGGTGGCCGCTCTCTCCGGAGACCGCGCGGAGCATCGTCAAGGCGATGAACGAGCACGACGCAGACATGGGGGCGGCCTCATGACCCGCAACGGCCGCAACCCGAAGTCCCCGGCGTACCAGTGGTATCCGACCGACGCGCTGACCGACGCGCGGTACGCCGAGCTCACGTACGAAGAGCGGGGGATCTTCCACGCGCTGCTGGACTACGCCTGGCTGAACGACGGGATCCCGTGCGAGCCGGAGCGCATCGCGCGCCTCCTGCGCCTCTCGCAGGCGGACTTCGATCGGGTGTGGGTCGCGGTCTGCCGCTGCTTCCGCGCGAAGGACGGCGACGGCTCGCGCCTCGTGAACGGGCGGCAGGAACGCGAGCGACAGGCGCAAGTCGACAACCGGGACACGAACAGCACCAAGGGGAAGAAAGGCGCCGACGCGCGATGGGGCGCGAAACCGGATGCCAGCACCGCGCCCGAAGGATGCCAAAGCGATGGCCCGGTCATGGCTGGGCCAATGCCTGGGCCAATGCCTGGGCCTTGCCCGGCGATGCCTCCCGACTCCCGTATCCCGACTCCCTCTAGAACTGAAAGTCTCTCGCGCTCGACGCGCGCGCGCGAGCCAGATCTTCCGGCGCAGAGCCAGGAGCCCGCTGTGAACGTCCACGCCGCGTTCTGCGAGTGGTGGGTCGGGCGGTACGCCGAGGCAACCGCATCGCCTGCGATGCCGCTGGGGGCGCGCTACGACATGTCGCCGGCCGAGAAGTCGAAGGCGAACGAGCTGCTCGCCAAGGCCCGCGCGAACGGGCAGGGCATCGACTTGGTGCGGCAGGTCGTCGAGCGCTTCATCGCGCACCCGGTGTTCGGAAAGGAGCCCGCGACCCTGGGCCGGATCGTCGCGAATTGGAACACGCTCGTCACGGTGGCATCGCCCAAGCCTGCGGCCCCTCCGCGCACCGAGACCCAGGAGGAACGCGACCTTCGCGACCGCTGGTTCGCCGTGCACTCGCGCCGCTTCAAGGCGGTGCCGCCCTACCCGGCCACTCACGAGCAGGCGAGAGCTGTCCTCGAGGAACTCACGGCGCCGAAGGCCGCCAAGAACGGAACGCACGCATGAAGACCGCAACCTACCGCTACGTCGACGGCACCGTGACGCGCACGGGAATCATCCGCTTCGACGAGGGCGACTCGTGGAACCACCTGTTCGGCCCCCTCGGGGTGCACGCTCCGATCGAATGCCAGGGCGTGGCCGATGACGGGTTGTGGTGGGCCGGGTCGCTGCGCATTTCCGCCGGCGTGTGGGACTCACCCGATGGCTACGGCGGCGTGGAATTCGACCTGCTCGAGTTCGATTTCGGTGAGCCGGTCTGTGTAGAGACGCTTCCTGGCGTCGACGGCATCCGTGCGGAAGGGACGAAGATCATCCTCGGCGGCGACGGCAGTCGGCACTGCATCCCGGTCGGCCACGCGATCAGGATTCGGTACGCGACCGGATCGCACCCGCAGCGCGCGTACGAACGCATTGCGATCGACCGCAGAACTCGCATCGCGCCAGGTGTGCGCGCCAGGCACCCCGAATCGATGCGCGGCGACCTTCGGCCGTGGACTGCCTTGACGAAGTTTGGCGCCAGCTACGACGCCGTCGCCACGCCGCTCGGCGAGCGCTACGGCTGGCTCGACCCGGGCCAGGGCGGCGGGTTTGCGATCGACTTCATGCCGGGCTACGACGGCGACGTCGAGCTGATGATCCGGCGCTCGGATGCGGAGATGAACGCGGTCGGCTGCGACACGCTCTCGATGCGTGATGGGTCCGTGATCGACTGGCACTGGCACGGCGTCGACGGCTGGTGGCACGGGTGGCTCCCCGAGCAGCAACCGCACGCGTTCCTTGGAGGGGCCGGCGCAGCACCTGAGTCCGATCCTCGCATCCACTTCCCCAAGTGGTGGAACGTCACCTCGCCGACGTGCGCGTACGCCGCGTATGCGACCGGGACGAAGACGTACCGCGACTCACAGGCCAACAACCTCGAGCACGAGCGCCGCGTGAGCGGCGCCCTGGAGGCCGCGTGCGAAGTCGCTGGTGACACGCTCGCGTCGATCGACCGGCGCATTCACGCGCAGACGATGCGGGCCACCTTCCGGGACCGGATCCAGGACTGGTCACGAGTCGCCGCCGGCCCCTCGAAGGGCAAGGGACACCCCGTGCTCGGCGGGCGGGGCACGAGCTGGCTCTGCGACCTGCTGTGCATGGAGCCGACGACAGAGGCTGACGGGAAGGTCCTCGCCCGCGCGATCGCGAACGTCACGATGCCGAACGGCTTCCGGAACTCGAAGCCCTGGCCAACCGGTGGATCGCCCGACCCGCACGAGGTCGGTCCCGACATCACGCGCCCGCTTCGCAAGACGAGCAACTCCTGCCAGGTGATGGAGGACGTCATCACGGCGTTCGTGCTCGCGCGCGCGGGCGAACTCGACGCGGCCCGGCTGACGCTCGACCGATTGTTCCGCACGACGGTCACGAGGCCACGTCTCTGGTACACGCTTTGGCTCGTTCGAGGAGCGGAGGTCTACGACCGCTGCATTTTCGAGCGTGCCGGCGGCATCCCGAAGTTCCTGGGCGTGACGGACAACGGGAAGGTGGTCCGCCGGGTGAACGAGTGGACGGACGGGAGCGACTACTTCCCGCTCGTTGCCGCCGCTCTCGGCATGTACCTGGCGCGTGATCCGCAGGTGTTCCAGTCGGCGCTCTTGAAGATGCCGAGCCCGAACGGGCTGGCGCTCGGGTCGAAGGCGAACGCGCTGGCCGTGTTCGCGCGGCCGGACGAGCTGGGACGGGAGCAGACGTCCGTTTGCGCAGCGGCGTTGGAGGAGCGCGCGTGAAGGCCAGCCAAGCGATGACGCTCGATGTCCTTCTGATGCTGCTACGGAGGTGGGCCTTCGTGACCGACAACGAAGACCAGCTCCAAGCTCAGATCGCCGCGACCATGACCGAGTTCGACGTCGCGTTCGAGCGTGAGTTCGTGCTCCCTGGCAAGGCCGGGCGCATCGACTTCCTCTTCGGAACCCTTGGCCTTGAGATCAAGGTCGACGGCTCGTTTCCCGCAGTCGCCGCACAAGTGCAGCGCTACGCGGAGTGCGAGTGCATTTCGGCTGTGGTTCTCCTCACGACGAAGCCGGCGCATCGAAACCTTCCGCAAGAGATCGCTGGCAAGCCGGTCCGTGTCGTCCTGATGCAGCGGGGGTTCGCGTGAGAACCGTCGGCACCTTCAAACGCATCGGCAAACAATGGGAGCTGGACGCAGAAGCGCACGTGATGCTTCGCGCGAAGCGTGTGTTCGCGCAGGTCGCGAAGAAGCAGGCGGGCAAGCTCCGACTGACCGACACGACGCACGTCGCTCGCGACATGGAGTGGTTCTTCGAGCGCTATCCGTGCACCGGATCGGACGCCGACGCGAAGTATCTGGCGAAGCGAGCGCGCGAGCACGACGAGGCAATGGCCGCCGTTCAGAACGTGTTCGCGCGGGATCACGTTCCGCCGACCTTCGAACTCGCTGTTCCAGCGCGCGTCTATCAGCGTTCAGCCGCGGAACTGACGCTGACCACGTCGAGACTGCTCCTCGCTGACGATGTCGGCCTCGGAAAGACGGCGACCGCGATCTGCGTCATCTCAGACCAACGCGCACGGCCTGCCGTCGTGGTGACGCTCACGCACCTTCCGAGACAGTGGCGCGAGGAATTGCGCAAGTTCGCGCCAGGACTCCAAGTGATGATCCCGAAGAAGGGGACGCCGACGGATCGCGAGTTGAGCCTGATGCGCGGGCTCATTCCTCCCGACGTCATCGTGCTCAGCTACTCGAAGCTCGCAGGCTGGGCGCAGACGCTTGTCGAGACGTTCCGAGCCAAGTCCGTCGTCTTCGACGAGATCCAAGAGCTGCGAACCGGAACGGGTTCGAACAAGGGCAGCGCTGGACAACTGCTCGCGCACGCGTGCGAGTACCGCATGGGACTGAGCGCGACGCCGATCTACGGTTACGGCGGCGAGATTTTCAACATCGTCGAGCTGCTCGACCCTGGCGCTCTCGGATCACGCACGGAGTTCGAGACGGAGTGGTGCTCACACGCTGGCGCCGGCAACACCGCGAAGATCAAGGAACCGAAGGCGTTCGGAACGTTCATGCGCGAGCACGGCCTGATGCTGCGACGCACGGGCAAGGACGTCCGCGACGAAGTACCCGAACTCGCGCTCCCGATTCGGATCCCGCACCAGATTGACTCTGACACGCGCGCGCTCGACGACATGAAATCTAGCGCCGCCGAACTCGCACGGATCATTCTTTCGAACACGGCGAGCGGGAAAGAGCGGATGCAGGCATCCGGCGAACTCGACTGGCGCCTGCGTCAAGCGACCGGGATTGCGAAGGCTCCGTTCGTCGCGACGTTCGTGCGCATGCTGCTCGAAGCGGACGAGGAAGAGCGCGTTCTGCTGTACGGGTGGCACCACGCCGTCTACAGCGTTTGGGGCGAGGCGCTGAAGGAGTTCAAGCCGGTCTTCTACACCGGCGACGAGTCGATTCCCGAGAAGGAGCGCTCTAAGGAAGCGTTCCTCAAGGGCGATGCGCGTGTGCTCATCATGTCGCTGCGTGCCGGAGCCGGACTCGACGGGCTCCAATCCAAGTGCCGAATCGTGGTCTTCGGCGAACTCGATTGGTCGCCGGGTGTTCACGACCAGTGCATCGGTCGCGTTCATCGACCCGGCCAAGACGACACGGTATGCGCGTACTTCCTGCACTCCGACGAGGGGACCGACCCAACGATGGTCGAAGTCCTTGGACTGAAGAAGGCGCAGATCCAGGGCATCCGCGATCCCGACGCGTCCATCGTCGAGAACGTTGCGGGTGCTGGAGACCACATGAAGCGTCTCGCTGAGCAATGTCTGCAACGTGCGGGCGAGAAGGTGCCGGAACGCGAGGAGCAAGTCGCATGAGCCCGTCGTTCTTCATCGGCGTCGACCCCGGAATCACCGGAGGCGTGGCGGCGCTCTCCGAGTCGGGCGCGCTCGTGTTCGCCCACCGCACGCCCCTGATCGCGGGCGACTACGACCTCAGGCGCATGGTCGAACTCCTGAACTACCAGGGCGCCCGCGTCGCAATCGAGGCCGTTGGAGCCGCTCGCGTCGCTGGTCGCCAGCAGGGCGGAACCTCGATGTTCTCGTTCGGCAAGGGCTACGGGATCTGGCTCGGGATCATCGCGACGCTCGGCCTGCCGCGCATCGACGTGAAGCCGCAGGCGTGGACGAAGGAGCTTCTGGCGGGGATGCCGAAACCGGAAGACCCGAAACTCCGTCCGGCAGCGCGCAAGGCGAACGCCGTGCAACGTGCGCTTGCTCTCTGGCCCGAGATCCCGATCAAGTTCAAGGCTGACTGGGCGATGGCGGATGCGGCGCTGATCGCTGAGTACGCGCGGCGAAGACACGTCGGGAAGGGAGTCGCGTGATGGACCCCCTCCTCCGCTCCCGCCTTCGAGAAGACGCCCAGATGCTCCGCGCAGGGGGCTCGCACAACCATCGAGAGATCGCGGGGAGGATCGACGCGATGCTTGACGGGACGGCGGACATGGACCGACTGCGCAAGATCGAAGAGAAGGCGCGCGCGTTCTTCGAGGCGCAGAGCGCGTATCGCGGCAAGACGGGCGTGCTCGGCTACGGCGTGGAGATAGACCCCGCTTCCTTCGAAGCGCTGTTCGTCGCGGTGGAGGCGCCGGGTTCGTGACCGCCTCCTTCGAGATCCGCGTTGGCGACTGCGCGCAGCTCTTGCGAGCGCTTCCTGATCTGAGCGTGAACTGCTGCGTGACGTCGCCGCCGTATCTCAACCTGCGACGGCTCGAAGCTGTCGGGCAGATCGGCACGGAGCGGACGCTCGAAGACTACCTCTCGAAGGTCGTCGACGTGTTCGAGCAAGTCCGCCGCGTGCTCACGAACGATGCGACGTGCTTCGTAGTGATGGGGGATCGCTACGTCCAGACACGAAGTGTGACCAGCTCGATCGTCCGCCTGAAGGAGAAGGACCTGGTCGGGCTTCCGTGGAGGCTCGCTCTCGCGCTGCACGAGCGCGGCTGGTTCCTGCGCCGCGACATCGTGTGGTCGAAGCTCTCGGTTCTCCCCGAGTCGTGCGTCGATCGCCCGACCGGATCGCACGAGTACGTCTTTCTGCTGACGAAACGCGCGCGCTACTGGTACGACGCCGAAGCCATTGCCGAGCGCGTGCTGGTGCCCGTACGGTACGCCAAGGACATCGAGCGGGCGGCGAACCGTAGACGCGCTGCGGACCCGCGACAGGTCCAGGGCGACGTCGAGAAGCCGCGACGCACGAGACGGAGCGCCATCGAAGGGCGCCCCGACCTGCGGAATCGCCGATCGGTGTGGACGACTGGAACGTCGCAGTTCGACAGCGAGCACACGGCCGCGTTCCCCCCCGAGATCGTCGAGCCGTGCGTCCTGGCGGGATGCCCCCCTGGCGGGCTCTGTCTCGATCCCTTCGCTGGAACCGGGACGGTCGGGGTAGTCGCACTGCGCACGGGCCGCCGCTTCCTCGGCATCGAGGTGAACGAGCGGTATGCGGCGATCGCTCGCGATCGAATCCTCGAGGACGCGCCGCTGTTCAATCGAGAGGGGGCAGTCTGTGGCTGACCAACTCGACATCTTCGCCGCGATCGAGAAGGCGGACCGCGAGTTCGTGCGGAAACACGTGCACCGCTCCGACCCCCGAACGAGTCGGGCATCCGCCTACCTCGCCGGCGACCTGGCGCGCCAGCACTGCGACCGAATCGAGAAGGCGCTGTCCTCAATGATGGACGGCGGGACCGCGCACGAGATCGCCGAGGCGCTCGGGAACCTGAACAACGTGCAGGTTGCGCGCAGGATGCGTGACCTCGAGCGCCAGGGTCGAGTCGTCGACTCAGGCACAACGCGGTCGAGCCCGAGCGGCCGGCCGTCGATCGTCTGGAAGGTCGCCGCGAAGGTGGCGAAGGAATCGGCATGAGCATTCACAAGTTCCGCTGCGGCGACACCGCACGCATCGAGGGCACCGACTACAAGATCGAGGTCGCGTACGCCGACTACGAATCCGGGCGGGCGTCCTGGTTCGGCTGGCCGGAGGGCACCGTCGAAATCGAAAAGCTCACGCTCGTCAAGGCGTGCTCGAACGAGGGGCACAAAGCGGCCGTGGCGCAGTGGCTTGACCATCCCCCGAACTCCGACACCGACCATCGAAGGGGCGCGATCGAGCGCCTGTACCGGCCGCGAGCTTACTGGCGGAAAGTCTGCGCGGTCATCGAGGAGCGAATACAAGGCGATCACGCCAGCCTCGCCCGAGCATCCGTGCAACTGATCAGGGCGGACGCCGGACCGGAGGACGCATGAATACCCTCGCCATCCTCCAAGCCGCCCGCGCCCTCCACGGCCGAGGATGCGGATCCGTGGGCGCAATTGCCTACGCCTCGAGCATGGGCAACGTCTTCGGACAACCTGACCACGCGCTCTTCAACCCGGCCGCGCTCGCCCTTCGAGACCAGGCTGGAGGCGGGCTGGTGGAGTGGGACGCGAACGAGTCAGTGTCGAGAGCGGATCGGCTTGCCGCGTTCGACCGAGCGATTGCAGAGCTTGAGCCGAAGCCTGAGCCCGTCGAGGTGTCGCCATGAACTGGCCGCTCTTTCACCTCGCCATGCTCGTGTCCTTGATCGTGTGCGGCTCGATCATCTACTTCCACATCCGCGCACGCAGACGAGATAACCGCCGGGCCTCGAACCGCGTCCTGAACTGGCACAGAGAGCACGAGCACACGCGAGAGCCTGCGCAGCCGTCGCAGAAGAAGACGGTGCTTTGATGGCCGGCACGTGGTTCAAGTCCGTCGCTGGCCTCAAGTTCCACTTCGCACGTCGCGGTGAACGCGAGAGCCTCTGCCGTGTCGACGTGTCGAACTCGATCGAAGAGCGCGCCGGGGTGGGCGAGCAGATCGCGTGCTCTATCTGCTCAAAGTCGCTGGCGAGACAGCGCGTCGTGCGCCCCTCGTCCCCGTACACGCACGAGACCACGTCAGAGCCGTTCTGCGGAACCGAGACCGTGGCACGCACCGTCCCCCTTCGCGCCGACGGCCAGGACGAAGAGGTGCCCGCGTGACCGATCCTAGAGCCTTAGCAGCGCTTGAATCAATAGCGAAGTCGCTGGAGCTACTAACAGCGCCGATGCGTTTCGCCGACGCAAGGGCCACCCATGAAATAGAGCACGTGAATTGGCTGCGAGATGATCGTAAGCGGCTCCTTGATCTGTCACGCAGGTATCTGCACGAACGCAACACTGCCAGAATGGGGAGCCGCAAGCTCCGAGAGAAGCTGAAACACGCTACGGAGAAGCCCTCATGAAGCTCTCCGAACTGCCCGCGCACGTCCGCGATCGCGTGAAGATGCAGTTGCCCGTGAAGGGCCGGGCCCCTCGCCGCGGCCGGATGAACAAGACGGAGATGGAGTACCGTGACTCACTCGAAGCCGCACGCCTTGCCGGCGAAGTGCTCGGCTACGAGTTCGAGACGCTCAAACTGCGGCTCGCCGATGGCGCGTGGTACTGCCCCGACTTCGTCGTGTTTCGGGCGGACGGCGACATCCAGTGCGTCGAGGTGAAGGGCGGCTTCGTGCGCGAGGCCTCGATGGTGCGCCTGAAGGTCGCGGCCGAGCGCTTCCGATTCTTCGAATTCGTGCTGGCGCAGAAGAAGGACGGCGAGTGGTCGTCGAAGAGGATTGGAGGGCCGTGAAGGCCGATCTTCTGATCTCCAAGGCCCTCCAGCGCGACGGCCGGCTCACCCCGGACGAAGTTCTCGTCGTCGCTGAGTACGCCCAGGATCTCCACCAGCGCCAGCGGACGATGCTCACGGCCTATCTCGCCGCCGAGTCGCACAAGCTTCGTGGAAGGCCACGCGAGCACGCCAAGCAGGCCCTAGACGAAGCCGACGACTGCATCGAGGAGTGGGCGGTGACTGAGTTCGGTCCTGATTGGCGCGAGCATGAGGACGTCCTGTTGCCCGCGTACGGAGGCCGGAATATTCCGGTGAATAATCCGAGCGAGATTGCAGCGTCGTGAGCGAGACCGTTCGCGACTTCACCCACGGCAATCCCGCCCTCCCGCGCGTCGTCTGCACGACGTGTTCCACGCTCGCGTACGCCGTCGAGATCCGGATGCGCGACGCGGAGTACCTGGTGAAGGCCGCGTGCCCACGGAAGCCACGGTGCCGCCCTTGGGTTGACATGGGTTGCAGGATCGAGCGCCGTGAGCCTCCGGCACCCGCGGGCTAGAATGCAGCCATGAGCCGTTGCCCGAAGTGTGGACACACCCAACCTGCCCCGAGCCCCGCTGACTTCGAACGCCTGCCGACGCGAGATAAAGAGCGCATCCTTGAGCGCCTGGCCGTGAACAAGGGGTCCGAACGACCCAACGGAGCCGGGCACGGCGCACTCGTCCGATTCGAGGTAGACGAGACCGGCGAGATCGTCGCGCACGACTGCCGCTGAGGGAGGCGGCCCAGCCGTGCGCAGGTTTGCAGGAGACCCTTGCGGCCGGTGCCGCGGCGCACGACCAGGCCGTTTACGCAGTGGCCGCATCCACGAACGAGGCCATTTCGTCGAGAACAGACTCGATGAAGAGCTGTCGACTGCCCCCGAACGTCGATCCCGCGGGGCGATAGAGCTCGTGGTAGATGTCCAGCGAGTCGCACAACGACTGGAGCGTCGGCCCCTGCCGCGGGTCGTGAGGATTGCTGTAGGGGTTGTTGGGCGCCGTGTACCCGCTCGGGACCGTGTTGTCCTGTTCGTCGAGGTCGTAGACGCTGAATATCTTCGTATCGCGATTTGCGATGGGCGACGCAGCGATCAGCGAGACGGGCGAGATGCTCTTGCAGAGTGGAGTCGCCGCCGAGGTAGCCGAAAGCACGCCGCTCGCGTCGGGCAGCAGCAGCAGCTTGTCGACGGCGGCACGAACCCTGGCCGGGTCGTTGTCGATGCAGCCCAGCAACGCGCGCGAGTGCTGATGCCACGTCTTGAACGGGTGCATGTCGATCACGCCGAATAGGTTGATGACGAAGCGCACCCGGCTGTCGTGGAGCGCTTCGTTCTGGCGAGTCGCTCGCGTCGCCGTCGTGAACGGCGCCGAGGGTGAGAATGCACCTGAGAGCACGGCTTGCGCGCCGGCACTTTCGCCCATCCCGCCGATCAGGTCCGGGTTCAAGTCGAACTTCAGCGCGTTTCGCTTCAGGTACTGAACCATCCGCTGCGTCGCGCGGATGTTCGTACGCAGTGTGCCTGGAAGAGAAATCGGCCCTGTTCCCGGGTGCGTGCCCTCGATCGTGACTTCCCGCGTGGTCGTCGAACTTCCCGAGACGCTCTGGTGCCCAAGCAGTGGCGTCTCGTAGGTGACGAAGTCGACAGGAAACTGAGTCGCTGCGTACGTTGGATCCTGGAAGTAGGCGCGGATGATCTTGCCGACGCTCGGGAAGTCCATGAGGGACAGATAGCCGCCGGTGAACCACGCGCCGCCGTGAAGGTAGGGGACAACAGCGTTTCCGCCCGCCCGCCGATTGATGTGCTTCCAGTAGCGGAAGCGGCAGTCGTAGTGACGATCGTAGACGCCGTCGATGATCTCTCCGGTGTGCGTCCAGGCGATCGGATTCGGAGTGAGGCTAGAGGGCATCGCCGACCTCGCGATTGAAGATGCCGGCGTTGGAGCTGGTCACGTTGCAGGCCTGTGGCAGAGCGATCGCCGCATCTGTTTGGAACGAGACACGCATCTCGACGTCCTTCATCGTGTCGAGCGTGAAGCGCTTCAGGAACGGCGTGGGTATCACGTTTCCCGTTGCGAGGTCGGTGTGCAGTAGCTGGGCGCTGAACTGCTTCCAACGTCCGCTCGCGTCGTGTCCCGCGGCGCGCAGCCGCATCGTGAGCGTGAACTCTCCCGTGCCCGCAGCGCCTCCGAGCGCCGGCGTGGTGACCGTGTGGACCACAGTCCAGACTTCCGGATAGACCGGAGCCGGGTGATCCTGGACCTCGATGAAGAAGCTCGCGGTGAACGGCGCGCCCGCATTGACGAACACGCCGGAGATGTCGATGTCGAGGTAGCCGCGGCGGTTGAACTCTGGAAAGAGGATCGTGGCGCGCCCGATCTCGAGCGGAGTCGTCGAGCCGATCCAGGGAATCGAGTTGAACGCGCCGTCGAAGCCCTTCTGCCCGTCGCCCCAGAGCGGCCTCCAGTTCGGCTCCTGGGGCGGCTCGAGTGAGTCGAGCTTCTGGCGATCGTCTTGTGTCAGCTCGGGCACGTCGCTCTCCACTTCGTGTGGCTCGGCGTCGGGCGTCTCCGCGCTGACCGGAGCGAGCGGTGAGACCGTTGCCGTGACTGAGGCGAGCGGCGATGCGACGACGGATGCTGCGGGCATGCTCGCCTGAACCGCGACGACGGCGCTCGGCACGGAAACGACAGCCACAACAGGCGAGCCGTTTCCGACCACGACCTCGTACTCGTCGGTCCCCTCGGTCTCGACGTCGATGTCACAGTCCGACACCGATCAGGCCTTCGTATACTCGACGCCGACGTCGACCTCGAACGTGAAGGGGGTGCGCACGAGTTCGTTGCCCGGGTCGGCGGGATCGTCCTTGTAGAACTCGGGATCGCCCTTCAGCTTCGAGATCCCTGCCGCCACGTTCGCCGTGTCGCTGGCTCGACTCTTGAGCCGGAGGCGCCCGGTGGGGGCACCGGAGTACGGCAGGTCCAGGATCGTGCAGGTTGGCGACAGAGCGGCAGAACGGTCCGTCGCCTCTACACGCAGATCCAGACGCACGCCGGTCCAGCCAGACAGGTCGAGCGGCGTCCCGTTCGCGTCCTTCAGGACGACGATGGGGTCCCAAGTCTTGCCGCGCACCAATTTCTTGATGCCCGCCAAGACAACCGGGTCGCCGTCTAGGAGTGCCGCGGTCATGGATGGATCTCAGCGAACGATCGCGTAGCGCACGCGCATCTGGAATCGCGGAATGGCCCACCGGTACGTGTGCGATTGCTGGGCGACCTGGTGCTCCCATTCCTGCATGAATGCGTAGCCGGCGAGGTCGATCGAGTGTTGTCCAGGACCGAAGACACCCAGGTTGAATGGCAGCGCGAGCTCGCACGGCAACAGGTGGTGGTCGAAGTGCTCGTTGAAACCGTAGGGGACGTTCGGAAGCGGACTGGGAAGCGCGCAGTCGACGCCGTCGCCTGGATACAGCGATACGGTCGGCTCACCGTTCATCTGGTTCGCGAGCTGTCCGCACTGGTTGAGGCAGAGCTGCTGGAACGCATTCCCGATGTGAAACTCGTACCCGCTCCCAACAGCGTACGAGTACACCGGAAGCTCGTAGCGGTTCTCGACGAGGGTCACGATCCGGAACTCGAGCGACGCAACGACGGCCCCGGGGCGATTGCCCATGTCGAGGGTCGCCACGTGCGTGGGGACCGTGGGGGTGTATTGGTAGTCGGCCGCGTAGCTCGTGGTCGGACAGACGTCGACCCAGCCCGTGTCGTGGATCGACGTTCGCGGATTGACCTGGATGTCCTGCGCGTTTCCGACGGGCACGAGAGCGAACAGAGCGGCGACGAGAAGCACGACGATGGATCTGAGCAAGTTCATGTGTTTGTCCTTGGGGATGGGGTTCAGCGCTTGCCGCTGGGGCGAGCGATTTCGAAGACCCTGGCGCCGAGCGCCTCGGCTCGACGGTGGGCCTGTCTCTTGGCGTCCCGGGCGCGCGAGTAGCGCTGCGAGGTGACGATGACTCGGCCGCGGCGCTTCTCGTGGTAGCAGCCCTTGCCGCCTGGTGATCGCCACCACTCGATGACCGTGCCGGGCAGCTTTGCAATGAGCGCGACGAGTTCGGCCTCGAGCCGTGCGGCCTTGCGTGCGGTGTTCTTCATCCGTGCCTCGGCCCATCCTCGGGCTCGAACATGGGGATGGCCTTGTCGGGGAAGACGGCGCGCAGCTGCAAGATCCACGAGCGCAGTTCGTTGTGGGTGACCTTCTTCTCGGCCCGCTCTTCGATTCGGTCCAGCTTTCCGTTCACCTGCTCCTTGAGCAGCTCGAACTTGTGCGCCAGCTCCGTGATCGCTTCCTTGCTCTCGTTTGCGTGTTTGGTCAAGGCGGTTTGCTGCCCAGTGAGCGCGTTCGCCACTTTCCACGCCGCGCCCACGATGGTGCCTATCACGACGATGACGAGACCAATCGCTACGGGCGTTGACTCCGTCAGCGTTTCCGAGAGAAGCGCCAACATCATGGTCCGATTTCCTCTTCTTCGATGATCTGCGGACTCGGATGCTTCGGAGCGGACTTCCTCTTGGGACGGAAGAACGCAACTGCCTTGGAGATCAACTCAGGGATCGCGAGCGCCGCAACAGCGATCGAGTCTCGGAAGCACCACAACAGGATCAGCACGACGATCACGGCCGTGACCTTGATGGGCACGAAGAGCGCGATCAGGATCGCCACGAGCAGGAGTGTCTGTTCCGTCTTTGCCTTCATCGGAAGATGCCTCCGACCAGTTCGAACACGTAGGAGGCCGGGGTGCGGTTCCAGAAAGACCGCGAGTAATTGGCATCACCGCCGCGATGCTCGGGCGTGCTCACTAGCGGGACTGGCTGTTCGCCGCGCGGCAGCTTGAGGTTGTGCTCGAGGATCTTCTCGTTCGCGCGCGCGGATGCTCGAGCTTCGACCAGGTCGGCTCGTAATTCCGCGCTCTCTTTCCGTTCCTGATCGAGAGCTTCCTGCGTTCGCTTGCCGCCCGCGATCCAGTCGCCGATCCACGCGCCTCCCGCTGAGCCGCCGATCGCGCCGGGAGGGCCACCGAGTAGAAATCCGCCGCCTGCGCCAGCCGTTGCTCCGATTACGGCGCAGCTTGGGCAAACGAGAAGGGCGACAACGATCAACAGCCGAGCGAGGCTTGTCATAGCAGAAGCCAGTTGCCCGCGAAGGCGTAAAGGGTCCGCGCGTCCCACTGAGCGGAGAGCACTTTGGTCGTCGACCCGTCGATCGTCTGCGTGCTGAATCCGTCGAGCGTTACGCTCCCGCCCGCGACGCTGACGACCTTCACCCGCAGGACTCTCCCAGGGCAGGTCGATGCGTCGGGCAGATTCACGGTGACCGCATTCGACGCAGCGCTGACGACGAGCACCTGGTCTTCCGCGGTGACGTCGTACGTGGAAGCCGTGATCGCGGACGAGTAGTCCAGCCAATGGCGCTTCGACATCGCATCGGCGAAGGCGGCGGGGAAGTCACTGGCCCTGTCGACATCGCCGTCGATGTCCGGGATCACCTGCGTCGTGGACACAGGGCCAGATCTATCGGCCTGGCTACGGCGGACGATCCGGCGTAGGACGAGAGGTTGCGCCGGGGGAGATACTCCTAACCAATGACCTCAGGTGATGATCCGTCCCCTGGAACGCCCGGAATGGGGCCGACCAAGCCTGGAAGATGATGTGTCAGATCTCGAGCAGGGTCGCGATCCGAGGCCATGGGCTCAGGTGCGCGTCTCGTTCACCAAACTCCCACCAGATACCAGTAGTTGCCGTCGCACGCGATGGTGGCGCTGTGGCCGGACCCACCAGCGTCGGTGTCCATGTCGAGCCTGTCTGCGTTGGCCGTAGCCACGAACTGCGCGGGGGTTGAGCACTCCAGGTACATTCGGTTTCCAGACGCGATGTAGTGGGCAGTAAGAATGTACCCAGACGCAGATGCCGCGTCGGGCAGCTCGACGTAGCAGTTGTTTGAATCCGAACTCACGAACAGGAAGAACTGGTTTCCGCCGCCGCTTGTGTCCAGCGGGGCTGAACTTCCGTTGCTCGCGAAAGTCTGCACACTCACGCCCGTGCCGCCGCCAGAGGGCGCTCGCGTGAAGCCTCGTTCGCTCGCGAAGCCTTGCGTCATTGCGCGACTCCCGGAACAACCTGCCCGAACACTGAGTAGGTCAGCGTGCCGTTGGTGGACTGCGCCACGATTGAACCGCCAGCACTGTCATTGGCCAAAGTGATGCCGATGGTTGCAACGAAGGTGTCCTTCGGCGGAACGCTCACTTTCCAGTAGAGGGCGGTGGCTGTCGATGTGGCTCCAGAGCAAAGCCCAGCGCAGATGATGAACTCATCTGCGGTCGTCTCGCTGTAGTTACACACCACAATCGACGACACCACTACGCTGTACGTGGCGGTGCAGTCGATCAGCACCGTGTCAGACGTTGCGCCCGGCGACTGCTGGCCGAGGAGCGAGATTGTGTTGTACGTGGACACAGTTAGGCTCCCATCAGCATGAACGGTTTGACCCAGGTCTCGTCGCCGCCAGTGGCTGGCACTGGCTGCATCGTTCCATCGCCCGCGAGGTAGTTCGCCACGTTCCCGTCGAGGCGGACCATCCCGGGAGCTGCGTTCGATCCAGCCTCGCAAGCACTCAGGCAATTCCAGACCGTTGTGTAGAAGAGTTCCACTGCCTGACCGCGCTGCAGGTTGAGCGAACCGCTGTTGCCGAAGTAGAACCGATTGCCCGAGGACGACGCTGAGTCGAAGTGCGTGAGCGTAATCGTCGAGGACCCTACGTTGAGCAGGGTGATCCGACGGCCTGCCGATCCACCAGCGAGACCTGTGATGGTCTGGGCGCCTGAAGCGGAGATCTTGACGACGAGTGCGGACGAGAGGCTGGCCGGGTTGTAGTCGTTCTGCGTCGAACTGATCGTCGTTGGCGTGATCACACCGGCCAGGACGAGCGAACCACCAAT
>JBGATY010000361.1:0-1008 GCA_044228955.1 Planctomycetota bacterium | reverse complement strand
TTTCCTACTCCACGAAGTCCAACGAGGATGACGCTCTTCGTCGACAGCCCCAGGCGAGTACGCTCCAGAGCGATGCGCACGGCCTCACGCACTTCGTCTCGGCCAGCCAGCTCTGGCGGTTGCGTGCCGGCACCAGGCGCGAAGGGGTTGCGGATAGGGTCCATCGGCCAAGTATAGCAAAATTAGTCGTGTTAGTGCTCAAGGATAACTTCGGTAAACGTCCCTATAACTCGCTCATACCCGGAACACCTTCATCACCTCGTCGCCGAGGTGGTTGATGACCTTCACCGCGATCCTTCCGCTCTCTGGCTTCGGGAATGGGCGCGAGGTGTCGCTGTGCAGCGTCGCCCAGGCGTCTTCGTCGATCTCCGCCTTGAGCGTGGTCTTCAGGGACTTGTAGGGGTCGTTCGCGCCGAGGAAGTAGGCGTGGCGGACGAAGAAGCTCTCTTCGTTGTAGTCGGTGTCGATGAACCAGCAGGCGATGTCGTCGGGGTCGCTGCTGCGCACTTCGCCGGTGGTGGGGTCGTAGATGTCGACGCCCAGCAGTTCGATGGTGATGCGGCCGTCGGCGTCCGTTTCCTTCCTGATGTCCGGCTCGCCGAAGATCATGAACAGGTTGCCCGCGCCGGTCTTCTTCAGCAGCTCGTCGCCCATCATCAGGTCGGGGTTCATGTGGACGTTGAGCACCACCGGCCGGGGATAGCGGGCCGCTTCCTCGTTGGCGTGGGGGTCGAAGGCGAAGCCGCACACCAGCAGCACGTCGAAGCCCAGCCCGCGCACCGCCTCCTTGGCCGCCTCGTGGATCATCTGCGGGCTGACGGCGTTGTGCTCCGGGCCGATGAACACCGCCACCCGCCGAATCTCGCCCGCGGCGTCGGTGTATTCGCCGGCGGCGTTGAGCCACTTGCCGGGGTAGACCTCCAGCCGCTCCAGCTTCAGCCGCTCGTTCTTGCGCGTGTTCTGGACGGGCGTCCGGCGCAGATAGTCGAGGATCGTGGCCGTGAAGTC
>JBGATY010000360.1:0-1018 GCA_044228955.1 Planctomycetota bacterium | reverse complement strand
AACACTGGCGGGATCGTGACGCCAAATCCGTTCTGGCTGGCCTCGGCGCCGCCGGCGAACTCGGGCGGGCAGATCATGCGGGCGTTTGACGCCGGCTGGGGCGGGGCGGTGTGGAAGACGCTGGGGACGCCGATCCAGAACGTGTCGAGCCGCTTCGGCGCGGTGCACTACAAGGGCACCCGGGCGATCGGCTTCAACAACATCGAGCTGATCACGGACCGGCCGCTGGAGACCAACTTCCGCGAGATCTACGAGGTCAAGAAGCGCTACCCGAAACACGGGGTGATCGTGTCGTTGATGGTGGAGACCCGCGACGAGTGGCGCGACATCATCAAGCGATCGATCGACGCCGGGGCCGACGGGCTCGAGCTCAACTTCGGCTGCCCGCACGGGATGTGCGAGCGCGGGATGGGCTCGGCGGTGGGGCAAGAGCCGAGCCTCAACGAGCGCATCACCTCGTGGGCGGTCGAATTCTCGACGGTGCCGGTGCTGGTGAAGCTGACGCCGAACGTCGACGAGATCGGGCCGCACGGGCTGGCGGCGCAGGCCGGCGGGGCCCAGGGCGTGTCGCTGATCAACACGATCAAGAGCATCATCGGCGTCGACATCGAGCGTAAAGTGCTGGAGCCGCGGGTCGGGTCGCTGTCGACCAACGGCGGCTACTGCGGGCCGGCGGTCAAGCCGATCGCGCTGCACATGATCGCCAGCCTGGCCCGCGACCCGGCGTTCAAGCTGCCGATCTCGGGGATCGGCGGGGTGTCGAACTGGCGCGACGCGGTCGAGTTCATCCTGCTCGGCTGCTCCTCGGTGCAGGTGTGCACGGAGGTGATGCTGCGCGGCTACCGCATCGTCGAGGACATGATCGAGGGGCTGGACACCTACATGGACAGCCACGGGTTCGCGACCGTCGACCAGCTGGTCGGCCGCGCCGTGCCGCAGTTCTCGCATTGGGGCGAGCTCGACCTCAACTACGACCTCGTCGCCAAGATCAACGCCTCGGCGTGTATTGGCTGTCAGC
>JBGATY010000035.1:0-23950 GCA_044228955.1 Planctomycetota bacterium | reverse complement strand
GTGGCCGATTCATGCGCGATTCCGGGACCTGCACGCTCAGCGGTAGGCGCAGGTCTGCGCGGCAAGATCGCGGGTCGTGGGGGCATGAACTTGAAGGACCACCGGCATGCGCCAGCGAGTCCACGGGGTGTATCGCTGGCGCGTGCTCGTGCCTTTCCGCTCCCAGCCCGCCGGGCAATCTTGGAGGACCCCGGGGATCCAACCGAGCAGTGCCTGGGTCACGGGTGATCGCTTCCAGTCGGAGTGCTGGTTCGCAGGCACGGCTGCCGCTGGGTCGGTAGGAGCGGCAGGGAGCGTCCGGAGTCTTTTCCCGATGACGTAGTCTTGGCTCTCGATGTTGGGCGCCGTAGTAACAATGGGTGCCGCATCAGGTGACGAAAACTTGCCGCTCTCGGGCTCGAAGTCGTCGGAGCTCATGCCGAGTATCCACTCCAAACTCTGTCGAAGCCAGCGCAGTTCCTCCGCGCTGAGTTGGCCCTTCACCTTCGCCTCGGCTCCGGCATTGCTCTCGCAGGTACCGAAGGAACGGGCATCTTCGTCTTCGGGCAACCGTGTCTGGCTCGCCTGCGGGGTTGCGGCAATCCGGTAGGTCAACGTCTTGCTCGTAGCTGCGCATTTCGGCTGCGGAAGGGTTGTTCCCTGGTGCTGATCCGAGGGCAGGTTGTCTGAACTGACCGCATGATCAACGGCTAGCGCAGTCGCCGCGGTCGACGTGATCAAGAAACGAAGTTGGCGCTGCGCGGTAGTCGAAGGCCGCGAAGCCGCGTCGATCCGGGGTGCCACGTGCTGACCGGTCGGTCCGATCGTCGTAGTGATCTCGATTTGAGCGGCGGCGCGTTGCGGCGTCCCGTTCGTGGTCGGGTGGACCGTGACCACAGGCCTCCCGATCGTGAACGGCGAGACGACGGACGAAAGCGTCAAGAACAGGGTGATGGAATTCATGTTCGCACTCCTCGTGGACCCCTGCGGGTCGGTGTTTGTTGCCATGGTCCGCGGGACTCCGCCCGCATCAGGACCATGGCCGAGGAGAGGAACGTCTCGCTCGCACGACCCGAACACACTTCCGGGACTGCGGGGCCCATTCGACGTGGCGCGCCACGAGAACCCCCCTGTCCTGCATTCGTGCCGGACGCCTGCTCGGTCACCCGGCAGCCGCAGGCGGGTTCGAATGCGAGGGCCGCGCCCCAGGGCCGTCGCCCTGATGATCCGTGGGGGCTCCTCGCCTGCGGGTGAGGGACACCGGGATCGGTGGGTCTATCACCTGGGCCCCGACGCCGACCCACGGGGCTCCCCCACTACGTCGCCGCCTCGCGGCACATACCCGACCCTGGCATTCCTGTTCGTCGCTTCCCGCCTCGTCGTTCACGGGTGTATCCCGAAACCAAGGAGCACGCCATGACCACCTTCCAAACCACGATCGTTCACACCTCTCCCCCCGTTCCGCTTACGGCCACCATCTCGAGACTGGCTTCGAGCTTGGTGAAGGCGATCGGCATGTGCCTGCCCTCCGTCGGATGGCCGACGCCGGCGTTCGCCTGGGCACGCAGCGAAGAGGAACTGGCCCAGATCGTGAGAGGCCTCGCCCAGCGCGGCTATCGAGCCGCCGGGCAACCCGTCTGGAGCTACGTACCCGAGGTCAACGACGTCGTCTGGAGGATCGGACTCCGGCCTGTGGCGGAGGCGACTACGCTCACGCCGACCAACGCTCATTCAGGCGTCAGCCACGGATGGAGGGATCCCGCAGGCCCACTTGCGGCACCGATGGTCATTCGTGACACCCGTCATGGGCGATAGCCATAGAGATAGGCGACACATACGGCACGGCCCCGGTCGTTGGGATCAGATAGGCACTGCGAATACCTGATGATCGAGTCCGCCGTTCCGTGAAGGAGCGGTGAGGGGCATGTGCCACGAGCATCACCCAATAGAGCGAGGAGCTTCTGGCTACCCTCGCTTTCGCACTTCAGTGCTGCGCCGAGCGCCTCGAAGGGAAAGCCCTCCCGGCCGATAGCCTTTCGAAGGATGGCTTCTGCTCGTCGTGATACGAGTTCATCGCGGTCGAGAACGAGCGGAACCAGACTGCCCGCGAATCGGGGAAGATCATCCAACCGCGATTCCAGCCCATTCATCGCACCCAGACAAATGGACCGTTCTCGGTCGCCCAGACATTGTGCCAGAGCCGCTGTGGTCTTCGGACTGCTCGGATCAACAGCAGCAAGCGAGTCGATAGCCGCCTCGGCACTCTCTGCGTTTTCCGAGTGAATCAGATCCAGCAGCGTGGGCATTGCCTCGAGGCCATTCGCTCCAAGACACCCTATCAAGCGGATGTAGCTTGTCCTGGCAGGATCATTCTTGTCCTGAATACGGGAGCAACACATCTTTACGACTTTGTGCGCCCCTTCAACGGTCACCGCGGGGAACGGATCAGCGTCCACGAGCTCGTCAACCAGTTCATCCCGCGCCCTCTTTGCTGCATCGGTCACGACTTGCGGTTCAGTCAGCACCCCGAAGAGCATTCCTGGGCTCATGAGCAGGCACGAATCCCTTGCAGCAGAGGCGACCCGTCGTTCGTCACACTGGGAAAGCTCAAAGAGCGTCGACATCACCTCTGGATCTGCAGCGAAGCGAGGCAGGACTCTACAGAGCGCCACTCGCACGCTGCGTTCCTTGTCGAGTCGTAGAGCCAAGATCTCCTTCGCGGCTATCTGGCCCGCCGTGGACTCAGCGATGGCCTGTAGTGCCGCAATCCGAACCAGCGGCGACTCGTCACGCAGCAGCGACAGTATTCGAGGGGCTGCCTTCTCATCCCCACACTTGGCTAGGACGAGTACCGCATTTGCACGCACTTCTGCGTTCGAGTCCTCGAGAAGATCTGTCGACGAACGCGCCATGGTCTGGGGGAAGCTTCCGATGCCGAGCACACACTCCAGTGCTTTCGCTCGCACGGTTGCATTCCTATCTTGGAGGAGCTGTTGAATGGTTGGAATGGCGGATGAAGCCGATTCGCCCAGGCGTTCGAGAACCTCCAACAGCGACAGACAGACGTCGGTGTTTCGATCTCGTGCGCGCGTTGCGACGACATTTATTGCCGGAGGCCACTTGCGGCAGATTTGGAGAAGTGTTTCGGCTGCCGCGCTCCGCGTCTTCTCCAGTTCGAGCGCATGCAGGAGCGGAGTGACAGCACCCATGCCAGAGGATGTCAACGCTTCAATTGCGAACGCATCATGCTCGCTGCCTAGGCCATCAACCAACTGTGTAATCGAAGCTTTGGACATTGGCTGGAATCGCAGCAACTTCGTGAGTGCCGTATCTCCGAGGATAGGATTATCGCAGGCGCTGACGATACGAACACACCGCATTTCGAGATCTGGAAGGGATGTGCTCTCGAGCGCCCTCAGTGCCGCGTCCACAACCATGGGGTGGCTTGAGTCGAGCAGAGGGATGGCGGCTGCCGATAGAGCGCTGGACAGCTGCGGAATGTCCGAGAGTGCAGCGAATATCCTTGTAACCGTGTGCTCGTCCAGTTTCCCCAACGCGCCTAGCAGCTGCCTCGCGGTGTCGAGACTCTCGGGTACGCAACGTGGGATCAGCACGATCGCTTGGTACACCGTCCCTGAATTCCGGAGCCCTGGCTCTATGAAGCGCCAGGAGTGCGGTGGAGGTCCTATCTTGACTAGCAGGCTGTAGGCTCTGCTCCGCACCGATTCATCCTCGGCACCCAGATACTTGAGCGCTTCTTGTTGTACGGAAACGATGAGCCCATCTGATATGTCGGGAGCCAAGGCACTCCAGAAGCCAACCTCACCGACGGTCCCAAACCCACCGAAGTTGCTGTCGCTTACGCCAAGCTCAAGGACAGTCTTGACCGCGAGTGATGTATCTGCCGAGGCGCGCGTCGCCCTCCTGAGCAGGTGCTTGGCGGCAACTCGCCTCACCTCTTCGGATGAATCATGAAGTGCTAGAGCCATGGCGTTGAGATAGTCGCCGCATTCGCAGTCGAGTGCATTGATTGCACGTACCCGAAGCGCTTCATCGGAACTACTCAGCCAGGCACGCAATGTCTCTGGCTGGATGGTGATGGATCCGCCTGAACCCCGGATGGCCAGTAATTCTGTGGCGTAGAGACTCACGTAGACCGAAGGGTCGCCAATGGCCACTTTCAATGCTTCGACCTCAGCATCAGGTCGTTTGGACTGCTCCTGGGTTTGGGCTCGTCCGATGCACTCATCTCCCCAAAGAACTATTGAGAATAGGAGCAGACAACGAGATGGCCAGCAGTGGATCGTTCGCCTGGCACCTCGTATCAACGCTTGTGGAGCGGACGTACGGCCGAAGGAGTATTTCATTTGTGAGCACCTCTCGAGGACTGTCATTGCTTGGTTGACTTGGCCATGTGGGGTGAGCTGATGCAAGCCTTTGGAGTGCAAGGCGTCCAGTTACACAAGGTAGTGGACCATTCTACCGAGACCGCATCAGCCAAGGAGGTTGAGGGCTTGCCAACCAGCGCGCGTCTCACTCACCCCTCGTCGGGCATCCGCCCGCGCCGCAATTGCATCAGGAGGCGCGCGACTTTCGGTTTGAGACGCGTGCAGCGCACGCGGGCCGCATCGGCCGACGCGAGCCCAAGGTCGGCAGCGATCGTCGCCCACTCCTGACCCTCCACCTCGCTCGCCAGCAACAGGTGGCGCTCGTCGGGCTCGAGGAACTGCAACGCGAGCCGCACCCATTCCGCATCGGACTCTCGCTCCAAGACGGCGTCTGGGCGCTCCGACGTTCGCGCTGCTGGGCCGAAGCCGGAGAACGACTGCCCCGTGACACGCATCGATTCGATGTGGCCGCCTCGGTCGCGCCGGTCCTGATGGCGCTGCGCGTCGATCGCCTGGTTCGTCGCGATCCGCCTCAGCAGCGCCCGAAACTGCGCCTCCGTCTCGGGCACGAACTTCGGCCCCCACATCAGGAAATTGACCACTGCGTTCTGTGCCAGGTCGAGCGAGTCCTGCATGCCGCGCGCACGGTTGCCGAGCGACTTGCTGATCTCCGACCGCAGCCAGGGCTGAATCGTCGTCACGAGGAGGTCAAGAGCATCGCGATCGCCGTCGCGCCAGCGGCGGAAGAGGTCGAGGGTTGAGGGCAGGGCCGGGTCGGGTGTCGGCATGTGCGGTTCCTGGAGGTGAGCCTGATCCGGTGGGACTTTCGGAAGAGCGGGAGCGAACAGGTCGTGGGTAGCGAAAGGTCGAAACTTCACCAATCCTCGCGTTGCGCCGCACCTTGGAGGCGAGCCTACGGCGTCCAATCGATTCGGAGCGCGTTGCTGAGGTTGAACGTCGCGGTCGTGCAAAAGCTGGGATCGGCGTCGCGGTACCAGACCTGGTAGCTGCGGGAACTGGGCACTCCGGGTGGGAGGCTGCCCTGGATCGAGAGCGGGCTATCGCCCGGTCCTGGGATCGAGGCGTCCCCCGTGCTGGCGATCTGTACGCTCAATCGGGTGATGGTCCCGCCTACGCAGAACAGGCCGTCGCCGAAGGCGATACCGGTGAGTCCGTCGGTCCCCTGGAAGAACAGGCACACGGTCGAGGGCATGCCCGAAGCGAGCAGGACGACATCATCACTGGCCAACGACGCATGTCCTTGAGCGCGCAGCCTTCCTCCCGTGGCAACGGCGTTCAAGCAACCCGTGCCGGAACCGGTTGTGCTGTGGTTCGCGCATGGGCAAGTCGTCGATCCTTGTGCGCCATCCCCGAAGCAGGAAGGAATGCCGACATCGGGCGGCAGGGTGCTCGTCGGAACCAAGGGAATGCCTTGGACTGACGTGCAGTCCATCCATGTGTACTGTACCGGCGCGCCTCCCGCATCTTGAACGAGAGGGTAGCCGAGGGAGAAGTCTGCGGTGGCCGTCGCTTCGCCCGAGGACTGGTACGCCGGAAAAGTGCCGAACGGGCCGTAGACTTGCCCGTTGCCCACTCCCGCCATAACGCTGCCTGTGAGCCGGACCGTGAACGGAGTTCCTAGGACAATCGCAACGCCGGTGCTGGGGAGCGCACTCAGTGTGTCGACATCTGGATAACACAGTGGGTCTGACTTGGTGAGCTGGCGCTGGAATCCTCCCGCACTGGCCCCGTTGATCTCGTAGATGCACAACGCGAGCGCTGAACTTGACCCGCAGTAGCCATAGGTGTTCACAGAGAAGCTGGCCTGGACGCTGGTTGTCGCCCCGACAGCTCCGAAGCTCACATTCACCGGATGGCCGAGCAGTGTCGGATCCGTCGGGACGATGCAAACCTGTCGCTCGAGAACGATCTGAACCGTCGCGGTCGCATCCCAGCCTGTGTACTGCAGTCCACCAACCGCGTGTGCATGGCCGTGGGCTGCAAGGGTCCCACCGTTCGAAGAAATCGATCCGGATGCCGACGCGACCGACGTAGCCACTGATGTTCCAAGTGTGAAAGTCCCTCCACCACTTCGATTGTCAGATGCGCCTGGAACTGCTTGGCTGTTCACTTGCACTCCAAGGACGCCCGAGGCCGTCTGAGTGAACGCCACTCGCGAGAAGAAGAGCAAGACGGTGACTACGAGAACGAAGTGTCGCACGGTTTGAATCCTGTCGATCGGGAAGCGGAGGAGTGAGTTCTGCACGTGAAACGTCCGAGTTCGCCCAGACGAACAGAGTTTTCGCGCTTCCGGCGGACGGCCACTCCAAACCCGTCCCGAAGATACCAAGCTTCGACCTGCCTCGGCGCGGCCAGATCGAGAAGGTCAAGACTTCCCTCGTTCCTGCCTGGCTCCAGGATTCGTCCCAGTAGGCCACGCCATGGAACAGCCATGTCCGAGGCCGCGAGCCTAGCTGCCGGCTGGCAGCGTGCCTCAACCGCCCCGGACATGCTTGTCGAACCACTCGACCTGTTCGGCGAGCACGTGCAGGATCGATTCACGCGCGCGGTAGCCGTGGCCCTCGTGAGGCAGGGACACGAAACGCGCCATGCCGCCCGTGCCCTTGATCGCGTGGAAGAGTCGTTCGGACTGCAGGTGATGCGTGCCCGGGTTCTCGTCGCGCTCGCCGTGCACGATGAGGAGCGGCGAGCGGATCGTGTGCGCGGAGAGGAACGGCGAGAGCTTCAGGTAGCTGTCGGGCGCCTCCCACAGCGTGCGGCGTTCGGCCTGAAATCCGAAGGGCGTGAGCGTGCGGTTGTACGCCCCGCTGCGCGCGATGCCGGCCTTGAAGAGCGTGCTGTGCGCGAGCAGGCACGCCGTCATGAAAGCGCCGTAGCTGTGTCCGCCGACGCCGACGCGCGCGGGGTCGCCGACGCCCATGGCCGAGAGCTTGTCGATCGCCGCACGCGCGGACGACACGGCCTGCTCCACGAAGGTGTCGTTCATCGTCTCCGCCGGCCCGACGATCGGCATCGACGCGTCGTCGAGCACCGCGTAGCCGAGCAGCGCGAAGAACAGGTGCGACGGTCCGCCGATGCGCGTGAAGCGGTGCTTCGCCGCACTCACTTGTCCAGCCGTGTCCTGATCGACGTAGTCCGCCGGGTACGCCCACAGCACGATCGGCAGGCGCTCGCCCTTCCACCCCGGGGGCAGGTACAGCTCGCCCGACAACTGCACGCCGTCGGCGCGCGTGTAGACCAGGCTCTCGCGGCGGATTTCACGCAGGATGGGCGCCGGATCCTCGAAGTGCGTGATCGACGCGAAGCCCGCCGCGCCGAGCGCGCGCAAGCGCAGGTTGGGAGGCGAAGTCGGACTCTCGTGTCGGGTCACGATGGCACACGAGAGGCTGTCCTTCCGATCGTCCATGAGGGCGACCGGCGACTCGATCTCGTCGAGCCCGCTCTCGAACAGTCGTTCGCGCTCGAGCGTGACGAGGCTCGTGCGGTCGAGGAACGGCCGCGGCCCGGCGGGTGATTCGCCCTGACCGACGCGAAAGATCCACTCCCCGCGCTCGCGCACGACGCGGCGGCCGACCGGCAGCGTCTCCGAGAGGACCGAGCCCGGATCGTTGTACCGATCGCGCGTCGAGCGATCGTCGAGCGTCGCACGCGGTCGGCTCTCGCCCGCGACGAAATGACGCAGGCGCGTCCAGCGCCGATCGCGGTCGTAGTCGCGCGCGAGGAAATGGTCCACGTCGCGCATCCACGAGATCCCGCTGGCGCGGTGCTCGAGACGCAGGAACTCGCGCGACTCGCCCGTGAACGGCGCGTCGAGTTGCATCCAACGATCGCGGTGCGGCACGGCCTTGCGCGGATCCCCGCCGTCGAGCGCTTCGAGCCAGGCGAGTCGAGCCGGGTGATGCTGATTCCAGACGACGTGGCGCGGGCCGGTGCGCACGCCCTCGATGGGCACGTTCTCGGCCATCGGCAAGTCGGCGACGAGCGCGCGCTCCCCGGTACTCACATTCCAGCACTCGATGCGCGTCGGGAACCCACTGTAGGGGTGCAGGTACGAGAACGGCCGCTCGATCGTCGTGACCAGCACCCACTGCCCGTCGGGCGAAGCTTCGAAATCCCAAAGGATGCGTTCTGCGCCGACTCGCACGAACGAGCCGTCCTCCGGATTGCAGAGCGAGAGCTCCGAGCTCGTGAAGTGCTCGAAGAGCCGCTCGTCGTGTTCCGACGAGAGCAGGTCCTGGTACGTGCGCAACGGCGTCGTGTCGCCGCGGGCCTCGAACACTCTCGGCCCGCGAGTCCGTGTCGGAGCTGCGGGTCGCTCGCCGCGCGAGGCCGGGATGCGGGCGACGAGCAGCCGCACGCCGTCACTCATCCATTCGAATCCGCGCGTGAGCGACGCGTTGACTCGATCGGCGACCAGTTGCAGGCCGTCCTGCCCCACGCTCCCGAGCCACAGGCTCGTGCCGGTGTCGGCGGCGAGCAGGCAGGCGAAATGATGGGAATCGTGCGACCAGCGCAGGGAGGAAATGCGCCGGCCGGCCGGAATGGGGATGCCCCGCACCGGCCCTCCCGTCGTGTCCCCGAGTCCGAGGCCGGTTCCAAACGTCGTCTGGTGGTGCGCGTTCGTGACGGGATCGATGCGCAGACCCGCCAGGCGCTCCATCGGCCGCGCCACGTCCGCGATCGGGGGCATCGAGGCGTGCTCGACGTACAGGACGTGGCGGGCGTCGGGCGAGAGCGCGAGGAGCGGCGTCGGCGGAGCGTCGAGCACGTCGACGACGACGCGCGGCGGTTCCTTGTAGTCGACGACGTTGCCTTCCTCGCTCATGGCCTGTGTGGATTGTGCGCCGCGGGAGCGGGCGATGGAATGACGTCGTGCACGGCGGGTCTCGATTGCGCAAGGAAACGAGGCTCGAACACTCGACCGGTTCGACTCGAGTGCACAATCTCGCGCATCTCGCTCGCCCCCCCCTCCCGTCGAACACGGAGCCATCCATGCCGAACGATCGTCGCGAATTCCTGACCGCCTCCCTGGCCGCCGGCGCATTGCTCGCGAGCCGCTCGCTCGCGGCGTCCTCGAAGGAGGAACGCGACACGCCGCCGAAGCTGAAGCTCTTGATCCTCGGTGGCACGGGATTCATCGGGCCGGCGCTCGTCGAGCAGGCGTTGGCGCACGGTCACACGGTCACGCTCTTCAACCGCGGCAAGACGAACAAGGAACTCTTCCCCGACATCGAGAAGATCGTGGGCGACCGCGATCCGAAAAAGGGTGAGGGGATCAAGGGACTCGAGGGCCGGACCTGGGACGTCGTTTTCGACGATTGCGGCTACTACCCGCGCCACGTCGCCGCCTCGACCGAGATGTTCGCGAAGAACGGCGTCGGTCACTGCATCTACGTGTCGAGCATTTCCGCCTACGCGAAGACGGACGTGGAGAACGCCGATGAAACGGCGCAGCTCGCCGAACTCGCCGATCCGACCGTCGAGAAGATGGGCGCGAGTTACGAGAACTACGGCGGTTTGAAGGTCCTGTGCGAGGCCGCCGCCGAGAAGGCGATGCCGAAGAAGACGACGATCATTCGCCCGGGCTACATCGTCGGCCCGGGCGACCCCACGGACCGTTTCACCTACTGGCCGGTGCGGTTCGACTTGGGCGGCAAGATCCTCGTGCCGGGTGCGCCGACCGATCCGCTGCAGGTGATCGACGTGCGCGACCTGTCGGCGTTCATGCTGCGCTGCGCGGAGAAGAAGACGATCGGCGTGTTCAACGCCTGCGGCCCCGAGAAGCGCCTGCCCTGGGGCGACGTGCTCGAGGCGTGCAAGAAGGCGTCCAGCGCGAAGGACGTCGAGATGAAATGGATGTCCGCCGAGAAGCTCGCGACGTTGAAGGACGTCGAGTTCCCGATCTGGGCGCCCTACGCCGGCGAGACCAAGGGCTTCCACACCGCGAGCAACCGCCGCGCGATCGAAGCCGCCCTCACGTTCCGCCCCATCCAGACGATCGTCAGCGACACGCTCGCCTGGTGGAAGACGCTTCCTGCCGACCGCCGTGAGAAGATCGCGCGCCAGTTCGACAAGAAGCGCGAAGCCGAGTTGATCGCCAGTCTCGGCTGAGGCGCCCGGCTCGGGACGCCGGATTCGACACCCCAGCGCGTCGTTCGGTACTCTCGTTTGCGTGACGGCACCCGAGACGAAATCCGAATCCGACGGTGTCCTGTTCATGCGTCGCGCCATCGAGCTCGCCTTCGAGGGGTTGCGTGCGAACCAGGGCGGTCCTTTCGGCGCGGTCGTCGTCCGCGGCGGCGTGATCGTCGGCGAGGGCTTCAACCGCGTGCTCGGCACGAACGACCCGACGGCCCACGCCGAGATCCAGGCCATCCGCGCCGCGAGCGCGAAGCTCGGCACGTTCGAATTGCGCGGCGCCGAGCTCTACACGTCCTGCGAACCGTGCCCGATGTGTCTCGCGGCGGCGTACTGGGCGCGCGTCGAGATCGTCCACTACGCCTGCGAACGGTCGGACGCCGCCCGAGCCGGTTTCGACGATTCGTTCCTGTACGACGAACTCGCGAAGGCTCCGGCCGAGCGGCGGCTGCCCCTTCAGCAGATGCTGCGCGACGAAGCGCTGGCGACGTTCCAGGAGTGGATCGCGAAACCCGATCGCACGCCCTACTGACGCGAGAGAACGCGGCCCTTCAGATAGACGACGCGCCTCTTCGAGCCCTCGGCGTCGTACTCGAACCACTCGCCCTCGCGCACCGAATCGACGAACGTCCCCTCTTCGCGCAGCGAGCCGTCAGGACGGTAGAAGCGCCACGGGCCCTGACGCGAGCCGTTTTGGGCCGGACCCTCGGCGCCAAGCAGGCCGTTTTCGTGCCAGAAGCGCGTCACGGTCTCGACACCCCCGAACGTGGTCTCGGATGCGAGCTGACCGTTTGCGTGCCACGTGCGCCAGACGCCCCGCGGAGCCCCGTGATCGAAGTCCCGCTCGTGCCGCCTCGTGCCGTTCGAATACCAGCCCTTGTCGGGGCCGTGAGCGAGCGGCTTCTCGCCGCGCTTCACGATCACGAGTCGCTCGCGCACGACGTGGCCTGCATCGTCCTTCTCGCGCACGACCTCGATCTTCTCCTCGTGGACCGCCGGGGCCACGTCGGCGCGCTGCGTCAGACAGGACGCGAGGGCGAGCGGAGCGAGCAGCGCCAGCGCTCTCACGGCTTCTTGGCCTCGAAAATCATCGCGCGGAACAGGAGCTGGAACGCGGCCTGCGACCAACCGCGGTACTGCGGCCGGAACGCGAACAGATGCACCGTGCCCGAGCCGTGCGTGGTGCGCACCCAGGCGCCGCGATCCTCGATGACCTCGGGCTTCTGGACCCAGCCCGACATCAACAGTCGCGTCGATGCATAGCGCAGGAGCACGTCGACGTTGCGCTTCGCGGCGCCGGAGTCCGTACGCTCCTTCTCGGTCATCTCGCGGAAGGCCTGTCCGCGCGAGAAGAACACGCCGATCGATTCGTCGAGGTCCGTCGTGAAGGGAGCCAGCGTGCCGGGCACGGTGCGCAGGATGCTGCCGGGACAACTGAACTCCTTGGCCTCGGGCGCGGCGGTCACGTCGACGATCGGCAACTGCATCAGGTCGATGGCCCACTTCGTCGAGCGGCCGACGGCGACGAGGTTGCCTCCGGCGCGCACGAATTCCTCGACCGCGACGGCGCCCTCGGGGTCGAGTCCGCCCGTGAAGTCGGCCGGCGCCGAACCGGCGGCACGGCCAGTGTCGAGTTCGGACGCGTCGACGCCCGGCAGCACGAGCACGTCGAGGAAGTCGCCGATCGCGCCGGCGCGCAGCATCTCGTTGCGTACCGTCGTGTACTTCACCCCGAACGTGTCGAACACCCAGCGCATCCAGCCCTCGTCCATGCTGCCTGTCCACGGCGCGTACAGTCCGATGCGCGGCGAGCGCGCGATCGCGACGGCGTCCGCGGCGTTCGAGGAGGGCACGAAGTGGCCGGATTGGTCCGCTCGGCGCTCGAACGCAAACGCGGTTCCCGCGGAAAGGCCCGAAAACAGGCGCTTCCACGCATCGCTGTCGCGCGCGGACGAGGCCGTGCCGCTCAGGCTCCTCACCGCTTCGTCCGCGTCCGTCACGCGATGCATCGCGCCCGCCCCGAGCTCGTTGACCTCGACGCGGCGCACGCCGAACAGGAACGGGAGCGTCCAGCCGGCAACGTCGTAGGGCGCTTCACCGCTCGGATAGCGCTGCATCTCGAACAGGTCCTTGACGTGCGCGCCGTACGGCTGGTCGCGGCGGATGACGATCGAACCGGCTGGATACGTGCGTCCATCGGCCACGATGTCGGCATCCGCCACCGAGACTTCGACCGCGGTCGCGAGCAACACGTCGACGAGTCGGCGCGTGGCGCCGCGGTCGCGCTGGTCGGCGGGGAGGATCCAGGCCTGCACGCCGTCGCCGCGTCCGGCGGCGAGCGCGCGGTCGGATGCTTCGAGCGCATTCTCGAGGAAGAAGCGCCGCTCGCGCGCGAGGCTCCCGAGCAGCGAACGCCCGAAGGCCATCTCGTACTCGACGATGTCCGCGATCCGCCACCAACCGCCGGGCCACGGAGCCGGGAACTTGTTCGACGGGACGTAGCCGTTCACGCCGTCGGGCGCCGAAAGGTCGCTCTTCTGCTGGAAAATGGGTGTCGCGAGCCTGCACGAGGCCGCTTCCGTCAAGAGCCCGACGATGTTGTGCCGCACCGGCACGTTGCGGTTGCCGCCGTTCCACCACATGTCGAACGTGCCGCCCGACGCGACGCCGGTGCGCCCCTCGCGGGTCATGTCCAGCTGCGCGCGCGTGCCGAGCAGGTTGATCGCGGTGATGATCCCTGCGTCCAGGTTCGGATCGAGCGGGTCGCGGAACGGCGGGACGAACATGCGCTCGGCCTTCGAACCCTGCTGGTGCACGTCCCAGTACACGTGCGGCCGCCACGTCTCGTACAGAAGCTTCGTGACGAGGCGCGTCTCCGGCTGCGTGAGCGTGAACCAGTCGCGATTGTTGTCGTGGCCGGCGTAGAGCTGGTACAGGCGCGTCAGTTCGCTCGCCTCGAACGGCGTGCCGACGTGGCGCATGTACCAGTCACTGACGAGGTCGAGGCCGTCGGGGTTCGTGCTCGGGAGCAGGAGCACGACGCAGTGCTCGCGCGCGGCGCGGTACGGCTCCTCGTCGCTGGTCGCGAGCTCCCACGCGAGCTGCATCGCGAACTGCGGCGCCGCGCACTCGGTCGCGTGCATCGCGCACGAGACGAAGAGGAACGGCGCGCCCTGCTCGACGGCGGCGAGGCGCTGCTCGCGCGTCTTGCCGCGCGGATCGGTGCAGATCGCGGCGCACTCCTTCAATCGCTCGAGCCGCGCGAGGTTCGCTTCGCTCGAGATCACGGCGAGCACGAGATCGCGCCCTTCCGTCGTCTTTCCGAGCGTGCGGAGCTCGACGCGCGGGCTCTCGGCGTCGAGCTTCTCGTAATAACCGCGCACCGTGTTCCAGTCGGGCAGCGTGAAATCCGCCGCAAGCGCGTGCCCCAGATGCTCCTCCGGCGTCGTGGGCGCCTTCGATTGAGCACGAGAGACGTCGATCGGAAGCACTGCCGCGAGAAGAAGAATCCAGGGTCGCATCGCGCAGATGCTACAGCGCTGGTACCCCGTCTTCATGCGTTCGATCGAGGCCCGTGCGAATGCGGGCGAAATCTCCGCCGAATCAAGTGGCCGACGAGACGACGATCTAGCGCGCGCCCTTCTCGAACGTGACGTCGACGACTTCGCCGGGCTTCACGTCGACGATCCTGTCGACCTGGCGGCGGTTGTCGTCGTAGTAGCTTGCGCGGACGGTCACCCGACCTGCCGGTGCCACGAACTGGCGCGACGTTCCGCGTTGGACGCCATCGGCTCCGAACAGGATGTCGCGCTGGAGAATCGTGATGCCCACGTACGTATCGGGGCCGGCGTGCTGCACACGCACACGCCCGCCGGGCGCAACGGTGATCGTCAGATCGTTGCGTGCTTCTCCGGGTCCCAACACGATTCCTTCCAGCACTCCGACGCTCCCGTCTGTCGTCGACGCCGCGAGATCGAATGTGCCGGCTTCGAGGCCGTCGACATTGAAGGCACCCTTCCGTGTGTCGAGGAACGTGGAACGGGCCGTCTTCGAGTGGCGTTGCGACACGACGACCCTCGCTTGCAGCGTGGTTCCATCGAGACCGACCACGCGACCCGCGAGCGTCCCACCGGCATTCAGTCGCAGCTCCACGCCGTCGGTGCCCGCTTCGACTTCGACCCGATCGGATGGAGCGTACGAGTGTCCATCCGCGCCGACGAGGTAGCGCCCGGCCATCAGCGGCCCGATCTCGAACGTGCCTTGCCCATCATCGAGTTGCGCGCCCGCACTCAAGCGCGTGACCGGGTCGGAAGCCTGGACCGCGCCCCAACGCGGCGGTTTGCCGTCGGGGGCGAGGACTCGACCACGGATGAACAGTCCGCGGTCAACGCGGATCGTGACTTCGACGTCCTTCTGATCCGCGACGACTTCGACGTACTGAGCGAGCGCGGCGACATCGTCCGGCGAGACCTTCGCGGTGACGCTCGGCGCGCTCGGGCCCACGGACCAGTCACCGGCGTCGACGTCCTCGAATTCGAATCTCCCGTCCGCATTCGTCTTCGTCGTGCGCGTCGGGCCGCTGGAGTAGTCGTTGAAGATGGCCGTCCGCTTGCGTTCGGCCGGACGAAGCCAGATCGACCGGTCCGTGACTGGCTCCTCGTGCTGGTCGATGACGAGACCACGAAGGGTGGCGCCGCCCGAGAGTTTCCACGACACGCTTCGCGTTTCACCGGGCGCCAGCACGAGCGGTTCAGCGGCGCTCCACGGCTTCGGACTTGAGAGGGACCCGCGCAGCGGAACGCGCACGGGAAGCGCGATCAGCGTCGCGATGCCGGCTTCATCCGTCTTCTCCGACCAGCGTGGATCGGCGGCGTGCAGTGAGGCCATCATGTTCTGACTGCGACTCAGGTGGTAACCCTCCGTCGTCAGCACGACCTTTGCATCACGAACGGCCTTGCCCGAAGCATCAGTCACTTCGACTCGCAGCGTGCCCGCCGCGGGAACCGTGACCACGAGCGCGGTCTCGACCGTCGCATGTCCTGGTTCCGGCTCGAGGCAGAGGTGCGCACGATGCTCGGGTGCGACAAGAATCGTCGTGATCGACCAGGAGCGCGCCGAACAGAATACGAGCCCACGCACGTCGGTCGTGAGACTTGAAGAGGTCCTCGAAGCGTCGGAGACCGTGACTGAAGCCCAAGGGATCGGAACCAGCGTTCCCTCCTCCACAAGCTTCATCCAGAACGGCAAGTCGTTCTCGGTTGGAAGCCTGAGTACGATCTCGCGCACTTCTCCCACGGCGAGAGCGGGCACGACCGTATCCGCGAATCCGGCATCTATCTCGCGGCCGCTGGCATTCACTCGCGATTCGACGCCCGGCGGCATTTCGATTTCGACGCGTCCGTCCGCTCTACTCGTGATCGATTCGAACGGCTTGCCGCGCGCTACTTGCGCGTCGCGGATGCGGTGACCTTGCTCGACCGTTTCGTACGTCGCGGTGACGCGCGCACCGCGCAAGGGTTGGTTCGACACCTTGTCCTGAACCAGCACGCGGATCAGCCCGAAGCCTGCAGGCTTCGCCGCGACTACTTCCGCGGATGCGATCGGTGCGCGTTCCTCGCTCTGTGGCGCAAGCGAAAGTGTCGGGAACTCGGTCGTCTTCGGGGGATCGGGCGACTCGACGGCAGCTGCGGTCTGTACTACTGGGCTCGTCGTATGAGCGCTGCTCCGCCACGCCCACAGACCCGCGAGGAGCAACGCGAGCGCGACCACCGCGATGCTGAGGCCTTGTTTGTTCATGAGACCCCCATTGCCGGAGCCTAACCGTGACACGCCGTGCAGTTACTCTTGATTCGGCGGACATTCCAACTCAGCCCGAACTCAGGGTTTCTTGTCAGCGGCGGCCCGACTCACGACACTGGCGCCATGCGCACAATCCCTGGAATCATTGGCGTCCTCTGCACGATCCTGCTCGCATCGGCTCAATCGATCGACATCCCCCACCAGTCGTTCGCGCTCGACAACGGGCTCGAGGTCGTCGTGCACGAGGATCACTCGGACGCGATCGTCGCGGTCTACGTCAGCTACCACGTCGGCAGTGGCCGCGAAGTGCTGGGCAAGTCCGGCTTCGCGCACCTGTTCGAGCACATGCTCTTCCAGGGCTCGCAGAACGTCGGCGACGACATGCACTTCAAGTACGTCAGCGAAGCGGGCGGCACGCTCAACGGCACCACGAACACGGATCGCACCGTGTACTTCGAGACGCTGCCTTCGAACCAGCTCGAAGTCGCGCTGTGGCTCGAAGCGGACCGCATGGGATTCCTGTTGCCGGCGCTCACGAAGAAGTCGCTCGAGAACCAGATCGACGTCGTCAAGAACGAGCGCCGGCAGAACTACGAGAACCGCCCCTACGGCCAGGATCCGGGCGCGATCGTCTCCGCGCTCTACCCGCACGATCATCCCTACTCCTGGCTCACGATCGGTTCGCACGAGGACCTGACCAGCGCGAGCCTCGAGGACGTCAAGGGATTCTTCAGCCGCTGGTACGGTCCCAACAACGCGACGCTCGTCGTGGCCGGTGACGTGGATCCGGCGGAGGTGCGCGTGCTCGCGGAGCGGTATTTCGGCGCGATTCCTCGCGGCCCGGCTGTCGATCGCCCCGCGCCGCGGCCCGTGCGGCTCGACCTGGTGAAGCGTCTGGTGCGCGAGGATCGCGTGCGCCTGCCGCAACTCACGTTCGTGTGGCCCACGGTGGCGGCGGGCAGCGACGACGAAGCGGCGCTCGACACGCTTGCCGAAATCCTCGGCGCGAACAAGGCCGCGGCGTTGACGAAGGTCCTGACCATTGACGAGCAGCTCGCCTCGTCCGTGCAGGTGTCCAGCGACACGCAGGAGCTCGCCGGGACGTTCGAGATCACGCTGCGCGCACAACCGGGCGTCTCGCTCGACGCACTCGAAGCGAAGCTGCAGCAGGTGCTCGCTGCGCTCGCTCGAGACGGCGTCGATCCGGCCGCCGTCGAACGCGTGAAGCAGCGCTACTCGTCCGATTTCGTGCGCCGACTCGAGACGGTTTCGTCGCGCGCCTCCCTCTTGGCGAGTTCGGCCACCCTGCGCGGACGTCCAGACGCCTACGCGGAGGTCTACCAGCGGCGCATGGCCGTCGCGCCCGCCGACGTGTCGCGCGTGCTGAAGCAATTCGTGTACGGCCGTCCCGCCGTCGCGCTCTCGACCGTGCCCAACGGAAAGACCGAGATGGCCGCCAAGGACTCGCCTTTCCCCGCCCCGATCGCCAAGGAGACCGTCGCGATCGACCGCTCGCACAAGCCCGTGTCCGGCCGCACCCCGCCTTTCCGTGCACCCGTCGTATGGCACGAGACCACCGACAACCACGTGCCGATCGCGGGCGTGCGTTGGAACGAGCGGCCGCTCAGCACGCTGAGCGTCGCGGTCTCCGCCGGCCGCACGCGCGAGAGTTTCGACAAGCTCGGCCTGTCGTCGCTCGCCGCGTCGATGCTGCAACAGGGCACGGCCTCGCTCGACGCCGTCGGATGGGTGCGTGAGCTCGACCGCCTGGGCGCGACGATCCAGACGTCGGCCTCCGACGACGAGATCAGCGTCACACTGACCTGCCTCGACGCGCAATTCGCCGAGGGCGTCAAGTTGCTCGTCGACGTGATCACGAAGCCGCGTTTCGACCCGGCCGACTTCGCGCGCCTGAAGAAGGAGCGCACGACCGCGCTCGAGACGCGCCCTGACCAGATCCGCGCCGTCGCGGGCGACGTATTCAATCGTCTCTTGTACGGCGATCGTTCCGTGCTCGGCCGTTCGAGCATGGGCACGAAGGCGTCGATCGCCTCGCTCACGCTCGACGACGTGAAGTCCTACTGGCGCACGTACGGCGTCCCGGGAGGGGCACGCGTCGCGTACGTCGGTTCGCTCGACGGCGCGGCGGTGAAGAGCGCGCTCGCACCTCTGTCGGCTGCGTGGACGGGCGCAGCGGTGCCGACCAACGCGGACGCGGCGGCGCCCGTGATCGACAAGACGCGCGTATACCTCGTCGACAGGCCCGGCGCGGCGCAGAGCGAAATCCGCATCGGCCACATGGGCCCGAGCTCGCGCGACGCTGATTTCTACGCGCTTTCGCTCGTGAACTGGGCGTTGGGCGGATCGTTCTCGAGCCGCGTGAACCTGAACCTGCGCGAGGACAAGGGCTACACCTACGGCGCGCGCACCACGTTCGAGGGCGGAGTTTCGCCGGCGCCGTTCGTCGCGTCGGCGGGCGTGAAGACCGACGTGACAGCCGAATCGGTCGTCGAATTCATGCGTGAGCTCGACAAGATCGTCACGGGCGTGACGGCGGACGAACTCGCCTTCACCAAGGACTCCCTGGGCATGAGCGCGCGCCGCCAGTACGAAGCGACGGGTGCGCTCGTCGGCTTGCTCGACAACGTGATGAAGCTGGGCTTCCCCGACGACTACCCGGCGAGGCGCCTGGCCGAGCTCGACGCCGCGAGCGTCGACCGCTTGAACGCGCTCGCCAGGAAGTGGATCCACCCGGAGGCGATGGTGATCCTCGTCGTCGGCGACAAGAGCAAGGTCGGCGCGAAGCTCGCCGAACTCGGCTACGGCACGCCGATCGAGCTCGACACGGAAGGCAATCGCGTCGCCGGCAACTGACTACTCGCGCGCTCAGGCGACGATCGGCGGCCCGATGTCGACGGGCATGATCGTGCCCTTCGCGAACACCGCGGCGCGGCGCAGCACGTTGTCGAGCTCGCGCACGTTGCCCGGCCAGCGCCAGCGCTCGAGCAGCTCCAGCGCGGCGGGCGAAATCTCGATCGTCTTGCCCATCTCCTCGCCGATGCGCCCGAGGATGAAGCGCACCAGGTGACGAACGTCACCCGTCCGCTCGCGCAGCGGCGGCAGCGTGATCGTGATCACGTTGAGGCGGAAGTACAGGTCCTCCCGGAACGTGCCCTGCTTGCACATGGCGGCGAGATCCTTGTTCGTCGCGGCGACGACGCGCACGTCGACTTTTCTGGCGGTGTTCGAACCCACGGCGCGGACTTCGCCGTCCTGCAGCACGCGCAGGAGCTTCGACTGCATCGCGAGCGGCATGTCGCCGATCTCGTCGAGGAACACCGTGCCCTTGTCGGCGACGACGAAATGGCCGGGGCGGTCCACGACGGCTCCGGTGAACGACCCCTTCTTGTGCCCGAAGAGCTCGCTTTCGAGCAGGTTCGGCGGCACGGCCGCGCAGTTCTCGGCCAGGAACGGCTTGTCCTTGCGGTGGCCGTACTGGTGGAGCGCCTTCGCGACCAGTTCCTTGCCGGTGCCGGTCTCGCCGTGCACGAGCACGCTGACGTCGCTCGCGACGACGCGCTCGAGGAGCGCGAACACGGCCTTCATCTGCGGCGAATCGCCGACCATTCCGAAGCGGCTCGGGATCGAGCTGGTCGGCGTGGCAACGGCGCGTTCGGCGGTCAGAGTGCGAAACAGGTCCTCGATCTCGTGGAGCCGGCCGCCCTTGCGCGCGTCGTCGATCAGGCGCTCGAGCCGCGCACGCAGTTCGTCGTGTTGTGTCGACTCGCTCATCGCGATCCCCCGCCCACGCGCGTGAGCTTGGCGTACTGGAGCAGCAGCGTCTTCGTCCCGTGCGCCGGGAACCGCACTGTTGCGCGCGCGTTGACGCCCGATCCCTGCAGGCGTTCGATCGTGCCGTTGCCGAAGTGTTCGTGGGCCACGCGTTCGCCGACCTGGAACGAAGGCGTGTCGTCCCTGGTCTCGTAGGCGCCGAGCATGGCCTCCTCGTCGCGATCGGGCTCGTAGCCCTCGAGCAAGTCGGGCGGGATCTCCTCCAGGAAGCGCGACGGCGAGCGGAAGCCGAACTCGCCGAAGAACATGCGCTGGTTCGCGCGTGTCAGGAAAAGTCGCTCCTCGGCGCGCGTGATGCCGACGTAGAAGAGCCGGCGTTCTTCCTCGATGGCCGAGTCGGGCCTGGAGCCGGACACGTCCTGGATCGCGCGGCTGTGCGGCAGGAGTTCCTCCTCGAGGCCGGCGATGAACACGATCGGGAATTCCAGGCCTTTCGCCGAGTGCAGGGTCATCAGCGTGACCTTGTCGCCGTCGTCGTCCATCTGGTCCGTGTCGCTGACGAGGGCGATGTCCTGGAGGAAGCCGCGCAGTCCGCCCGTGAGCGCCTCCACGCCGCGCGTGGGGTCCGCCTCGCGCCGGGAGTCCTCGACGAGGCGGTCGTAGCGCTCGGCGAACGCCACGAGTTCGTCGACGTTCGCGCGGCGATCGACGTCCTTGTCGTCGGCCATTTCGGCGATCCAGCGGTCGGCGTCGATGGCCTCGAGGATCTGCTCGAGCGCGAAGGACGCCGGCTGTTCGCGCAGATCGGCCAGTGACGAGACGATTGCGGCGAACTCCGCGAGACCGGCCTTCGCGCGGCCCTTGATTCCGGCGAGCGCCTCGTGCGAGCGCGCGGCCTCGAAGAGCGTGATGCGCCGATCCGCCGCGAATTGCGCCAGCGCTTCCAGGCTCTTGTCACCGATGCCGCGTCCGGGGACGTTGACGACGCGCCGGAACGCGATGTCGTCGGCGGGATTCACGGCGAGCTTCGCGAACGAGACGAGATCGCGGATCTCGCGCCGCTCGTAGAACTCGGTCCCGCCGATGACCTGGTATGGCACGCGCGCGAGGCGCAGCGCGGATTCGAGCGCGCGCTGCATGAAGTTCACGCGGTAGAAGACGGCGACGTCGCGCGGCGAACGGCCCTGTCGCTGGAGGGCCTGGATTTGCAGGGCGATCTCGCGCGCCTCGTCGTTCTCGTCGGCGCACTCGAGGGAGGTGATCTTGTGCCCCTCGCCCTTCTCGCTCCAGATCGACTTCGCCTTGCGGTCGTGGTTTTTTTCGATCACGGCCTGGGCGGCCTTCAGGATCGTGGTCGTCGAGCGGTAGTTCTGCTCCAGCTTGACGACCTTCGGTCCGGGGAAGTCGTGCTCGAAGTCGAGGATGTTGCGGATGTCCGCCCCGCGCCAGGCGTAGATCGACTGGTCCGGATCGCCGACGACGCAGAGGTTGCGGTGGGCCGCCGCGAGCTGGCTGACGATCCCGTACTGGACGCCGTTCGTGTCCTGATACTCGTCGACCATCACGTACTGGAAGCGGCTCGAATACGCGTCGCGCACGCCGGGATGGCGCTCGAAGATCTGTTGCACCTTGACGAGCAGGTCGTCGAAGTCGAGCGCATTGTTCTTCTCCAGCGCAGCCGTGTACGCGTGCTTCATCTTCGAGAACACCTCGTTCTCGATGCCCTGACCCTCCGCGTCGTCCGCGAGGTCCCGCGCCGCGACGCCGTTCTTCCAGTCGCTGATCCACGCGCCGACCATCGAGGGCTTGAAGCGCGTGACGTCGTAGTCCGAGTCCTTCAGGAGCTGCTTCAGGAGCTGGTTCTTGTCGCTCGTGTCGTAGATCGTGAAGTCGCGCGTGTAGGGCGCGAGGATCTCGATCTCGCTGCGCAGGATGCGCGCGCACATCGAGTGGAACGTGCTGATCCACAGGCCGCGCGCCGGCAGGATGGCCTCGACCCGTTCGCGCATCTCTCGAGCCGCCTTGTTCGTGAACGTGATCGCGAGGATGCGCCACGGGTCGACGCCGCGTTCGGCCACGAGCCAGGCGATGCGCCTCGTGATCACGCGCGTCTTGCCCGAACCTGGTCCGGCGAGGATGAAGAGCGGCCCCCGCTCGTGCGTCACGGCCTCGCGCTGCGCCGGATTGAGCCCTGCGAGCAGGTCGGGATGACGCTGCGTACCCGAGGAACCGGCGTGCGACGCCGCGGCCGCCGAGAACAGGTCACGCTCGGCCCCGGCGCGCGCCGAGTTCGCGGACGTGTGTTTCGGCGTGTGATTCGCGCTCATGAGCCCCCCACTGTAGCAGTCCGCTGATCGTACGGTGTGGGGCGAGCGTTGGCACCGCTTCGCCGGTCAGGGTCTCGACGAGCGGCGCAAGCGAGGACCGGTGCACCGGTACTGCCACGTGCCTGTCAGCGAACAGCGTTGACGGCGCTCGGCGTGCGTGTTCAGGTGGGCTGGATGGATCGGACCGCGCGGAAGCAGAGGATGGCGCTCGTGCTCCTCGCGCTCGTCGTCGCGGTGGCATTGCTGGTGCGCTGGCCGGTTGCGAACCGGATGCTGCCCGAGCTGCCGGAGCCCGACGCCTTCCAGGTGCTGCACGTGCAGGAGTGGAATCACGATCCGGCGCTCGTGAAGCACTGGGAGTACGCTCAGCGCTATCCGAAGCTCCTGACCTACGTCCTCGCCGCGCTGCCGGAGCGGGAGTTCGACGAGCGCGAGGAGGGCGACGCGCGGCTTGCCTCCGCGCTGGCCTGCGCAGCCGCACCGTATCAGCGCGCCCGGTACGTCGTGCTCGTGCTCTCCCTCTTCGCGTTGCCGCTCACGTGGCTCCTGGCGCGTCGCTTCACGAACGCGAGCGGGGCCCTCGTCGCCACCTGGCTCGTCGCGACCAGCCTGCTGCACGCCTTGTTCTCGACGCAGGCCCGGCCGCACGGCGTGCACCTCACGGCCGCGCTCTTGGCCCTGTGGGGGGCGCTGCGGATCGTCGAGCGGCCGACCTGGCGCAGGTTCGTCGTCGCGACCCTGTTCGCGGCGCTCGCGATGGCGACGCTCCAAAACGGCGTGTTCACGCTCATCCCGCTGGCGCTCGCGCTCTTCCTCTCGGCCCATTCCTGGCCGCGCCGCATCGCCCTCGCGTTCCTGCTGCCGCTCGGCGCGGCGGCGCTGGCGTTCACGGTGTATCCGGTCCTGCCCAGCATCGACGCGACCGGCGTCCACCTCGGGGGCGCGCTCAGCCACAACGTCTTCTTCAGCGACTTCACGTTCGGCGGCTTCGCGGTCGTCTCGCGCTGGTTCTTCGGACACGACCCCGTGTTCTGCGGGCTCACGCTGATCGGCTTGGCGAGCGGTGCGGTCTGGTTGGCCTGGAATTTCCGCGCCCTCCTCACCGGGCAGCGTCGGCACGTCACTGTCGTCCTCGCGTACGTCGTGCCCTACTCGATCCTGTTGCTCGTTTCGCAGGACGTGTACGAGCGCTTCCTGCTCCCGCTCCTGCCGTGGTTCGCGATCCTCGCGGCGCGTCCGCTGGGACGGATCTTCGAGAGCCCGGGGCGCACCCTGGTCGACGTGGCCGCGCGCGGTGCCTCCGCGCTGCTGCTCGCCGCGCCGCTGATCGTGTCGGGGCGATTCGCGTGGGTTTCCCTGCAGCCCGACACGCTGCGCCAGGCCGCGCCCTGGCGCGCAAGCGACGCCGCGACGCGCTCGAAGCGGATCGTGGCGACGCCGTACGCCGCGTTGCCGCTCTTCATCGATCCCGTGGCGCGGGAGCGCGGACGCGGCGACTCCGGGTTC
>JBGATY010000359.1:0-1022 GCA_044228955.1 Planctomycetota bacterium | reverse complement strand
GCGGCGACTCCGAGTCGAATCGCACCGGCAAGGCGTTCTGGACGATCCTCGCGGAGCACGGCGTGCCCGCCGACATCTGGCGCATGCCGGCGAACTTCCCGGTCGAGGCCTCGGAGGGCTGGTCCTTCTCGGGGATGATGACGCCCGCGATCGACTCGGCCTACGGCAAGTACACCTACTACACGAGCCAGCCGGATCCGGACGCGATCGCGAGCGAGGGACGCATCGTCGCGGTGCGCGAGTTCGACGGACGCATCGACACGGCGCTGTCGGGACCTGCGAGCCCGTTCAAGAAGGACGGCGAGGCCGCGACGATCCCGCTGCGCGTGCTGCTCGACCACGAGGCGGGCGCCGCGGCGATCGAGCTGGCCGGTCGCGTCGTCGTCGTGCCCAAGGGCGCGTGGAGCGACTGGATCCGGGTCTCGTTCGACCTGCTGCCGCTGGGCCTGGCGCCGGTGCACGGCATCGTGCGCTTCCACCTGAAGAGCCTCGCGCCTTTCGAGCTGTACGCGTCGCCCGTGAACATCGACCCGACTGCGCCGATCGCGCCGGTGTCGGAGCCGGCGTCGGCCAGCAAGGAGGTCGCCGAGAAGGTCGGCCTCTACTACACGCAGGGCATGCCCGAGGACGTCAACGCGCTCAAGGAAGGCGTGCTGACCGACGCGGAGTTCCTGGCGCAGGGCGAGGTCGTGCACCAGGAAGGCGTGCGCCTGCTCGACTACGGGTTCCAGCGCTGGAAGGACCGCGGCGGCTTCCTGTTCTTCTACTTCTCCGGCGTCGACCTGTGCGGGCACATGATGTGGCGCCACCACGACGCACAGCACCCGAACCACGACGCGCAGATGGCGGGGCAGGACACGTCCGCCTGGTCGCACCGGCCGGGCAGCACGTGGAAGGACGTGATCTTCGACCTCTATCTGCGCATGGACCCGGTCGTCGGGCGCGTGCTCGACGAGGCCGGGGCCGACGCCACCGTGATCGTCATGAGCGACCACGGGTTCGAGTCCTATCGGCGCAAGTTC
>JBGATY010000358.1:0-1037 GCA_044228955.1 Planctomycetota bacterium | reverse complement strand
CACGACGACTTCGCGTTGGGGTTCTCGAACTTGAAGCCGGCCGAGGTATCGGTCTTCACCCAGTCCATCCGGGTGCCTTCGAGGTACTTCGCCGAGAGCTTGTCGGTGGTGGCAGCGGTGACCGTGGTCGTGTAGATGTCCTTGACCGCTGCGTTATCGGCGAGCGGGATCAAGGTCTCCTTGTCCGACGTCGACGAGTAGGGGTTAGCCACCTGGTTGAGCCTCGCCTGGAAGACGCCTCCCGCGGAGTCGAACCACGCGACGCCGCCGGATGCCGCGACGACGCAGCCGGGCGATCTGTGGATTCTCGGCGAGCATCGGCTGCTCTGCGGCGACAGCAGCAAGCCGGACGACCTCGACCGGCTGCTCGACGGCGCCAGCATCCATCTGGTCAACACCGACCCGCCGTACAACGTGAAGGTCGAGCCGCGCTCGAACAACGCGATCGTCGCCGGCCTGAGTTCGTTCGCGCTGCCGGGCAAGGCCGACCAGCACGACCAGCAGAGCGCCGACCTCAACCGCTACCCCGAGAAGAGCCGCGCGACGCACAAGAAACTCCGCGCCAAGGACCGGCCGCTCGCCAACGACTTCGTGTCGGACGACGAGTTCGACCGGCTGCTCGCCGCATGGTTCGGCAACATCACCCGCGTGCTGATCCCCGGCGGCACGTTCTACATCTGGGGCGGCTACGCCAACTGCGGGAACTACCCGCCCGTGCTGCAGCGCTGCGAGCTCTACTTCGCGCAGGCGATCATCTGGATCAAGGAGCACCCGGTCCTCACGCGCAAGGACTTCATGGGCAACCACGAGTGGTGCTTCTACGGCTGGAAAGAAGGCGCGGCGCACCGCTTCTTCGGCCCGGCGAACGTGCCCGACACCTGGTCGATCAAGAAGGTCAACCCGCAGAGCATGGTCCACCTCACGGAGAAGCCCGTCGAACTCGCGCGGCGTGCGATCGAGTTCTCATCGCGTCCGGGCGAGAACGTGCTCGACCTCTTCGGCGGCAGCGGCTCCACGCTCATCGGCGCGGAGATGAC
>JBGATY010000357.1:0-1040 GCA_044228955.1 Planctomycetota bacterium | reverse complement strand
AGTTACCGCATTTCGCCCGCAAGTCGTAGAGGTTGCACGTGTACACCGCAGACGTTTCCCACATCGAGGCCTACCTCAACGAGCTGATGGAGCGGCGCGCCACCGATCTGCACATCGCAGCCGGCTCGCCCCCCATGATCCGCATCGACGGTTCGCTCCAGCCGCTTCACGGCTCCGAGCCGCTGACGCCGGAGGAGACGACGCTGATCGTCGATCGACTCGTCGGCCCTGACGACCTCGACCGGTTCAACGAGGATCGGCAGCTCGACTTCTCGTTCCCGTGGGGCGACCAAGCCCGATTCAGGGCCAACGCCTACTACCAGCGCAACTCGCCGGCGGTGGCGCTGCGGTTGATCCCCACAGACATTCCCACGCCCCAGCAGTTGGGTCTGCCCGACGTGTGGCAGAAGATCGTCAAGAAGCCCCACGGCTTGGTGTTGGCCACCGGACCTACTGGCTCGGGTAAGTCCACCTCGCAAGCGGCGATGATCGCTGAGATCGCCGCTACTCGGGCCTGCCACATCCTCACGATCGAGGATCCGATCGAGTACATGCAGCACTCCAAGATGGCGCTGGTCAACCAGCGTGAGGTGGGCACCGACGTGCCCGACTTCGCTCAGGGCCTGCGGGCTGCGCTGCGAGAGGATCCCGATGTCGTCCTGGTCGGCGAGCTTCGCGACTTGGAGACCATCGCCCTCACCCTCACCTTGGCCGAGACCGGTCACTTGGTGTTCGGCACCTTGCACACCAACGACGCCGCCCAGACGGTCGACCGCCTGATCGACGTGTTCCCCCACGACCAGCAGGCCCAGGTCCGTACCCAGCTGTCGATGTCGCTGGTGGCGGTGATCGCCCAGCGGCTGATTCCTCGGATCGGCGGTGGCCGCGTGGCTGCCTTTGAGGTGATGACTGGTTCACCGGCCATCTCCAACCTGATCCGCGAGGGTCAGGTACGTCAGATCCGCAACGTCATGACCACATCGAGTCGTGAAGGCATGCGGCTTTTGGAGAGCTCGCTCAGCGGGTTGGTGTCCGAAGGT
>JBGATY010000356.1:0-1052 GCA_044228955.1 Planctomycetota bacterium | reverse complement strand
TCGAGCGCCTGTCGCTCTCGCTGTTCCTCGACGACAGCCTGAAGCCGAAGCTGGCCGACGTCGAGGCGGCCGTGAAGAGCGCGGTCGGCTTCGACGCGGCGCGCGGAGACTCGTTCGCGGCGATGACCGCGCCGTTCGCGAGCGTCACGCGCGACGCCGAGGGCAAGCTCGTGCCGCCGGTGGAGACCGCGGTCGAGGCGCCGAGCCGGCTGACCGAGATGCTCCTGCGCCGCGGCGTGGAGATCGCCGTCGCGGGCGCGCTGCTCTTCCTCCTGTTCAAGGCGCTGCGCGGCGGCAAGCGCACGACGGCCGAGATCGAGCAGCGTCCCGAGAACGTGGACGAGGACCGCTGGATCGAGATGCTCGCGCGCTCGCGCGTCGAGGATCTGGCCAAGACGGATCCCGAGAAGCTGGGCGCGATCCTCTCGCGCTGGGCCGCCGAGGAAGAGACGCCGCGCGAGAAGCGGGCGCTCCAGGGAGCCGCTCGATGAGCACGAAGACCGCACCCCCCGCGACCGGCGCGCGCCGCGTCGCCGCGCTGCTCTTGTCCCTCGACCAGGCGTCGGCCGCGGCGCTGCTCAAGACGCTCGCGCCCGAGGTCCTGCCGCGCGTCGCCGACGCGATGACCGCGATCGAGGCCGAGGGCCCGGATTCCGAGGTGCGCAGCCAGATCTGGCGCGATCTCGTGCGCGAGCTCGAGAACGGACACGTGCAGCATCCGCGCGCACGTGACGAGGAAGAGCTCGCGCGCTTCCTCGAGTCGGGCGTCGGACGCGATCGCGCCAACGCGGTGCTGACCGAGATGCGCGAGCGCCGCCGACTCGAGCGCCCGTTCGTCGCGATCGAGAACGCCACGCCCGCGCACATCGCCAAGGCGCTCGCGGCCGAGTCGACCGCGGTGCGCGCGCTCCCCTGCGAGGCCATCGCGTTGGCGAGCGACCAGTACCCCTCGGTCGTCTTCGGGTCGCGGGCGATCCACGTGCGCGCCGTCTCGAGCACGTCGCCGCACCGCCCGTCCGCCACGAGGAACGTGATGCGCTGGCGCAGGCAGT
>JBGATY010000355.1:0-1116 GCA_044228955.1 Planctomycetota bacterium | reverse complement strand
ACAGCTGCAGGAAGAGGGCAAGGCCGAGGCGCTGGGCATGCGCTGGGACGCGCCGGCCGCGAAGTTGAAGGACGCCTACGCGCACCTCGTGGGGACGGCATGACCGACGTCACCGTCTACTTCCAGGTCCACCAGCCGTTCCGGCTGCGGCGCTACACGTTCTTCGACATCGGGACGAGCGAGGCGTACTTCGACCAGGCCGAGAACGAGCGCATCGTGCGTCGCGTCGCGGAGCGCTGCTACCTGCCGATGAACGCGCTCGTGCGGAAGCTCGTCGAGAAGCACGAGGGCGCGTTCCGTGTCGCGTACTCGATCTCCGGGACCGCGCTGCAGCAGATGGAGCTCTGGGTGCCCGAGGCGCTGCACAGCTTCCAGGACCTGGCCGCGACGGGCTGCGTCGAGATCCTCGGCGAGACGTCGCACCACTCGCTGTGCGCCTTGACGGATCTGGACGAGTTCCGCGACCAGGCGAACGCGCAGTCGGACCGCGTCGAGAAGCTCTTCGGGAAGCGGCCGACCACGTTCCGCAACACGGAGCTCGTGATCGACAAGCGCATCGCGCGGACGTGCGAAGAGCTCGGGTTCCGCGCGCTGCTCGGCGAGGGCGCGGACCACCTGCTCGGCTGGCGCAGCCCGCACGACGTGTACCGGCCGGAGGGCTGCGAGCACATGCGCTTGCTGTTGCGCGACTACGTGCGCTCGGACGACATCGCGTTCCGCTTCAGCAACCGCACGTGGGAGGAGTGGCCGCTCTCGGCCGAGCGCTTCGCCAAGTGGATCCACGAGGCCCCGCCGCGCGACGCGTGCGTGAACCTGTTCATGGACTACGAGACGTTCGGCGAGCACCAGTGGGCCGACACGGGGATCTTCGAGTTCCTGAAGACGCTCCCGGAGAAGGTGTTCGACGTGAACCCCGGTCACAACCACTTCAACACGGTGTCGGAGGCGATCACGCAGTTCCCGCCGGTGGGCGTGTACGACGCGCACAACTGGACGTCGTGGGCCGACACGGAGCGCGACCTGACGGCGTGGCTGGGGAACGCGATGCAGTCCAACGCGCTCTTGGAGACTTACAAACTGGAGAAGCCGATCAAGGAGCGCCTGGCAAGCGCGGAG
>JBGATY010000354.1:0-1231 GCA_044228955.1 Planctomycetota bacterium | reverse complement strand
TGAAGATCGGCAAGGACGTCGTCTCGTTCACCTGCGAACGCACCACGATCGAGCCGTTCGCGCTCAAGCCGGGCTGCAAGTACGACCTCGTCGTCGACCGCCTGACGCACTGGTTCGCGATCCAGCGCGAGTGGATCAAGAAGTGCATCCTGATGGACGGCCTGTACGTCTACAACAACCCGTGGTCGGTGCAGAGCTACGAGAAGCACTCGACCTACTGCGCGATGACGGCGCTCGGCATGCCGATCCCGCCGACCATGATGGTGCCGCAGAAGAACTACGAGCCGAAGCCGGACCTCGAGTTCACGCTGAAGGCCTACGCCAGGCTGTTCGACCTCGGCGCGCTCGGCAAGCAGGTCGGCTACCCGCTGTTCATGAAGCCGTACGACGGCGGCGGCTGGCAGGGCGTGAGCAAGATCGACGACGAGGCGCAGCTGCGCGCCGCCTATGAATCGAGCGGCACCAAGGTCATGCACCTGCAGGCCGCGGTGATCCCCTATGATTTCTTCGTGCGCTGCATCGGCCTCGGACCGCAGACGTACCTCGTGAAGTACGACCCGGACGCGCCGCTGCACGATCGCTACACCCAGGAGACGAACTTCATCTCCGACGAGGAATCACAGATCCTTCGCGACACCACGCTGACGATCAACGCGTTCTTCGGCTGGGACTTCAACTCGTGCGAGTCGCTGCGCAAGGCAGGGACGTGGCACCCGATCGACTTCGCGAACCCGTGTCCGGACTCGCAGGTGACGTCACTCCATCGGCACTTTCCGTGGCTCGTGAAGGCGAACCTCCGGTGGTCGATCTTCTGCGCGGTCACGAAGAAGAAGTTCCGCCGCACGCTCGATTGGGACCCGTTCTACGCGATCGCCGCAACGGACCTCCCGTATCGCGAGAAGCTGCGCGCGTACGCGAAGGTCGCTCGGTCCGCGCTCGATCGTCGCCATCGACTGCGACAGATGCCGCAGCGCCGCCGCGTGGTCGCCGCGCTCCTCGTGCGACGCGCCGATCGCGAGCAAGGTCTGCCGCGCCGACGACTCGTTCCGTGAGGGGACAGGCTCTCGGTGGCGCGACCGCGAGCGAGGCCTGACGCCGCGCGAACGCGCCGCTTGGCCGCGCGCGGAACCCGCTACGAAGTCTGGACGCAGATCCAGCCGCGTCGTGCCACCTCCCCCGCCGCCGGAGTGCAGTGATGCGTATCGGACCCCACGATCGAGTGATCTGGCTG
>JBGATY010000353.1:0-1261 GCA_044228955.1 Planctomycetota bacterium | reverse complement strand
CAAAAGGCCGTGCATCCGTTCGACAATTTCGTTCGCTGCATCGGCCTCGGACCCCAGACCTATCTCGTCAAATACAACCCCGATGTGCCACTGCACGATCGATATACGCAGGACAAGGACTTCGTCACTCCCGACGAGGCGCGCCTGCTCGAGGACACCTGCCTCACCATCAACGCCTTCTTCGGCTGGGACTTCAACTCGTGCGAGTCCCTGCGCAAGGCGCCCGGCACACCCGACGCCGGCGCGTGGTTCCCCATCGACTTCGCCAACCCGTGCCCCGACTCGCAGGTGACCTCGCTCCATCGCCACTTCCCGTGGCTCGTCAAGGCGAACCTGCGCTGGTCGATCTTCTGCGCCGTCACCAAGCGCAAGTTCAGGAAGACGCTCGACTGGGAGCCGTTCTACCGCATCGCCGAGGAGCAGGCCGACGCGCCCTATCGCGAGCGGCTGTCAGCGTATGCCAAGGTAGCGCGCGAGCGCTTCGAGTCCGAGCGCTTCGAGGAGTTCTGCGCTGCGCACCTTGCCCACCTCGACGAGGTCGCCTGGGAGTTCTTCGGCACGCAGAACGCGAAGACCGCCGTGCGTCTCAAGGTCGCCGCGTTGTTCCCGGCCCACGAGGTCGAGCGCTTCACCGAGCACTTCTGGTCCGAGCTCCAGGCCTGGCGCGCGGAAGACGCGGAGCTCCGTGCGCCGAGGAAGCGCAAGCTGCGCAAGTCGCCGGCGAAGCAGGGCGGCACGTCCTCGAAGCTGCCCATCAAGTCGGTGAAGGCTGCGCGCCCCGCGCGGCCGAGCGCGTCGAAGGCGCGCACGAAGCTCGCGGCGCGCCCCGCTGCACGTCCGGCGGCGAAGGCCGCGTCGAAGGCCGCCCGCAAGACCGTGAAGGCCCGCTGATCTCGCTCCCGCGCTCGCTCCACGAACCATCCCCCCGGCCGAATCCACGCGCAGAACCGCACGCAGACATGAGCAAGGAATCCTCGACGTGGCGCTCCGAGCGCCTGGGCAACAAGGAGGTCAAGGTCGTCCGCTGGGGCGAGAGCGGCGTTCCCGTGCTGATCTTCCCGACCGCCGCCGGCGACTGCGAGGAGACCGAGCGGTTCAAGATGATCCACGTGCTCGCGCCGCTGCTCAGCGAGGGCCGCATCAAGGTCTACTCGGTCGACAGCGTCGGCGGTCAGGCGATGCTCGACTCCGAGCTGCCGCGACACGAAGCCGCGCGGATGCAGAACCGCTTCGACTCGTTCGTCTACAACGAGGTGATCCC
>JBGATY010000352.1:0-1344 GCA_044228955.1 Planctomycetota bacterium | reverse complement strand
ACTCGGAACCCCCTTTCCCTCGTCTTATGAAACAGTCCCCACCAACCTTCGTCACTGATTCCGGCATTGAGATCCGGCAGGTGTATCATCCCGCTTCGGGGCCTGGCGAACAGCCGGGGGAGTTTCCGTTTACGCGGGGTGTGCAGGCGGATATGTACCGGACGAAGCTGTGGACGATGCGGCAGTATGCCGGTTTCTCGACGGCGGAGGAATCGAACAAGCGGTACCATTACCTGCTGTCGCAGGGTACGACGGGTTTGTCGGTAGCGTTCGACCTGCCGACGCAGATCGGCTACGATTCGGACCACGACCTGTCCGACGGCGAGGTGGGCAAGGCCGGCGTGGCCATTGATTCGCTGCGCGACATGGAGATCCTGTTCGACGGGATCAAGCTGGAGGGCATCACCACCTCGATGACGATCAACTCGACGGCGGCGATCCTGTTGTCGATGTACATCGCGCTGGCGAAGAAGCAGGGCGCCGACCTGAAGCAGATCTCCGGCACGATCCAGAACGACCTGCTGAAAGAGTATGCCGCCCGGGGTACGTACATCTATCCGCCGAAGGCGTCGATGCGGATCATCACCGACATCTTCGCGTTTTGCAGCAAGGAAGTACCCAAGTGGAACACCATCTCCATTTCCGGTTATCACATCCGCGAAGCCGGCTCGACGGCGGTGCAGGAACTCGCATTCACCCTGTCGAACGGCAAGGCCTACGTGAAAGCCGCGCTGGAGCAGGGACTTGATATCAACGTCTTCGGCAAGCGCCTGTCGTTCTTCTTCAACGCGCACAACCACGTATTCCAGGAAGTCGCCAAGTTCAGGGCCGCCCGCCGGATGTGGGCGAAGATCATGAAAGAGCTGGGCGCCACCGATCCGCGCGCGATGATGCTGCGTTTCCATACGCAAACCGGCGGCTCGACGCTCACGGCCCAGCAGCCGATGAACAACATCGTGCGGGTCACCCTGCAGGCGCTCTCGGCGGTACTGGGCGGAACGCAGTCGCTGCATACCAACGGCTATGACGAGGCTCTCAGCCTGCCGACGGAAGAAGCCGCACGCATCGCCCTGCGCACGCAACAAGTGATCGCGCACGAAAGCGGAGCCGTGGATACGGTCGATCCGCTGGCGGGATCCTATTTCATCGAAAACCTCACCGACGAAGTGGAACGTCTGGCCTGGGAATACATCCACCGCATCGACGCCATGGGCGGATCGGTGAGCGCGATTGAGGCCGGCTTCATCCAGGACGAGATCGCGCGGGCATCGTACGAGTACCAGCAGTCGGTAGAGCAGGGGCGGCGCATCATCGTCGGGGTGAACAAATTCACCGTCGAGGAAC
>JBGATY010000351.1:777-1410 GCA_044228955.1 Planctomycetota bacterium | reverse complement strand
GTCACTGATGCCCGCGCCGATGGCGATGACGTTCTTGAGCGCCGCGGCGAGCTCCGCGCCGACCGGATCGCGGCTCGTGTAGATGCGGAACGAGCTGGACGAGAACGCCTTCTGCACGCGGCGGGCGAAGGCCTGGTCCTCGCTGGCCGCGATGATCGAGCAGGGCTTGCCCAGCGCGACCTCCTCGGCGTGGCTCGGCCCGGTCAGCACGCACGTCGAGCGCTCGCCGAGCACCTCGCGCAGCACCTGCGCCGGCGTGCGGAACGTCTCGATCTCGATGCCCTTCGTCGCCGAGACGATCGGGACCTGGCCCGGCAGCGCCTCCTCGAAGACGCGCATGATGCCGCGCAGGTACTGCGTCGGGACCACGCTGACGACGAAGTCGACGCCCTGCGCCGCGCGCAGCGCGTCGGCGGTGATCTCCAGGCCGGCGGGCAACGGCACGCCGGGCAGGAAGCGCTTGTTCTCGCGCGTGCGCTCGATCTCGTGCGCCATCTCGGGGAACGCGCTCCACAAGCGCGCGTTCACGCCGTTGCGCCACAAGTGCAGCGCCAGGGTCGTGCCCCAGCTGCCGTCGCCGATCACGAGCGCGGTCGTCTTGTCACGCCCGGGCATGCGGCCTCGCGTTCGGTG
>JBGATY010000351.1:0-767 GCA_044228955.1 Planctomycetota bacterium | reverse complement strand
GCAGACGGGGATGCCGTTCTTGTGCAGCGCCAGCGCGAGCGTGGTGCCCCACCCGCCGTCGCCGATGACGAGCGCGCGCTTCACGTCCTGCCGATCGGCCTTCGCGGGATCAGCCATGGGGCCGGGCCTCGGGCGGCGGGTCGCTGCGCTTCTTGCGCGCGTTGGGTTCGGTGCCGTCGAGCATGCGCTGGATGTTGCCGCGGTGACGCCAGACGATCAAAAGCGCCAGCGCGGTCGCGCCGACGAGCATGGTCTGACGGTGGGTGCCGTACATGACGGCGACGACGATCGGGAACGTGACGCCCATGAGGATCGAGGCGAGGCCGGCGTACCCCGTCATGAGCCGCGTCGCGAGCCACACGCAGCCGCCCGCGACGAACGTCTCCCAGCTCAGCGCGACGATGCCGCCGCAGCCGGTCGCGACGCCCTTCCCCCCGGTGAACCCGAGGTAGGGCGAGTAGCAGTGCCCGAGCGTCGCCGCCGCGCCGACCAGGACCTGGAGCAGCTCGATGTCCTCGCGCGTGCTGTCGAAGACGTGCATCACGATCCACGCCGGCAGGAACCCCTTCAGGAAGTCGCAGGCGAAGACGAGGTAGCCCCACTTCCGCCCCATCGCCCGGATCGCGTTCGTGGCGCCGATGTTCCCGCTGCCGATCGTGCGGATGTCGACGCCCTTGACGAGGCGGACCAGGATCAATCCGAACGGGATCGCCCCGATCAGGTACGCGACCGCGATCGCGACCCACGACCAGGGGCCGGCGAGCAGC
>JBGATY010000350.1:0-1414 GCA_044228955.1 Planctomycetota bacterium | reverse complement strand
GGGTGAAGGTGCTCGTCTGGGACCGCAACGGCTTCTGGCTGCACTACAAGCGCCTCGAGCAAGGCACCTTCGAGCGCATCGACGGCAAGGTGACGAAGCTCGAGATCGATCGTGCGCGGATGGCGATGCTGCTCGATGGCATCGACACGAAGTCCTCGAGATTCCGCAAGCATTTTGCGCGCGACGTGCGTATCGGAGATCGTGACGATCGCCGTGGATCCCCGCGCACTACCTGACGACGTCGAAGCGCTGAAGCGCCTGTTCGTCGAGGAGATCACGAAGCGCGACCAGCGGATCCAACTGCTCGAGAGTGAGAACCGCCTCCTGCGCATCGAGCGCTTCGCGCCGAAGAGCGAACGCCGCGCATCCGACGCCTTCGCGATGACCACGGGCCAGATGCACCTGCTGTTCCCCGAGCTCGTCGAAGCGACCGAGCGCGTCGCCGACCAGCATCGCGTCGAGGGCGTCGTCGAGATCCGCCAGCCTGAGACGACGGCGGTCCCCAAGCGCCGCAAGCACTTCCCGCCGCATCTCCCCGTCGTGCGCACGACCTTCGAGCTGCCCCTGGATCAGCTCGGCTGCGCGTGCGGGGCCAAACTGGAGAAGATTGGCGAAGACGTCACCAAGGAGCTCGAGCGCCTCGAGATTGCCGTCGTGCACGAGATCGCGCGCACGAAGTACGCCTGCAAGTCCTGCGCGTGCGGCGTGAAGACGGCGCCCGGACCCGACCGCGTGATCGACCGAGGGATCCTCGGCACGGGCTTCCTTGCCCACGTGCTCGTCGAGCGCTTCGGGATGCACATGCCCTACAACCGGCTCGAGTCGAAGTACGCATCGGAGGGCTTCGACCTGTCGCGCTCGGTCTTGTGCGAGTCGGCGGTGCGCTGCGCGGAGCTGCTCGCGCCGATCGCCCAGCAGATCAGGGAGGACGCGCTCTCGACCGGCGTGATCCAGACCGACGACACGCCGGTCACGATCCAAGAAGGCAGCCAACAGCACTCACGACAGGGCCGCGTGTGGGTCTACCGCGGACTCGGCGGCCAGGTCTTCTTCGACATGACCGAGACCCGCGGCCGCGACGGACCGGCTGCCGTGCTCGACGGCTTCGAAGGCTACATGCAAGCCGACGCCTATCCCGCGTACGACGCTTTCTATCGCGACCGCCGGATCTTCGAGGTGGCGTGCTGGGCGCACGCACGGCGCTACTTCATCACGGCCGAGGACAGCGAACCGAAGCTCGCCAAGGAGGCGATCGACCGGATCCGCGAGCTGTACGCCATCGAGCGACAAGCGAAGGACACGCAACTCGAGCCCGACGCGATCCGCGATCTGCGGTGCAGCGAATCGCTGCCGCGCCTCGAGCGTCTGCGCGAGTGGATGACGGTCACGCGCGCGAAGGTGCTCGACAAGGGTC
>JBGATY010000034.1:0-24113 GCA_044228955.1 Planctomycetota bacterium | reverse complement strand
GCGCGCGGGGGGGGGGATGGGGGGGGGGGCGCGCGGGGCGCGCGCGCCCACGTTCGCGTCGGGGTCGTCGAGGCTCGCGAGCACCCGTGCACGCAGCCTGGCGTCGTCGATGCGCGACGCTGCTTCGACGATGCGTGCTCGAACGGCCGGATCCGAGTCGTTCCAGCGGGCCAAGAGGGCCCCAGCAGCCGCGACGTCGCCTCGCTGGCCCAGCGCGAAGGCCGCTGCGGCGCGCACACTGCTCGCGTCGTCCTCGAGCGCGGCCGACAAGCCTTCGGTCACGCTGGCACCGTATGTTTCCGCATCGAGCCGCCCGAGCGCGACGGCCGCGCGTTCCCGGGTCTTCGTCGAGCCCTTCTGCAACAAGGCCTGCAGCAGGCCGTCGCCGTCGGTACGCGCGTCCTCGTAGCGCGCGATCGTCTCCAGGGGATCCTGCGGCGCCGGCTGCAGCGGCGCGATCTGCGCCCCCACGTGATTCGGCCCCTCCGCCGGCAGACTGCCGCACGCGACGAACCCGAAGAACGAAATGGCGACTCCCGCCGACCCGATCCAAACGCGCGTGCCCATCGATGCCTCCGCGCCGCATGGTACGCGGTCGGAGCGGGCCCGTTCCCGGGCAACAGGCGGTTCGAATCCCGATTCGGCCGCGGAACCAGGCCTCCGCCAGCGGTTTCACAGTGCGGGACTTCCCCGAGAGGGCGATTCCTGCCGAAATGGTCGGCGTCCACGCAGAAAGCACAGGCACATGAAGTCCGCACTGCTCCTCGCCACCGCTTTGTTGTCCCTCTCGGCCGCCACGCTCGTCGCTCAGGAGAAGGAGCGCGGGTTCACCTTCGAGGCACTGCGCCGCAGGCTCGACACCGACCTCGACGGACGCATCAGCCTCGCCGAGTTTCCCCGCGGCAAGAAGGTGTTCGACCGGATCGATCGCGACCACGACGGTTTCCTCACGGCGACCGACTTCGAGTCGAAGACCGAGAAGCCCTCCGGCGAACCGACGAGCGAACGCAAGCCGGCGACGCCCGAGGAAGTGGAGTTCTTCGAGAAGAGCGTGCGGCCGGTGCTCGCGAACAAGTGCTTCACGTGCCACTCGAACGAAGCCAAGAAGTTGAAGGCCGGTCTGAAGCTCGATTCGATCGACTCCATGCTCGCCGGCGGAGTCTCCGGGCCGGCGATCGTGCCGGGCGATGCGGACGCGAGCCTCCTCATCCAGGCGGTGCGCTATTCGGATCCCGACCTGTCGATGCCGCCGAAGTCGCAGCTCGACGAATCGATCGTGAAGGATCTCGAGAAGTGGGTGACGATGGGCGCGCCGTGGCCGGGCGCGAAACCGACGGGTGAAGCGGGTCCTGCCGCGCCCAGGACGGCGAAGGCTCCTCTCGACGTCGCGAAGGCGCGCGAGTTCTGGTCGTTCAAGCCGCCGGTTCGCACGGAGCCGCCGGCGACGAAGGACAAGCAGTGGGCGTGGAGTCCGATCGATTCGTTCCTGCTCGCCGCGATGGAGAAGGCGGGTATCGCGCCGGTCGGCGACGCGGACAAGCGCACGTGGCTGCGGCGCGTGACGTTCGACCTGACCGGCCTGCCGCCGACGGTGGAGGAGCTGTCGGCATTCGAGAGCGACCGTTCCCCGCAGGCGTTCGAAGCAGTCGTCGATCGGCTGCTGGCCTCGCCCGGCTACGGAGAGCGGTGGGGACGGCACTGGCTCGACGTCGCGCGCTACGCGGAATCGAGCGGCCGCGACACCAACGTCGTGTATCCGCAGGCGTGGCGCTACCGCGACTGGGTCATCTCGGCCTTCAACGCGGACAAGCCGTACGACCAGATGCTGAAGGAGCAGATCGCCGGTGACCTGCTCGCGAGTTCCGGCGACGACGACCGCGCGGCGAAGTTGACCGCGACCGGGTATCTCGCGCTCGGAGCCAAGAGCCACAACACGCGTGATGCGCGTCAGTTCGCGCTCGACGTGGCCGACGAGCAGATCGACGCGGTGAGCCAAGGCATGCTGGGCCTGACGATCGCTTGCGCGCGCTGCCACGATCACAAGTTCGATCCGATCCCGACCGAGGATTACTACGCGCTCGCCGGCATCTTCCTCTCCACCGACACGCGTTATGGAACGCACGCATCACCAGGCAACAATCACCCGGGCAAGTTGATCGAGCTTCCCGCCGACGCGCACGTGCCGAACGGGCCGGCGATGGATCCGCTCTTGCGTACCGTGCTCGAGCGCGCGCGCGACAACTTCGCGCGGACGGCCGAGGAGGGATCGAACATGCCGCGCACCGGCGGCGACGCGCCCACGGACGACAAGAAGAAGGACCTGGTCGACGCGGTGAAGGTGCGCAACGCGCGCCAGCAGACCGCCCTGCTCCAGGACCTGCTCTCGCGCTTCGACGAACGTGGTCGCGCCCTGCCGAGCAATCGTCTCGCGATGGGCGCCCTCGAGGGCAAGCCGCGCGACATCGCGGTGCTCGATCGCGGCGAGCTCGAGAAGCCGGGCGCCATCGCCAGGCGCGCGATGCCAGAGGTGCTGCGCTCGGACGCTGCTCAGCCGATCGAGAAGGGCAGCGGGCGGCGCGAACTCGCCGACTGGATCGCCTCGAGCTCGAATCCGCTCACGGCACGCGTGTGGGTCAATCGCGTGTGGGGCCACCTGTTCGGCTCGGGGCTGGTGCGGACGCCGGAGAATTTCGGCGCGAGTGGCCAACGCCCCGATCACCCGGAGCTGCTCGACTGGCTCGCCACCGAGCTGGTGGGTCGAGGCTGGTCGACGAAAGCGCTCGTGCGCGAAATCGTCCTCAGCCACGCGTACAGACTCGACAGCGTGAACAACACGAAGAATGCCACCATCGATCCCGAGGCGCGCAATCTGTGGCGCATGCCCGACCGCCGCCTCGAGGCGGAAGCGATCCGCGACGCGATCCTCGCCGTGTCCGGCCTGCTCCAGACCGACGTGCCCGCGGGGTCGGCCGCCGGAGTGATCGAGGGCGCCCTCGCCCGCGACGAGATCGTGAACTACGTCACCAGAGAGCGACCCGTGCGTTCGGTCTATCTGGCTTCGTTGCGCGATCACTTGCCCGAAGCGCTCGAGGTGTTCGACGCACCCGACTCCTCGTTCGTCACGAGCGATCGCGAGGAGACGAACGTGGCGACACAGGCCCTGTTCCTGATGAACGACGTCGACGTCATGAAGATCGCGGACGCGTTCGCGGACAAGCTGCTCGCGCGTGCCGGTTCCGACGACGAGCGCATCGAGTTCGCCTTCGAGCGCACGCTCGGCCGCAAGCCGAGTGGCTCGGAAACCAGCCAGGTGCGCAAGTTCCTCGGCGACTTCGAAAAGCTGGCGGCGAAGGAAGCGAAGGCGGACAAGCCCGACAGCGGCTCCGCTCGCGATCGACGCGAACGTCGCGCGAAACAGAGCGAGTCTCCGCTCGCGACCGACGGCGGCGAAACCGCTCTGGCCCCGCTCGACCCGCACCGCGCCGCCTGGTCGGCATTCGCGCAGACGCTCTTCCAGAGCGCTGAGTTCCGCTCGCTCGGCTGAAACGAGGAAACGAGAAGACCATGACACACGATCGTTCGAACCCGTTTTTCGCGCCGAGCCGCCGCGACACGCTCAAGCTGCTCTCGTGCGGCTTCGGGATGCTCGCCCTGCGCGGGTTGTGCGCCGCCGACGCGCAGGACCTGGTCACCGACCCGCTCGCGCCGAAGGCAACGCACCACAAGGCGCGCGCCAAGCGCGTGATCTTCCTGTGCATGAACGGCGCGCCATCGCACGTCGACACTTTCGATTACAAGCCGCTCCTGAAGGACCACGACGGGCAGACGTTGTCGGGGTATCGCCAGGGCGCGAAACTGCTCGCGTCGCCGTGGGCGTTCAAGCAGTCGGGCAAGAGCGGCCTGTGGATCAGCGAGCTGTTCCCCGAGCTCGCGAAGCACGCCGACGACATGTGCCTCCTGCGCGGCATGCACACCGACGTGCCGGCGCACGCCCAAGCGACGATCCAGCAGCACACCGGCAGCTTCCAGTTCGTGCGTCCTTCGATGGGCGCGTGGACCTTGTACGGACTCGGCACGACGAACCGCAACTTGCCGGGTTTCGCGACGTTGAATCCGCCGAGCGGCAACGGCGGCGCACAGAACTACGGTTCGTCCTTCCTGCCTGCGACGTACCAAGGCATGCGCATCGGCACGAGCGGGAAGAACGGCCCGAACCGTCGCGGCGTCGGTTCCGAGTCCGTGCCGAACATCAAGAACGGCCGCATGACGAACGACGAGCAGCGCGCGCAGCTCGATCTGCTGCAGAAGCTCAACCAGGAGCACGCGCGCCGCGATACCGGCGACGAACAGGCCGAGGCCGTGATCGAGTCGTACGAACTCGCCTTCCGCATGCAGGCCGAATTGCCGAACCTGCTCGACCTGTCGAAGGAGAAGAAGGAGACACTCGATGCCTACGGCATCGGCGCCGCGGAAACGGACGGCTTCGGCCGACTGTGCCTGACCGCGCGCCACCTCGCGGCGAGCGGCGTGCGCTTCGTCGAAGTCAGCATGGGCGGTTGGGATCACCACCGCAACCTGCGCGAGGAACTGCCGCAGCGTTGCACGCAGATCGACAAGCCGATCGCGGCGCTGCTCGCCGACTTGAAGCAGAGCGGTCTCCTCGAGGACACACTCGTGATCTGGGGCGGCGAGTTCGGTCGCACTCCCTACGCGCAGAACGGCGACGGTCGCGATCACAACAACCGCGGCTTCACGACGTGGATGGCCGGCGGCGGCGTGAAGGGCGGCTACTCCTACGGCTCGACCGACGAGAACGGCATCGAAGCCGTCGCAGGCCGCATGTCGATGCACGACTGGCACGCGACGATCCTCCACATCCTGGGCATCGATCACGAGCGCCTGACCTACAACTACGCGGGTCGCGACTTCCGCTTGACGGACGTGAGTGGCGCGGTGGCGACGGACATCCTGGCCTGACGGCGCGCCGAATCGGTCTCCAAAGCGCCGCCGACGTGTGAGTCGCGGATTCCTCGAGGCGCTCGGAGCAAAAATACCGGTTTGGAGTCCACTGGAGGGGGCCTTGCGCTCATGGTGGGTTCGGGAACCAGAAGGAGACCCGCCATGCTGAAGCTGCATTTCCGTAACTCCGTCCGCGCAGCCGTGGTGCTCGCTGCCGTGGTCATCCTCACGCCGTTCGCGAGCGCCACCAACCTGCTCGTCAACGCCAGTTTCGAGGTATGGTCGGGCGGCATTCCGAACCCGGTGCCGCAGCCGGACCGCATGTTCAACGACGGTTCGCTCGTCGTGCCCGGCTGGAACTTCGCGATCGGCCTGAGTTCCGACATCTACCGTGACAAGAACGCGAGCGGAGCGCTCTCCAACTACTACGACGCGGCGCATCTCGACTTCATGGCGGGCAGCGGCAGTTTCGGGCCGACACACGAAGGCGTGAGCCAGACCTTCAACGTGCTTCCATCCACGTGGCACCGCGTGACGTTCAGGATGGCCCCTGGCGGCATCAATTACGGTGGCAATTGGATCGAGAACGCGAACATTGGCTCGAGCTGGCAAGTCGACATCACGGGCGCCGTCGCCGCGAGCGTGAGCCAGACTTTCGCGAACAACCTGGCGCACTTCGGCGTCGCGGCCACTACGAATCCGCTGCAGTGGAAATCGCAAACATTGTTCTTCCAGAGCAACGCCGTTGGCGGCGCGGTCACGTTGCAGTTCACGGCCTATGGGGACATGACCCACGTGTTCCTCGACGACGTGGTCGTCGAGGAGTATCCCGCTCCTCTCGGCGACGACTGCGCGGGCGCGATCACGATCACTGGGCCCGGGCCGCATCCGTTCGACAATTCGGTGTGCTCGACGGGCGCGCAAGGCCAGAGCGAGGGGCTGTGTCTGTTCGCCGGTCAGACGGGGATCGAGCGCGACCAGTGGTTCGTCTGGACCAGCGGAACGAACGGCTCGGCGATGCTCACGACCTGTTTCGGGATCGGAAGCGGAAGCAGCGACGACACCAAGGTCGCGATCTACGACGGCACGACTTGCCCGACGTCTCCTGCGATCGCGTGCAATGACGACACCCAGTGCGGCAGTTCTGGCCTCGTGTCGATGGTGACCTGGAACACGCTGTGCGGGCGCAAGTACCTGATCCAACTCGGTCGCTCGCCCGGCGCCGGCCCGAGCTACGGCACGTTCACGATCACCGAATTCGGTTCGATCTGCCTTGGCTCCACCTCATGCCCGAGCACGGCGACGACGATGGCGTGTCCATGTGGGAACAGCGGCATCGCGGGGCACGGTTGCGCGAACTCGATCAACACTTCAGGCGCCGGACTCGTCGCGACCGGAGAAGCGCGCGTCTCTGCGGATTCGTTCACGCTCGCCGGCTCCGGCATGCCCGATTCGTTCGTGCTGTACTTCCAGGGCACGAACACGCTCAACGGCGGCGCGGGCATCGCGTTCGGCGACGGACTGTTGTGCCTCGGCGGTTCGATCACGCGGCTAGGGATCGCGCTGAACGCCGGCGGCACTTCGCAATTCCCCCTGGCCGGCAGCCCCCCGGTCTCAATCGGGGGTCAGATCCCGCAGACAGGCGGGGTGCGCCAGTACCAGGCGTGGTACCGCGACTCGCCGCCGTACTGCACGACGGGGACGTTCAATCTGACGAATGCGCTCGAGGTGCTTTGGTTGCCGTGAGCAGAGCACCTCTCCGAGGATGCGTGGCGACGCAGGCCTGGATACGATGATGGCTTGACGGGCCACCCGTCGAACCACGAAGGAGCGCTCCGCATGGCCACGAGTCCGATCCCCGACGTCCTCGCCGACCTCATGGCGGGGCGCATGATCATCCTCGTCGACGACCCGGGTCGCGAGAACGAGGGTGACCTGGCGATGCTCGCGGAACACGTCACGCCCGAGGCGATCAACTTCATGGCGCGCGAGGGCCGCGGGCTCATCTGCATGCCGATGGCGGCGGAGCTCTGCGACGCGCTCGAGCTCGGGCCGCAGGTCGCCCAGAACACGAGCAAGATGGGGACCGGCTTCACCGTTTCGATCGAGGCGGCAAGCGGCGTCACGACCGGCATCAGCGCGAAGGACCGCGCGCACACGATCCGCACCGCGTGCTCCCCGACGGCCAAGCCGAACGACCTCGCGCGCCCGGGACACGTCTTCCCGCTGCGAGCCCGTGAAGGCGGCGTGCTCGTGCGCGGCGGACAGACCGAAGGCATGGTCGACCTGGCCCGCCTGTGCGGTGCTCGCCCGGCCGGCGTCGTGTGCGAAGTCATCAACGACGACGGCACCATGGCGCGCATGCCCGAGCTCGAAGTGTTCGCGGCCAAGCACAACTTGAAGATCTGCACGATCGAGGCGTTGATCGCCTGGCGTCGCCAGAACGAACGCCTGGTCGAGCCGCTCGAGCTCGACGTGCCGTTGCCGACGCGCTTCGGACAATTCCAAGCGCACATGTTCCGCTCGAAGATCGACGGCAAGGAACACGTCGCGCTCTCCATCGGCCTGTCGACGCCGACGCCCGACGGTCCGCGGCTCGCGATCGACGAACCGGTGACGGTGCGCGTGCACTCCGAGTGCCTGACTGGCGACGTGTTCCACTCGCTGCGCTGTGACTGCGGCGCGCAACTCGACAAGGCCCTCGACATCCTCGGTCGCGAACCGCGCGGTGTGCTCGTTTACATGCGCCAGGAAGGCCGCGGGATCGGGCTCGTGAACAAGCTCAAGGCCTACCGGCTGCAGGATCAGGGCCTCGACACCGTCGAAGCCAACGAGAAGCTCGGTTTCGCGGCCGATTTGCGCGAGTACGGGCTCGGCGCCCAGATCCTCCACTACCTGGGGGTGCGGCGGATGCGGCTCCTCACCAACAACCCGAAGAAGATCGCCGGCCTGGCCGGGTACGGGTTGGAGGTCGTGGACCAGATCCCGCTCTCGACGCCGAGCACGAGCGAGAACCAGCGCTACCTCGAAACCAAGCGCGACAAGATGGGGCACACCCTGCCCCGGCACCTGCACTGAGGGCCCCCAGGGCCGGTCAGGGGAAAAAACCTCCTCCCGGCGCTCACCAGGAGCCCCCCGGGTCGATACTCCTCCCAGTTCCTCCGGACCCCTGGGAAGAAGGCCGTAAGGCCGCCGTCTTTGGGGTCGCCATGGAACGGATCGCGATGGAACCCCAACCGGCTGACGACACCTGCCTCGTCCAAGAAACCCTGGCCGGCAACCAGGCCTCCTTCCAGATCCTGGTCGAGCGCTACCAGTCGCGCCTGTTCTCCCTGGTGCGGCACTACACGCGCAACCAGTACGAGATCGAGGACGTGGTCCAGGAGACCTTCCTCAAGGCCTACAGCCGCCTCGATTCCTTCCAGCACCAGTCCTCGTTCTACACCTGGATCTACCGCATCGCGGTCAACACGATCCTCGACTTCCTGAAGCGCCGCGGCCGTTCGCCGGTCACGGCGGTCGAGGACCTCGAGGTGGTCCAATCCGGGGTGTCGCAGCCCTCCTCGCGCGTGATGAGCCCCGATGCGCGGCTCCAGCGCGAGGAAATCCAGCAGATCACGCAGAAGATCCTCGAGGGCATGCCGGAGATCTTCCGCACCGTCCTGGTCATGCGCGAGTTCGAGGAAATGGCCTACCAGGACATCGCCGACGTGCTCGGCATCTCGATCGGGACCGTCGAATCGCGCCTGTTCCGGGCGCGGGCACGGTTCAAGGAAAAGCTGCTCCAGTTGCACCCGGAGTACGGGGAAGGATGATGGAGCGATGAACGGAGACAACCCCATGGAATGCCAAGACGCACGCGCCTCGATCCAGGCCTACCTGGACGGCGAGCTCAACGAAGAGCGCGCCGGTCCGTTGCGCAAGCACCTGCTCGACTGCCAGCCCTGCCGCGGCAGCGCGCAGTCGGAGAAGAACCTCAAGCGTTGGTTCCAGAAGGCCCGGATGCCGGCCCAGAACCTCGTGCCGCGCGACTTTTCGGCGCGCGTCGCCCGGCGGGCATTTGCCGGGGATCCGGGAGAACGCTTCGAGGAGCCGCGCACGGTCCTCGTCGGCGCTGTTGTCGGTTCGATGGAGTCCATTTCGAAGCCGGATGAACGCCACTTGCGCTTCGTCATGGCGCTCACAGCGGCGGCTGCCGTGGTGCTCCTCGTGCTCTCAGTTGCCATCCAAAGTCGTACCTTGCCCTCGGGTTCGAGCCTGCTGGCCGAGCCGAAGGCCAACGTCGAGGATGCGCGCAAGCAGCTCGATCAACTCAACCACAAACCGGCCGCGCTCGACGCGACCGTCCAACCCGTCGTGAGGACGAAGCAGTGACGAACCTGCGGCTGTGGGCCGTGCTCCTGGCCCTGGTCGCGTTCCTCGCGGGCGTCGCCACCGGACCCTGGGTTTCGGCGTGGTTCATCCCGCCTGCGCAGGCCGCGGCGACCGGGCCCTTCGAGGAGTACGAACGCGCCCTCTGCGACACCTTCCAACTGTCTCCCGAGCGCCGGGTGCCCCTGCGGGCGATCCTCGACGAGTACGGGCGTGACCTCGAGAGAATCAAGGACCGGCACATGGCAGACTACATGTCTGCGATGGAGCCGGACCTTTCCAAGCTGGGCCGTGCCTACCGAGAAGAGATCCGCGACAAGGTCCTCCCCGAGAGCCAGCGGCCCGAATTCAATCGCCTCGCCCTCGCGCCGAACACGAACCCTCACTGACGGCGCAAGCCGCCCCGAAGTCTCATGGCACGTTCCTGTGGATTGCGCATCGGACCGCGACGGTTCGAACTCGTCGTGCTCGACGGGGGCGCGAAGAAGCACAAAATCACCGCCTACATGGCCGGCGAGCTGCCGCGCGACGGCGAGGACCCGATCGCGACCGCCGCCGCTGCCCTGCGCGAAGCCGTCAAGCAGCACAACGTGCCGCACGACAACATCGGCGTCGCGATCGACACCGGTCTGGCCGCATTCCGGACGATCAAGGTGCCGTTCTCGGACAAGGCCAAGATCGAGGACATCATCAAGTTCGAGGTCGAGGGTCAGCTCCCGCAGTGGAACATCGACGACGTCGTCGTGGACTTCCAGACCCTCGAATCGACCGACGATGCGAGCGAACTGCTCGTCACGGCGGTGCCCAAGGCCGACCTGAAGAACGTCATCACGATTTGCGAGAAGGCGGGCATCGAACCGCTCGAGTGCGAACTCGAGACCACGGCGATGGTCAATGCCGCCATGACCGCATCGATCTGCACCGTCGACAACGCGCAGGTTCTCGTTCACATCGGCGAGACCTCGACGTCCGTCGTGGTCATGGACGGTGGCAAGGTGCGCGAGATGCGCGCCATCCACATCGGAGCGCTGAGCCACGAATTCCCGAGCGCGCTGATCGAAGCCGAGGCCCCCGCCGAGGGCGCCGAGCCGCCTGTCGAAGCGCCGGCCTCCGCCAAGGATCCGGTCGAGGTCCAACGCCGCATCGATCAGGCGATCAAGCGCATTCGCCGTGAATTGGGCCGCACGGTCTCCGCCGCGCGCACCGTCCATCCCATCGAGGCGGTGTACGTGTGCGGGCTCGAACTGCCGGGGCTCGCGGGCAGCCGCATCCAGGAGGCCGAAGTACGCGTGCTCGACGTGTTCGAGGCCGACGGCGGACAGCCGGCGCAGGGCTTCGGTCCGCTCGTGGTGCCCTACGGCGTCGCGGTGCGCCAACTCGGAGGCGGAGTGCTCCGCCCGTCGCTGCGCCGCGAGGAACTGCACTACTCGGGCGCGTTCGAGCGCGTCGAACTTCCGATCGCCGTGGTCGCGTTGCTCGCGGTCACGTTCCTCGGCGTGTGGTTCATCTTCCTGACGCGCGAACGTGACATCGTGAACGACAATCTGGCCGTGTGGCGCGACAGCGCGCGCAATCACGTTCTCGGCGAACCCGCGAAGGGCCGGCAGGGCGTGCTGCAGTACCCGTCCGACGAAGCCAAGAAGTACATGTCGAACTTCGACAAGGACGAATCGCTCAACCGCTTCGACCAGATCCGACGCGCGACCACGATCATCCAGAACGACGTCAAGAAGCTCGAGAAGGACCTCGGCCAGGATGCCGAAATCAAGCAGCCGCAGTCGTCGTTCGTCGGCATGACGCTCGTTCTCGACGTCCTGTCGCGCGCGCGAACCGACAAGGTTCGCCCCTCGCTGCGTTCCGTGCAGGGCACATACCAGGCCCAGCGCACGAACAAGCCCGAGCACGTCAAGGTCGACTTGAACATGTCGTTCCTGGCCGACGACTCGGTGACCGCCTCGCAGGCCTTCGACGACTTCACGCGCGACATCCGCGCGCAACCCTGGTACCTGGACATCTCCAACAAGCAGAGTGATCCGGTCGAAGGCGGTCGTGGCGTCTACCTGGGGCAGGTGTCGATCGAAGTCGACGTGAGCAAGGCGCCGGCACCGAAGGAGTCGCAATGAAGAGCTTCTTCCAAGGATTCAACCTGGCGCGCGGCATCATCCTCGCGTCGCTCCTCGGCTGCCTCGTGCTCGGTTTCCTGTGCTGGCGGCGCTCGCAGGAAGTCTCCCAGCTGAACGACGCGTACCAGAACCGGACCGCCGGGGCCGTCAAGGACCTCGTGCAGACCGCGCAACGTCACACGCAGCTCAGCCAGAGCCTGAAGGGCGAGGGTCTGAAGGGCCAGGAGGACCTGGTGAGCTACATCCGCCGCGTTGGCGCGAAGGACCGCGTCGAAATCGGCGAACTGAACATGACCGTGGCCGACCAGGCGCTCACGAACGGCATCGTCGACAAGAAGTACACCATCAAGCCGGACAATCCTCTGTCGACCTTCAAGCGCATGATGATCGTCAACTTCCTCTACACGCTCGAGGATGACTCCCGGCGCGTGAAATTGACGCGCGTGAAGCTGGAAGTGGCCGATCAGAAGGGCCTCAAGACGCACGAGGTCCCGAAGGACGAGTGGAAGTTCGACTGCGAGCTCACCTCCCGTCAACGTAAGGTCAACTGAGCAAGTCGAGCGGTTCCGTACCGCTCGGTCTTCGCCACGATTTCGCGCTTCGACGTCCTGCGCGGAATTCGAAGTAGGCGTACGATCCGGCGCAGCCATGAAAGCTGCGCCATTTTCGTCTGACCGCTCGAGGAGGGCGCCATGAGACTGCGGAGAATCGCGACCGAGGACGCGGCACACGCGATCCGCTCGACCGTGGACGTGGCCGCGCAGCGGAGTGCGGCGCGAATCGTCGAGGACGTGCGCGCGCGCGGCGAAGCGGCGCTGAAGGAACACGCGCTGAATTCCGGTGAATCGCGCGCCGGTGGACGCCTGGTGTACGACCGCGACGCGATCGAGGATGCGGCACTGCGCGTGGATGATCGCGACCTCGCACTCCTTGGCCGCACGGCGAATCGCTTGCGCGCGTTCGCGGCCGCGCAGCGTCGAGCGGTGACCGACGTGTGCATCCCGCTCGCGGGCGGGCACGCTGGCCAGACTGTGGAACCTGTCGAGCGCGCGGGTTGCTACGTCGCGGGCGGTCGATGGCCGACCCCTTCGGCCGTCTTGATGACGGCCGTGACCGCTCGCGCCGCCGGAGTGCGCAGCGTCTGGGTCGCTTCGCCGTCGCCCGCTCCGATCGTGCTCGCGGCGGCGTACGTCGCGGGCGTGGATTCCCTGCTCGCCGTCGGCGGGCCGGCCGCGATCGCGGCGTTCGCCTACGGTGCTGGGTCGATTCCGGCATGCGATGCGATCGTCGGCCTCGGCGATCAGGAGGTCATGGCCGCGAAACAACTGGTCGCGGCTCGCGTCGCGATCGACGTGCTCGAAGGACCGAACGAGCTGTGCATCCTCGTGGATGCGACTGCCGACGAACGGCTCGTCGCGGCTGATCTGCTCGCCCAGGCGGAACATGCCCTTGGCGTGCCGATGCTCGTCAGCCTGGACGAGGGAATCGTCGGGCGCATCGAGCGCGAGTTGGACTTCCAGCTCGCGAAGCTGCCGCACGCTGAGCGTTGCATCCAGGCGCTCGAGTCCGGCTTTGCGATCGTCGAGCCCGATCTGAAGCGTGCGATCCACGCCGTCGACGACATCGCGCCCGCCCACCTGCAGCTGGTTCTGCGCGAGCCCGGTCTCGCGCGGTACCTGGTGCGCCACTGCGGGACGCTGTTCGTCGGCTCGAAGTCCTCGGAAGCGTTCGCCGACTACGGCGCCGGCCCGAACTACGTGCTGCCGACGGCTCGCGGCGCGCGCTCTCGCGGCGGATTGTCGGTGTTCACGTTCCTGCGCATGCGCCCTTGGCTCGAAGTCACCGATCCAGCCGAAATCGCGGCGGATGTCGCGGCCCTCGCTCGCCTGGAAGGCTTCGAAGCGCACGCACGGGCGGCCGAGCTCCGCATCGCCGAGTAGATCGAATTCAGCGCGAGCGAACCGGTTCCGTTCCGGCGAGCTTCATCAGGTGCTCCTGGATCGTGTTCACCTTGTAGTCGCCACGGTGGATCGCTGTCAGCGCACTCACGACGGCGCTGATGCCGGCCTTCGTCGTCACGCACGGAATCCCTGCCGTCACCGCGGCGGAACGGATCGAACTGTCGTCGATGCGTTGCTGCTTGCCGTAGGGCGTGTTCAAGATCAGGTCGATCTCGCGATTCTTGAGCATGTCGACGATGTGCGGGCGACCTTCGTGGACCTTGTTGACCCGCGTCACGGCGATGCCGTTGCTCTTGAGCGCGCGCCACGTGCCTTCGGTCGCGAACAGCTCGTAGCCGAGCGATTGCAGCGCGCGTGCCTCGGGCACGATCGCGCGCTTGTCGGCGTTCTTGACCGACAGGAACACGCGCCCGGACTTCGGCAGCTTCAGTCCCGCGGCCTGGTAGGCCTTCACGAAGGCGAAGCCGAGATCGTCGTCGATGCCCATGACCTCGCCTGTCGAGCGCATCTCGGGGCCGAGCGTGATGTCGACGCCGGGGAACTTGCTGAACGGGAAGACCGGGGTCTTCACCGAGAAATACGGCGGCGTGACTTCCTCGGTGAAGCCGAGTTCCTCTAGCGACATGCCGCACATGACCTTGGCGGCGAGCTTCGCGAGCGGGCGGCCGATCGCCTTGCTCACGAACGGCACCGTGCGTGACGCGCGCGGATTGACCTCGAGCACGAACACGCGGTCCTCCTTGACCGCGAACTGCACGTTCATCAAGCCGACGACGCCGAGTTCCTTGGCCAGCGCCTTCGTGGCGCGCCGGATCTCGTCCTGGATCTCCATCGAGAGCGTGTGCGGCGGCAGCACGCACGTCGAATCGCCCGAGTGGATGCCGGCCTCCTCGATGTGCTCCATCACGCCGCCGATCACGACGATCCTGCCGTCGCAGATCGCGTCGACGTCGACTTCGATCGCCTCCTCGAGGAACTTGTCGACGAGGATCGGCCGGTCGGGTGTGACGTTGACGGCGTTCGTCATGTACTGCTCGAGCGCGTCGTCGTCGTACACGATCTCCATCGCGCGGCCTCCGAGCACGTAGCTGGGGCGCACGAGCACCGGATACCCGATGCGGCGCGCGACGGCGAACGCCTGGCCCACGTCGGACGCCATGCCGCTCTCGGGCTGGTGCAGGCCGAGCTTCTTGATGCACTGGTTGAACAGGTCGCGATCCTCGGCGCGGTCGATCGACTCGACGCTCGTGCCGATGAGCGGTGCATGCGCGCGATGCAGTCCGGCCGCGAGATTGAGCGGCGTTTGCCCGCCGAATTGCACGATGATGCCCTCGGGCTTCACGACCTTGACGACGTTCATGACGTCCTCGTGCGTCAGCGGCTCGAAGAACAGATCGTCGCTCGTGTCGTAGTCGGTCGACACCGTCTCCGGGTTCGAGTTGACCATCACGGCTTCGCGCCCGATCTCCTGCACCGCGAACGCGGCGTGCACGCAGCAGTAGTCGAACTCGATCCCTTGGCCGATGCGATTCGGTCCGCCGCCGAGGATCATCACGCGCGGCTTCTTGCCCGGGCGGTACTCGTCCTCGTCTTCCCAGGTCGAGTAGTAGTACGGCGTCGCGGCTTCGAACTCGGCCGCGCACGTGTCGACGAGCTTGTACGTCGGACGCACGCCGAGTTCCTCGCGCAGTGCCGTGACGTCCACCTCCGTGGAGCCAACGGCGAGCGCGATCTGACGATCGGTGTAGCCCAGGCGCTTCGCCTCGCGCAGCAGCTCCTTCGTGAGCAGCGCGCCGGAAAGTTCGCTTTCGAAATCGACGAGCTCGCGGATGTTCTCGAGGAACCACGGGTCGATCTTGGACGCTTCGTGGATGTCCTCCGTGCTCCAGCCGGCCTTGTACGCGACGCGCAACGCGAGCAGACGCAGTTCGTTCGGGACGCGCAGCGTGCGCGTCAGCGCCGACGGATCCTCGGCCAGGATCTCCGCCGGATCGCGCGGGTCGAAGCCCAGTCCGACGCGGCCCGTCTCGAGGCCGCGCACGGCCTTCTGCAGCGCCTCCTTGAACGTGCGCCCAATCGCCATCGTCTCGCCGACGCTCTTCATCTGCGTCGTGAGCGTGCGGTCCGCGCCCTTGAACTTCTCAAACGCGAAGCGGGGGATCTTCACGACCGTGTAGTCGATCGTCGGCTCGAAACAGGCCGGCGTCTTCTTCGTGATGTCGTTCAGGAGCTCGTCGAGCGTGTACCCGACGGCCAATTTCGCGGCGAATTTCGCGATCGGGAAGCCCGTTGCCTTCGAGGCCAACGCGGAGCTGCGCGACACGCGCGGGTTCATCTCGATCACGATCATGCGGCCGGTCTTGGGCTCGATCGCGAACTGGACGTTCGAGCCGCCGCACTCGATGCCGATCTCGCGCAGGATGCGGATCGACGCGTTGCGCATGTTCTGGTACTCGCGGTCCGTGAGCGTCTGCGCCGGCGCGACGGTGATCGAATCGCCCGTGTGGACGCCCATCGGATCGAGGTTCTCGATCGAGCAGATGATGACCGCGTTGTCCTTGTTGTCGCGCATCACCTCCATCTCGAACTCCTTCCAGCCCACGAGGCACTCCTCGATGAGCACTTCGGAGTTCAGCGACGCAGCGAGTCCGCGCGCGACGATCTCTTCGAATTCGTCGACGTTGTAGGCGATGCCGCCGCCCGTTCCGCCAAGCGTGAAACCCGGCCGAATCACGCACGGCAGGCCGATTTCGGACAACACGCGCCGCGCGTCGCTCATGTCGTGCGCCGAACCGGAGCGCGCGCTCTCCATGCCGATCGAGGTCATCGCCGCGCGGAAGAGGTTGCGGTCCTCGGCCTTGCGAATGACCTCGGCCTTCGCGCCGATCATCTCGACACCGAGACGATCGAGGATGCCGCGGTCGTACAGGCCGAGTCCGGTGTTGAGTCCAGTCTGTCCGCCGAGCGTCGGCAGGATCGCCGACGGCCGCTCCTTCTCGAGGATCTTCGTCACCGCCTCGATCGTGATCGGCTCGATGTACGTCGCGTCGGCCGTCTCCGGATCGGTCATGATCGTCGCCGGATTCGAGTTCACGAGGATGACTCGATAGCCCTCCTCGCGCAGCGCCTTGCACGCTTGCGTACCGGAGTAGTCGAACTCGCAGGCCTGACCGATGACGATCGGTCCGCTGCCTATGATCAGGATGGATTCGAGGTCGTCGCGTCTGGGCATCGTGCGGGGGATCGGCGCGGCGTGGCGGGTCGGATCAAACTGCCGGATTGAACCAAATCGCAGCGGATGTTTCGACCGATTCTCGGCTGTCGGCCCGCGCGGACACCTCCGAGCGCGCCAGGGTGGCGACGCGAATTCCGCGGTGCCGATCGAGCCAAAGCCGCCCTCCGCGCCCGCTGCCCGTCAGGTTCGCGACGACGTTCATCCCGCTTCGCGCTCGCTCGAGGTCGATCACCGCGCCGACATCCGTGCGCTCGGCGCCGTCTCCCACGAACGGCTGTCCGGCGAACTGTCGCTCGGGCACTCGCGGGGCCGGCGGAGAAGTGCTCGATCGACGCTCGCCTCGACGCGGTCGCGCCCAGGATCTCCCGAACCGAGCGTTTGGAGGAGCGCATCTCGTGCACCGCAGCCGCAGGCCCGCGTGCCGTGACCGCTCAGGGCGCGAGCGAGGCGCTCACGGTCTCGAGAAGCAGCTTCTCCTCGGCTTCGACGTCGAAAATGGCCTGTCCGGCGCAGACCGGGAGAACGAGGCGCGTCTTGCCGGCGGTGTTCTTCTTGTCGAGGGACATCGCGGCCACGAGTCGCGGAGCCGAGAGCTTCGCGGACTTCAATGCGGCGAGGCCAAGGGGCATTCCGAACGCGCGGAGCAGTGCGTCCACTCTCTCGACCAGGACGGGCTCGACCAGTCGGCTCATGCGGCTGCTGGCATCGAGCGCCAGGCGCACACCGATCCCGACCGCGACGCCGTGGGGGATCGCCCCGTAGCCGAGCTCGTGTTCGATCGCGTGGGCGAAGGTGTGGCCGAGGTTGAGCAGCTTGCGCGGTCCCTTTTCGTGGGGATCGCGCGAGACGATCAGAGCTTTCGTGCGCACGCACATCTCGACGACGGCTTCGAGCGCAGCTGGATCGCGCTTCGTGATGCGCTCGGCGCTCTTCTCGAGCATCGCGAGCGCGTCCTCGCTCGTCAAAAGCGCCGTCTTGATCACTTCACCGAGGCCGGAGCGGAATTCGTCGTCCGACAGCGTCGCGAGCACGTTCGTGTCGGCCACGACGAGCGACGGCTGATGGAAGGCGCCGGCCAGGTTCTTCCCCGCCTTCAGGTTCACGGCCGTCTTCCCGCCCACCGAGGAATCGACCTGCGCGAGCAGGGTCGTCGGCACCTGCACGTACGGGATGCCGCGCATGTAGAGCGCCGCCGCCATCCCGCCGACGTCTCCGACGACTCCGCCGCCGAACGCGACGATGGCCGACTTTCGATCGAGGCGCGCCTGGCAGAGGAAGTCGAGCACGCGCTCGAGCGCCGTGAACGATTTCGAGTCCTCCCCGGGCGAGAGCTCGAACCACGGCGCGTCCGGAACCACGCCGAGCGAGCGGCGGTAGAGCCGCGACACGTTCGCATCGCTGATCACGGCGCACGCCGATCGCCCGCGCAGTGCCTCGTGCACCCCCGACAGGAGTCCTGCGCCAATGCGCACGTCGTAGGGAACCGCCGTGGTGACGCGCACCGATTTCAAGCGCGCGCTCCGAGCATTCGCTGCGTCGCCGCCAGCGCCGCCGCGCCCACGAAACCCTGGAAGATGCGGTCGTTCGGCGAGCCCTCGCGCGACAGCTCGGGATGCCATTGAACGCCGAGCGCGAACGGATGGTCGGCGCGCTCGATCGCCTCGATCAGGCCCTCGCGGTCGCGCGCGACGACTCGCCACGGACCAGCCACGGATGCCAGCGCCTGATGATGGCGCGACACCACGTCGAGCGACTTCTCGCGCAGGAGGCGCGCGAGCTTCGTGCCCTCCTCGACATCGACTGCGTGCACGGCGTCGCCCTTGTGCGGCTGCGCGCCGGGCCGATCGTCGGGGATGTGCTGGAAGAGGCGCGCGCCCTCGGCGATCCCGAGCAACTGCATGCCGTAGCAGATGCCGAGCACCGGCACCCTGCGCTCGATCACCGCTCGCGCGAGGACGAAATCGAAGTCCTGCTTCTCACCCGGCGTCAGCTCGGCCTTTGGATGCACGGGCCCGAGGCCCAGCCGCGAGGTGTCGAAATCGTCGCCGCCCGACAGGAGCACGCCGTCGACGCGCTCGAGCAGTCGCTGGACGTCGGTGGGGCCGCCCACGGGAGGAATCGCGACCGGGATCCCGCCGTGCTTCAGCACCGCGTCCGCGTAGCGCGTGGCGAGTTCGAGCTTCTTCGTGGACGCGGTCGCGAGCAGTCCGTTGATCGCGATGAGCGGGCGCGGTTGGAACGACATCGCTCCCGAGCCTACCCGAAGAAGCTCACCTGATCAGGCGGAAGATGTACGGGTAGCGGTGCTTCTTCCCGTCGCCCGCTTCGACCGCCGCGACGACCGAGAGCACGGCGCCGACCAGCCAGAGCGGGAAGTAGAGCCAGCTCAGGACGCACGTGATCCCGACGAGGAAGCTCACGCAGGCGTAGAAGAGCTGGAAGTTGAGCGCCTCGCGTGCCTGGTCGTCCGAGAACGGGTCATCGCGGCGCGTGCAAACCCAGATCAGTGCGGTCACGACCAGGCCGGGGATGTTGAGCGGGATCAGGTAGGCGAGGTGGCAGAGAACGGCCCAGAGGCGCGTGCCGGCGTGGGGCGTCGCGGCCGGAGTCGGGGACCGTGGTGGCGGCGGGGCAGTCGAGCCGCCCGGAGTTCCCGTATCCGACGGCTTTTGCGCGGCCGTGGGCTCGCTCGCGACCCGCTCGGCCTCCACCTCGATCGCCGGACCGCGCGCCTGCGACTTCGTGAGCGGAACGGCCTCCACTTCCTCGACGCGCGGCGGCGGAGGCTGCACGGGGTCTTCGACGCCCTTCCCGAAATGGGTCGCGCCGGGCCATCCGGCCGGGCCACCGGGGTTCGAGGGCTGAGTTTCGGGGACAGGACGCGGGTCGATCGGATCGGTGTCGGACATTGCCAGGCCCTACGCGATCGAACGCGCGGCATTTCTAGCGCGAGAGAAGTGCGGTCCCGATCAGGCGGTAGAGCAAGCGCGCTCCGACGATCGCGTCCCACGAATCGACGTCGCTCGGGGTTTCGCCAGGTGAAACCTCGTTGAGGTCGAGGCCCACCACGCGTTTCGACGACCGGGCCAATTCTTCCAGCCACAACATTGCGTCGTGCCACGACAGTCCGCCCGGAACCGGCGTGCCCGTGTTCGGGCACAGCGTCGGATCGAGGCCGTCGACGTCGAACGAGATCCACACCTGATCAGGCAGTTCCTGGATCGTGCGGCGCACGAGGTGGCGCAGGTTCGTGCCGTCGGCCTTCGCGCGGCCCCAGTCGACGTCGAGCAGGGTCTGGATGCGGCCCTTCGAACCCGCGATCGCCGCGTGCTCCCGCTCGCCCAGGTCGCGGATGCCGACTTGCACGAGCTTCGACACCCTCGGGAGCTTCGTCGTCACGTTGTGCATGATCGAAGCGTGAGACCACTCGAAGCCCTCGTAGGCTTCCCGCAGGTCGGCGTGCGCGTCGAAGTGCAGCACGCCGAAGTTCGGGTAGCGCTCGGAGGCCGCCTGAATCCCGCCGAACGGCGTCGAGTGATCGCCACCGACGATCGCCGGGAATTTGCCCGCCGCGAGGATCGCGTCGACCGAAGCGCGCACGCTGGCGTTGAGCTCGGCGCCGATCTCGTTCACCTGCGCGAGATCCTTCGCGAGCCGCTCGCTCTTCCCGATGCGTCCGCCGAGTTCGATGATGCCGTCGACCTTCTTGGACGCCTTGTCGTTCCACTTCGCGATCCGTGGATCCGCGTCGAGCATGCAGATGCCCTTCTGCCACGGCTTGCCCGTCATCACGTCGAACAAGTCGACTTGAAGGCTCGCGAGTCGAATCGCCTCCGGCCCGCTCGCCGTGCCCTTGCGGTAGGACGTGGTTGCGTCGAAGGGCACCGGCACGACGTGCACGAGTGCTGATTCGGGGTCGACCGGCAACCCGAAGATGCCGGCGCCGGCCAAGGCTGCGCTGTCGGGGTCGAAGGGGGTGTTCACGGGCACGTCCAGGGCTCGGAAAGGGTCGAAGGGGCGTGGGAAGGAATGGGTGACTGCGCATTCTGCAACCTGCTATCCATGGATGCAGGAGATTCCGCCAAGACGTCCGAAGCGGCCTCCGTTCGCGCGCCGGAAGGCTTCCCGAATGATGAACGAAATTCCCGACGGGCAACTGCTCCGCAGGCATCGGAGGGGCGACGCGAGCGCGTTCGCCGAACTCGTCCGGCGGCACGAAGGCTGCCTGCTCCAGCATGCTCGGGCGGTGCTCGGTTCGGGCGGGACGTACGAGGACGCGGTTCAGGAGGCCTTCCTCAAGCTCGCGCAACAGCCACCGGCGATTCCGCCCGAAGCGGACGGCGACGAACGGTTGGAGCGCGTGCACCTGTTGTCGTGGCTGCACAAGGTGACGAGGAACAACTGTATGGACGTGTTGCGATCCGAAAAGCGGCGTGACAGACGCGAGCGTGAGTCCGCGAGGCACGAGGGGACCGACGGAGAGATGTCGCACGTCGAGGAAGGCGACACGCGCGCGATCGTGAAGCGCGAGATCGACAAGCTGCCGCCGGATCAGCGCGAGGTGCTCGTGCTCAGGTTGCTCGGCGACCGCTCGTACAAGGAGATCGCGGAGATCACGGGCAAGAAGATCGGCACGGTCGGTTGGCTGGTGAGTGTCGGGTTGCAGGCCCTCGGAGGTCGGTTGGAGCCGCTGCTCGCGATGTCGGAAACGAATGCAAGAAGCGCGCGCCCGGCGCCGTCTTCCCGCCTGCAAGGAGAAATGTCATGACGAACGAAAACGAACGAGGCTCGCAGGAAAACTCCCTTCACGAACGGCTGTGCGCCTACGTGCTCGGCGAAGGCACGAGTGAAGAACGCCTCGAGATCGAGCGCGAGTTGCTGCGCTCTCCCGCCTTGCGCGCGCAGTGCGACACGATCGAACGCACGGTCGGACTCGTGAGGGACGCGCTGGGCAAGGGTGAAACGCTCTCGCCCGAGGCGGCCGATACGCTGTACTCCGCTGCTTCGGCGTCACGGCCGAGCGCGTGGAAATCGTCGGGATTCCTGCGTCTTGCAGCCGGCCTCGGCGCGGTGGCGCTCGGATTCGCGATCGTGCGCGAAGCGCAAGTGCGGCCGGAGAGCGAAGTCGCGCGGCTCGACGACGACGCCCGGGCGGACCGATCCGCACGCGGTTTCCTCGACAAGAAGCCTGACGCGGAAACGGCGCAACCTGTGGATGCGGCTGCGGCGGTTCCCTCCGGTCGAGAGGCCCCCGAGCTCGCGAAGACGAAGAACGCAGCCGCTGAGCCGGCCCCCATCACCCTGGGCGCCGTGCCCGAGGCGGACGCAATCAGGGCCCTGTCGAAATCCAGCGCAGAGGCGGGTTCCGCGATCGGAGTGGGTACTTCCAAGAAGGAGCAGGCGCGCAACGAGGCCGACAAGCTGGCCTTGGTCGAAGAGGTGCTCAATCGTCAGCGCGACTTCGACGCGGGCCTGAAGGAAACGGCTCTCGACGGCTCGACGGTACAGCCGCGGCAGCAAGTGGACCCATCCATTTCGGGCTACGGGCTAACCACGACAGACAGTGTCGAAGCCAAGCTTGCTCAAGCCAACCCTGGCGCCCGCGCGGGCGATCTCGGCTACGCCGGACTGCCCGCCGCGGGCGGCGGTGGCGCGCCGCTCGGACCGTCGGGCCCTGCGACGGGCGCACCTGTCGTTCCTTCGGTCAAGCCGGGGGCGTCGGTTGCTCCCTTTGCCCGCAGGGATTCTCTCGCCGGACGCGCGGGCGCACCGTCGAGCCCGGCTCCGACGGGGCCCGCCGAGAAATCGAAAGCGGACCGCAAGTCTCGCGGCGCGGGGGAAGCGACGCCACAGCAGACCGCCGGGGGGACGGTGGAGCTGCTGGCGTTCGAGGAGCGGGACGCGTCCGCGCCCACGCGGGAGTTCGAGCTCCACGGTCTCGATGAGGGACGCACGGGCGTTCCCTACTACAAGCTCCCACCCGCCGAGCAGCAGATCTACCTCGAGAACGAGTGCCGGAAGATCCTGACTGGCTGCGTGCGGCGTCCGAACGAGAAGCCGCGCGACATGTACTTCCGGTTCTTCGGCGACAACCCCTTCGAAGTGACGGCGCTCGACGCGCTTTCGACCTTCGCGGCCGACGTCGACACGGCCTCGTACGCTCTCGCGCGGCGTTACATCAGGGAAGGCAACGTGCCCGAAAAGGCGCAGATCCGCACCGAGGAGTTCGTCAACTACTTCAAGTCGGACGTTCCCGCGCCGACGTCCGGCGTGTTCGCGATACACACGGACCTCGCTCCGAGTCGCTACAGCACCGACACGTCGCGCCAGATGCTGCGCGTCGTCGTGCGCGGCAAGGACCTGTCGAAGATCGAGCGTCCGCGCATGAACCTGACCTTCGTGGTCGACGTGTCGGGATCGATGCGCGAGCAGATGCGCCTCGAGATGGTCAAGACGGCGATCCGACTGCTCGTCACGCAACTCGATCCCTACGACAAGATCGGCATCGTCAAGTTCTCGACCGACGCGAGCGTCGTCCTGCCGCTCACCAACGTCAGCGACCGCGTGACGATCGAGACGGCGATTGCGCCGCTCGCTCCAGACGGCAGCACCAATTCGAACGCCGGTCTCGAGCTCGGCTACGGCATGGCGCTCGGCGGACTCGACAAGGAAGCGATCAACCGCGTCGTGTTCCTTTCCGACGGCGTCGCCAACGTGGGTGAGACCGATCCGGCGAAGATCGCCGAGCGCGTGAAGCCCATGCGCGAGAAGGGGATCTACCTCAACACGATCGGCGTGGGCATGAACAACCACAACGACGTGCTGCTCGAGCAGCTCGCCGACAAGGCCGACGGCATGTGCACCTACATCGACACGGCCGACGAAGCCAAGAAGCAGCTCGTCGACAATTTCTCGGGCGCGTTCCAGCCGATCGCGCGCGACGTGAAGATCCAGGTCGAGTTCGATCCGACGCAGGTCCTGCGTTATCGCCTGCTCGGCTACGAAAACCGCGCGATCGCGGACGCGGACTTCCGCAACGACAAGGTGGATGCGGGCGAACTGGGCGCGGGCCACCAGGTGACCGCGCTGTACGAGATCGAGCGTCAGGGGTCGCCGAACCCGGAGAAGCCCATGGCGACGGTGCGCTTGCGCTGGAAGGAGCCGCGCAATTTCGGCCTGAACGCCGAGTCCGATGCGGCGACCGAGATCACTCGGGCCGTCGCCGGCGGGCCCGCTTCGACCTTCGAAGGCGCCGGGCAGAGCTACCGCAAGGCCGTCATGGCCGCGCAGTTCGCCGAGATCCTGCGCCGCAGCGTGCATGCCCGCGGTGACTCGCTCGACGCGCTCCTGAACGATGCCGTGAAGCTCCAGGCCGAGATCCCGGGCGACAAGGACTTCACCGAGTTCGTGACCCTCGTGTCGCAGAGCAAGGACCTGATCCTGCGCACGATGCCCGCCTGCGAC
>JBGATY010000349.1:0-1473 GCA_044228955.1 Planctomycetota bacterium | reverse complement strand
CCCATCGCGGCGTTCGCGCTGGTCGCCGCGCAAGCAAGTCACTTTGTGCGCCGCCCCGGCCGCAGTACATTGCGCGCGGATCGGGGCCAGGACGCCCCGCGGCACGCTATGGGCGAACAAAACATCTCCACGACGGTCGACGAGGAACATCTCCGCAATTTCATGAAGGCCCTGCTCGACGACGTGGTCGCGCTCGAGGCCCTGCTCGAGACGGACCGCTTCGAGAGCGGCGTGCGCCGCGTCGGCGCCGAACAGGAGATGTTCCTGGTCGACCGCAGCCTGCGTCCGGCTTCTGTCGTCACCGATGTGCTCGAGCGCCTCACCGACCCGCGCTTCACCACCGAGCTCGCCCGCTTCAACCTCGAGGCCAACCTCAGCCCGCAGGTGTTCAACAGCTCCTGCCTGCGCCGCATGGAGGACGAGCTCAACGAGCTCATCGGCATGGCCCGCGACGGCGCCCGGGCCTGCGGCGCCGACGTGCTGCTCACGGGCATCCTGCCGACCCTGCGCAAGGGCGACCTCGGCCTCGACAACATGACCCCCAAGCCGCGCTACCTCGAGCTCAACCGCACGCTCCGGCGCCTGCGCGGCGGCGACTTCCACGTGCTCATCCGCGGCATCGAGGACTTCGAGACCACCCACGACAACGTGATGCTCGAGTCGTGCAACACGAGCTTCCAGGTCCACTTCCAGGTCAGCCCCGAGGAGTTCGCCAAGTTCTACAACCTCGCCCAGGCGATCACCGGGCCGCTGCTCGCCGCCGCCGTCAACTCGCCGGTGCTGCTCAAGCACCGCCTGTGGCACGAGACCCGCATCGCCCTGTTCGAGCGCTCCGTCGACACCCGCCCGACCGGCCGCGGCGAGCGTGGCGCGCGCCCCCCCGTCCCCTTCGGCGACGGCTGGATCCGCGAGAGCGTGCTCGAGATCTTCCGCGAGGACATCGCCCGCTTCCGCATCCTCATCGCCAACACCTTCGATGAGAACCCCCGCGAGGTCATCGCCCGCGGCGGCATCCCCAAGCTGTCCGCGCTGCGCATGCACAACGGCACCGTGTACCGCTGGAACCGCGCCTGCTACGGCTGGGACGACCACAAGGCCCACCTGCGCATCGAGAACCGCGTCCTCCCCTCCGGCCCCACCGTCCTCGACGAGGTCGCCAACGCGGCGTTCTTCTTCGGCATGATGGCCAACCTCGCCGAGGAGCCGACGCGCATCGAGAAGACGATGGAGTTCGAGGCGGCGCGCACCAACTTCTTCAACGCCGCCCGCGACGGCATCAAGGCCCAGATGACCTGGGCCGGCGGCAAGACCACCTCGGCCCAGGACCTGCTGCTCAGCGAGCTGCTCCCGCGCGCCCGCGCCGGCCTCAAGTTCGTCAACGTCGACAGCGACGACATCGACCGCTACCTCGGCTGCCTCGAGGAGCGCGTCAAGGTCGGCAAGACCGGCGCCTCGTGGATGCTCGCCAGCCTG
>JBGATY010000348.1:0-1725 GCA_044228955.1 Planctomycetota bacterium | reverse complement strand
ACGGCTTGTGCTTGGGCTGGTCGTGCATGTCCTGGCGGCAGGACGCGAACGCGAGCCCGAGGAAGGCCGCGAGGGCGGCGTGGTGGAGCTTCAATGCGGCACCTCGTCGACGGAGAGAGCCTTCTGGTCGGCGAGGAACCGCCGCGTGTTCTGCAGATCGAACTTGGGATCGCGCGAGAGCACGATGAAGAAGAACCGGTCGCTCGAGCAGCGCGCGAACTTCTCGACGTTGAAGACCGGGTGGTAGGGCTGCGGGAGCCCGTTCAGGACGAGCATCCCGAACACCGCGGTGAGCGAGGCGAAGAGGATCATCGTCTCGAAGGTCGGCACCACGAACGCGGGCCAGCTGTTGAACGGCTTGCCGCCGATGTTGAGCGGGTACTCGATCACCGAGGCCCAGTAGCAGAGGCCGAACCCGGTCACCACGCCGACCAAGCCGCCCAGGAAGACCAGGTGCGGCATGTAGTTCTTGTACCCGAGGATCTCGGGCAGACCGTGCAGCGGCGTCGGCGTGTAGGCCTCGATGTCCGTGAAGCCGTTCGCTCGCGCGGCCTTCGCGCAGGCGACGAGCGCGTCCTTGTCGTCGAACTCGGCGAGATAGCCGTAGATCGGGGAGGCGTTCGCTTGGGGGGAGCTCATGTCGCGTACCTCAGTGGTGCGCCGCCGCCTGGCGGGAGCCCGTGGTGAGCCCGGGCTTGTGCGGAACGAGCGCCTTCATCTCGGCGATCGAGATCATGGGCAGGAACCGGATGAACAGCATGAACATGGTCGTGAAGAAGCCGAGCGTGCCGAGGAACATCGCCCAGTCCCAACGCGAGCCGGCGTACATGCCCCACGACGACGGGAGGAAGTCGCGGTGGAGGCTGACCACGATGATCACGTAGCGCTCGAGCCACATGCCGATGTTCACGGACATCGCCACGAAGTAGAGCGCCCAGATGTTCCGGCGCAGCTTCGGGATCCACATGATCTGCGGCAGCACGCAGTTCGTGAGGAGCAGCGACCAGTACTGGAAGGCGTAGGGGCCCTTCAGTCGGTTGAGCAGCATGAACTCCTCGTAGGTGCTGCCCGAGTAGAAGCACATGAACGCTTCGACCCCGTAGCCGTAGGTGACGATCCAGCCCGTCGCGAGGAGCACCTTGGCCATGTTGTCCAGGTGCTTGTCCGTGATCAGGTCGTCGACGCCGTACCAGATGCGCAGCGGGATCGAGAGCGTGAGCACCATCGCGAAGCCCGCGAAGATGGCGCCCGCGACGAAGTACGGCGGGAACACGGTCGTGTGCCAACCGGGCACGATGCCCGCGGCGAAGTCGAAGCTGACCACCGTGTGCACCGAGAGCACGAGCGGCGTCGAGAGCGCCGCGAGAATCAAATAGGCGCGCTCGTAATTGACCCAGTGGCGCATCGACCCGCGCCAGCCGAGCGCGAAGGCCCCGTACACGGCGCGGCGGATCTTGGTCGTGGCGCGGTCGCGCATCGTCGCGAAGTCGGGGATGAGGCCGACGTACCAGAACAGGAGCGACACCGTGAAGTAGGTCGAGACCGCGAACACGTCCCACATCAGCGGCGAACGGAACTGGGGCCAGAGACCTTGATAGGTCGGAATCGGGAACAACCACCAGTCAAACCACACGCGACCGACGTGCATGGCCGGGTAAATGCCGGCGCACATCACCGCGAAGATCGTCATCGCCTCCGCCGCGCGGTTTACCGCCGTGGGGCCGC
>JBGATY010000347.1:0-1763 GCA_044228955.1 Planctomycetota bacterium | reverse complement strand
CCTTGCCGGCGCTGATCGAGATCCTCTTCAGTGGAGCGGGCGTGCAAGCGCCGAACCTCTTCCCGCGCACCGACCTCGTCTCGGTGTTCCTGACGGGCCTCACCGGCGTCAACCAGCCGATCGGGATCGTCGGTTCGGAGATGTTGCGCTTGAACACGAACACTCTCCCGACCGCGGCCGCCTCGCAAAATCGCCTCGGCGTCCTCGGCGGAGACCTCGCCGGCTTCCCTAACGGCCGTCGCCCCGGTGACGACGTCGTGGACTCGGCGCTGCGCGTCGTGATGGGCGTGCTCCTGACGGTCGGCGAGGCGCCCTCGGGCCAGCTGCCCTACACCGACGGCGCGCTCGTCGACCAGTCGTTCTTCGACACGACCTTCCCGTACCTGAAGACGCCGTTGCCCGGTTCGCCGAGCTCGACCACGCTCAGCTTGAAGTGAGAGGTACCGCCATGAACGCACGCAACTCACTCGCACTCCTCGTCCTGGCGTCGATCGCTCTCACCTCCGCGTGCAGCGGAGGTGGAGGCGGCGACGACAAGACGAGCTTCCAAGGCTTCGTCCAGAATCTCGCGACGACGCCGGTGGACAACGCCGATCCGGTCGCCATCGACGGCCTCGAGTTCGCACCGACCGAGGATCCCGCCGCATTCGACGCGCTGTTCCAGTAGCCTTTCCGGGGATCCGATCGACGACCGCAGGGTCGCGGTCGGATCCCACTCTCCCATTCCAGAACACACGATGATCACACGCCGACTCTCCCTAGCGTTCGTGGCTAGTCTCGCCTTCGCGGTCGACGTCAGCGCGCACGACTTCTGGATCGAGCCCTCCAAGTACCGGACCGCCGTCGGCGAGCGGATCGACATCGACCTGCGCGTCGGCGAGAAGTGGGTCGGGGAAGCCGTCGAGCGCAATCCGCTGCGCATCGTGCGCTTCGGGGCGATCGACGCGCTCGGACACGAAGAGCCCATCGTCGGCATCGACAGACGTGCGCCGGCGGGCCTGTGGCGCGCGAAGACCGCCGGGCTCTTCCTCATGTGCTACGAGAGCAGCCCGACCGCGCTCGAACTCGAGGCCGTGAAGTTCGAGCACTATCTCGGCGCGGAAGGACTCGAACACGTCCTGGAGGCGCGCCGGGAGCGCGGCGAGAGCTCCAAGAAAGGACTCGAGATCTACTCGCGTTCGGTCAAGACGCTCGTCTTCGCCACCGAGACCGGCAAGCCCGAGCCGAGCTCGGACGGATGGAATCGCCGTCTCGGCATCACGCTCGAAATCGTTCCCGAGAAGGACCCGGCGTTGCTCAAGATCGGCGACGAGCTGACCCTGAGGGTGTTCTTCAAGGACCAGCCGCTCGCCGGAGCCCTGGTCGGTTTCATGCCGAAATCGGCCCCGGAGTCCGACGTCCGCATGCGCAGCGACGCCGACGGCCGCGTGACCTTCAAGGTGACCACCGCAGGCGCGCAGCAGGCGCGTGTGTGCTGGATGGTCGCGGCGCCGAAAGACTCCGGCGCCGACTGGCAGAGCACGTGGAGTTCGCTCACGTTCGAAGTGCGGACGCCCGCGCCGTCCTCGAAGTGATCACTCCTCGTCGTCGTCCACGCGGACGGCGTTCTTGGTGAACTCGCGCAGGACGGTCGTGGCGTAGCTGCCTTTCGGCAGCCGGAATGCCAGGGAGAGTCCGTTCTCGATTTCCTCGATCGAGAGATCCTCGACGAAGATCCGTCCGGCGCGGCGCGTGCCCTCGAGGCGCGCGCGGGACAGTTCCTC
>JBGATY010000346.1:0-1971 GCA_044228955.1 Planctomycetota bacterium | reverse complement strand
CGATCGACGACCGGGCGCTGGACCAGCGTGGACACGAAGCGCGGATGGACGAGGTCCACCTGGCTGTACGTGCCGGCCAGGAAGTCGTCCGTGATCAGGCGGGCCAGCGGCAGCGCCGACGCGAACGTGGGCTACGACCCGGCCGGCGTGGAGCGCTTCTTCGCGCTCACGGAGCGGCTCGACATCGAGTTCCTCGAGCAGCCTTGCCCGCGCGCGCTCGACGAGGAGGTGCGCCGCCTCGGGCCCGCGCTGCGCCGGCGCCTCGCTGCCGACGAGAGCCTCTTCCACGTCCGCGACGCGGAGCGTCTGGCGCTGGAGCCGCGTCCGTTCGGCATCTGGAACATCAAGCTCGTGAAATGCGGTGGCGTCACGCCCGCGCTCGCGATCGCCGAAGTCGCTGAGCGGAACGGCATCGAGCTGATGTGGGGCTGCATGGACGAATCGGTCGTCGGCATCGCCGCCGCGCTCCATGCCGCGTACGCGTCCCGCGCGACACGCTACTTGGACCTCGACGGCAGTTTCGACCTCGCGCGCGATCCGTTCCGCGGCGGATTCGAGCTGCGCGACGGCGTGATGCACACCCTGAATGCGCCGGGACTCGGCGTGGAGCGAATCGAATGAGACACGATCGACGCACGATCTTGAAAGCGGCCGCCTGCGGCATCGGCGCCGCGCTCCTTCCCGCCTGCGCGACGACGAGGCGCGAAGAAGCGTTCGACCTCGTGATTCACGGCGGTCTCGTCGTCGACGGCAACGGCACGCCGGCGCGACGGGCGGATGTCGGCGTGAAGGACGGCCGCATCGCGTTCCTGGGAACGATCGACCGCGAACGCGCGCGGCGCGCGATCGACGCGATCGGGCTGATCGTCGCACCCGGCTTCGTCGACATGCACAGCCACTCCGATCGCTCGATCATCGAGTGTCCGACGGCCGATTCACGCGTGCTGCAGGGATACACCTGCGAAATCACTGGGAATTGCGGCGGTTCGGCTGCCCCGACCGCTCGAGATGCGAGGCGACAGTTCCCGCGTGTCCGGGATTTCCTGCGGGCAGTGGAAGAGGCGCGTCCGTCGATCCACCAGGCGCTGCTCGTCGGTCACGGCACGCTGCGCGACAACCGCATCGGGTCCGTCGATCGCGAGCTCACGAGCGCGGAACTCGCCGACGTGGAGCGCGAACTCGAACAGGCGCTCGACGACGGCGCGTTCGGCCTGTCGAGCGGCCTCGAATACGTCCCCGGCATCTTCACGCCGCCCCTCGAGCTCGAACGCCTCGCGAAGATCGTCGCGCGCCGCGGCCGGATGTACGCTTCGCACATGCGCAGCGAGGACGCGCGTCTCGTCGAGGCGGTAGACGAAGCGCTCTCTCTCGCGCGTTCGAGCGGCGCACGCGTGCAGATCTCGCACTTGAAGTCGTGCGGCCGCGCGAATTGGCAAAAGGTCGACACCGTGATCGCGCGCATCGAAGCGGCGGTGCGCGATGGACTCGACGTGAAGGCCGACGTGTATCCGTACACGGCGTACTCGACGACGCTCACGATCCTGCTCGAACACTGGGCGCGCGAAGGCGAGAAGGAAGACTTGATGAAGCGCCTCGGCGATCCGGCCGCGCGCGCGCGCATGCGGACCGAGGTCCTGGCGCACGTCGCGAACGAGCCCGGCGGTTTCGACCTGATCGCGATCGCGAGCGAACTCAAGGGCTCCGCGCAGGGCAGTTCCGGCAAGTCGGTCGCCGACATCGCCGCGCTATGGGGCATCGAGCCCGTCGACGCCTACCTGCGCCTGCTCGAGGAAGAGCGCGGTTCGATTTCCTACGTCGGCCACGCGATGCAGGAGTCCGACGTCGCGCGGATCCTCGGCCCGCAGTCGGCAGCCATCGTCTGGCGCACCTTCGAGCAGAGCCGGCTGGAGGAGATGGCGGCGCAGGCCGGGGTGCCGGTGGTCAACGCCCTCACCGATGACTACCACCCGT
>JBGATY010000345.1:0-2182 GCA_044228955.1 Planctomycetota bacterium | reverse complement strand
GAGGCCGTCGAGACGCGCGAGAAGACGCTGCGCAACTTCGTCGAGAACACGACGCACGACGTGATGCTGCCCTTGACCGTGCTCCAGGGACACCTGACGCGCATGCGCAACGATCTCGCACGCGGCGCGCCGATCGAGCGTGAAATCGTGCGCGAGTCCCTCGAGGAATCGCACTACCTGGCCTCCCTCGTCCAGAATCTCGGTGCAGCGTCGAAGCTCGAGGGTGGAGAGCCGATCGCGCGTCGCGATCCGCTCGTCCTGAACGCACTCGTCGAGCGCGTGATCTTGCGCCATCGCTCCATCGCCTCCGAGAAGGGGATCGAGCTCGACTTCGCCGTCCCCGAGGCCGAGGTCAAGACACACGGCGACGTCACGCTCATCGAACAGGCCGTCTCGAACGTCGTCCACAACGCCGTGCGCTACAACAAGAGCGGCGGACACGTCGCGGTCGTCCTGGATGCTCGCGATGGCCGCTTCTCGTTGCGGATCCTCGACGACGGACCGGGTGTCCCGAAGGAGGAACTGGCTCGGATCCGCGAGCGTTCCTACCGCAGCGACGAAGCCCGCGCGCGCCATCCCGACGGGCTCGGCCTCGGGCTGTCGATCGCGAGCGACGTGGCCGCTCGCCACGAATTCGACCTGGAGTTCTGCGAGTCGGATGCGGGCGGACTCGAGGTGCGCTTCGCGGGCCCGACGATCACGGAGCCCTGAGCGCGAGCCAGGCCGCGGCGGCGGCGAGCGATGCCACCGCCACGGGCACGCCGATGCGCGCGTGCTCCCTCCACCCGATCTTGATCCCGTTTCGAGCGGCCGAATCGACCACGATGATGTTGGCGATGCTGCCGACGATGATCAGATTGCCGGCCAGCGTGCTGGCGATGGCGAGGATGGGCCCGGCCAGAGGATGGGTCGCGGTGGGGAGCAGGAGCATCGTGGAGGGCACGTTCGAGACGAGGTTCGAGAGCACCACGCTCGATCCGAACAGCGTCCTCGGCTGCGACGGATCGATGCCGACGCCGCGCATCCAGGCGAGCCCGTGTTCGAGGCTGCCCGAGGCCTGCAGCGCGTGGTTCACCACGAACAGCGACATGAACAGCACGAGCAGTTGACCGTCCACTTGCGCGAGCAGGTCCCTCGACTTCGTGCGGCGCGAGACGAGCAGCAGCCCCGCCGCCGCGAGCGCCACGACCTCGCGCGGCCAGGGCGTGAACAGGAACGTGAGGATCACGAGCGCCGTGACGACCAATGCGTAGGCCGCAAGGCCGGCGTCATAGGGAACGTTCGCGGTGTGCGACGTCGCCGGTCGCAGGCCTCCGCTCTGGCGCGCGGCGCGCGTGCAGACGAACCAGGTGATCGCGAGCGCCACCACGGCCGGGACGACGGCGAGTGCAGAGTAGGCCCTGAAATCCAGGTCGAGCGCCTGTCCGACGAGCATGTTCTGCGGGTTGCCGATCAGGGTGGCGACCGAGCCCGCGTTGCTGGCGCACGCGAGGGCGAGGAGCAGCGGGATCGGCGCGATCCCGCGCCGCGCGCTGCTCTCGGCGATCAACGGCGCCATGGCGAGGCAGACGACGTCGTTGGTCAGCGCCGCCGAGAGCACTCCGGCGACGCCGATCAGGATGGCGAAGAGCTGCGGTGTGGACACGTCGAGCCGCGCGATCCATTCGGTCACCCGCCCGTAGAACCCCGAGATGCGCAGGTTCGCCGACACGACCATCATTCCGAAGAGCAGCGCGATCGTCGGGACGTCGATCGAATTCCAGGCCGCGTTCGGTTCGACGGCCCCCGCGGCGACGAGCACGATCGCGCCGAGGAGCGCGATCCCGGTGCGATCCAGCGCGAGTCCGGGCAGGCCGCCGAGCACCATGCCCAGGTAGACGACGGTGAAAACGACGAGGATGAGCGTGTCCACGCGCAGCCGACCTTCTCAAGCCCGCGAGTCCGGCGCAAGCACACGGTACGCGGTGGAATTCCCTGCGATTCGAGGTCGCCGGGACACGCGCCAAAAGATCGGGGCGGATCTCACCGGGTCGCGTACGGTCGCACGCGCTTCGCGATGCTCGCTTCGAAGGACTCGCGCTTGACCGCGACCAGCTTGCGCAGTTGTGGACTCGAAACCTGCTTGCGCGTCGCGCTCGTCCAGTGGGAGACGAGTTCGGGCGACTCCAGGCCGCGGGGGAAC
>JBGATY010000344.1:0-2215 GCA_044228955.1 Planctomycetota bacterium | reverse complement strand
CACCGGTCGCACGTCGAGCGCTGCGGCGGCGCTTCGACGAGGTTCGCTCGCGAACGCTGCGCCTCGTGCAGGGACTCTCGGCGGAGGACCAGTGCGTCCAGTCGATGCCGGACGCGAGCCCGGTCAAGTGGCACCTCGCGCACACGACCTGGTTCTTCGAGGTGCTCGTGCTCGCGCCGCACGCGCACGGTTACCGCGCGTTCGACGAGCGCTTCCACTACCTGTTCAACTCCTACTACGAGGCGCTGGGCCCGCGCCACCCCAGGCCGCAGCGCGGAATGCTCACGCGCCCTTCCCTCGACGAAGTGCTGCGCTACCGCACGCACGTCGACGAGGCCGTCGCGCAATTCGCCGAGGCCGCGCCCGACGACGCCTGGGACGCGGCGTGCGACGCGCTGCTGCTCGGAACACACCACGAGGAGCAGCACCAGGAGCTGATCCTCACCGACGTGAAGCACCTGCTCGGCTCAACCCGTTGCGCCCGTGTACCGCGAGGCGCCGGCGCGCGGGGCTACGATTGCGCCGGATCTCGAGTGGATCGAGTTCGCGGGCGGGACCGCCGAGATCGGACACGCGGGCCCCGACTTCGCCTTCGACAACGAGACGCCGCGGCACCGCGTGTTCCTCGAGCCGTTCCAGCTGGCCTCGCGCCCGGCCACGAACGCGGAGTGGCTCGCGTTCGTCGAGGACGGCGGCTATGCCCGGCCCGAGCTGTGGATGTCCGAGGGCTGGGACGCCGTGCGCGCGCAATCCTGGACCGCGCCGCTCCACTGGCGGCTGCGCGATTCGCGCCGCACCGAGTTCACGCTGTCGGGCGAATGCGCATTCGACGAAGCCGACGCGTTCGCGCGCTGGAGCGGCGCGCCTGCCCACGGAGGCCGAGTGGGAGCACGCGGCGGCAGGCATTGCACCTTCGGGCAATCTCGCCGACGGCGGCGCCGCGCACCCGCGGGTCGCAACGCCTGGAGCGGGCCTGCGACAGCTCTTCGGCGACGTGTGGGAATGGACGTCGAGCGCATACGCGCCCTATCCCGGGTACCGCCCGTGGGAAGGCGAGACGTCCGAGTACAACGGGAAATTCATGGTGAATCAGCTCGTCCTGCGCGGCGGCTCCTGCGCGACGCCGCGCGGTCACGTGCGCGCGAGCTATCGCAACTTCTTCCATCCGGACGCGCGCTGGCAGTTCAGCGGAGTCCGCCTCGCGCGCAGCGCGCGCTGACGCGTTCGCGCGCGAGCGCGCCGTCGCTTCGCGTGGTTTCGTGTGCTAGAAGCGCACGATGTCCTCTGCGTCCGTGGCCAGCGTGTCATTCGTGCAGATCCGCCGCGGTTCCCGCGTCGTGGCGGAGCGCGCGGCGCACGTCGGCGTGTTGACCCAGAAGGCGGACGAGCTGGCCGAGCTCTTCGTGCCCACGCCGCCGGCCAGCTTGCCGCCCGGGCTGGACCCGAGCCACGTGCTGTCGTTCCTCGTGCTGCGGTCCGCCCTGCGCTTCGGCAGCGGCTACGAGCCCAAACTGCGCCTGCAGCCGGGCGAAACGGCCGCCGAGAACCTCGACGCGGCCCTGGCGGGGCTCTTCGCGACCTCGGGCCCGCCCGCGCCGAGCGACCTGGTGCACACCACCGCCGCGGAGGTCGCCCACCTGCGCGGCCAGGGCCTGGACGATCCCCCGCAGGCCGAGTTCGTCGAACTGCAGGCCCGCGCCCTGCGCGACTTGGGCCGCTACCTGATCGACCGCCACGAGGGCTCGTTCGACCGGTTCGTCGAGGCCGCGCAGGGTTCCGCCGCGCGCCTGTGCGAGCTCTTGTCGACGATCCCGTACTTCAACGACGTCCAGCGTTATCGCGGGATCGACGTCCCCTTCTTCCACCGCGCGCAGCGGCTCGTGTGCGACCTCGCGGCCGAGGCGGACGGCGATGGCCTCGGCCACTTCGAGGACATGCGTGAGCTCGCACCGAGCTCGGACGCCGAGTGCGCGCTCGCCCTGCACGCCGCCGGCGTCCTGTCGTACGACCCGCAACTGGCCGAGCGCGTCGAGCACGGCGAGATCGTGCCCGCCCATTCCGAGCGCGAGGTCGAGATCCGCGCCGCCGCGATGCACGCGTTCGAGCGCGTGGCGACGAAGGTCCAGGCGAAGACGCCCGAAGTCACGGCGGTCGAGGTCGACCGCTGGCTGCGCGAGCGCGCGCGCGCGGCGCGACGTGCCGGGGCGCAACCGCA
>JBGATY010000343.1:0-2370 GCA_044228955.1 Planctomycetota bacterium | reverse complement strand
AGTCGACTTTGACCCGCGCACGCGTCGCCTTCGCTCGCGTGTTCGAGCTGCTTGCCAAGAAACGCGGAGGGATCGCGTGAACGAGCCCGACGACGTCCTCGAGCGCAACCTGCGCCGCTTGTTCACGCGCGCCTATCGTCCCGTCGTGCCGACGGCGGAGTTTCGCGCTCGCCTCGTTCGTCGGCTGGAGACCCGGCCGACCGCCGATCGGGCACCACTTCAACCCGTGCGCCCGCGCAGGCTCGAGAATACCGTTCTGGCTGCCGCGGCCCTGATCGTGGTCACGCTCGGCGTCGCATACCTCGTGCTGCGCTCGACGAGAGCTGTCGCCGCGGATCCGGAAGCGATGCTCGCGCGTGGCTCCGTTTTGGTGCGCGAGTCCGGGGATCGAGGATGGCGCGAAATCGAAGCCGAGACTGCCGCTCGCGGCCTCGAGCTGCCGTTCGAGGACCAGATCCTCGTTCGAACGCCTGCGCACGTGTCGATCGAATTGCGCGAGGCTTCCTCCGCGGTCGTCACGATCGCGCCCGCGAGCAGCGCCTCGGTCGATACGTCACGCAACGTCTCGCGCAGGACGGTGGATCTGCAGGCGGGAGCTGTGCGGATCCAGAACCTCGCCGGAAAGGACTGGACGCTCCTTGGCCCGGACGGAGCCGACGTGCTTCTGAGCCGCGGAACGCTTTCCGCGCGACTCGAGTCCAGTGCGCCACCCGAAACCGGTCTCTGCCTCGTCGTCGTGCTCGAGAACGGCGCGGGGAGTGCGTATGCGGGCGGCTACGTGCTCCAAGTGGGCGTCGAGACTACGCTCCACGACGGGCGCGTGCTGTCCGCCGCGACCGCCCCGGCGGATGGCACGACGGCATCCGCGCGCGCAAGTGCCGCGACGACCGGCGCAGAGGCTCCCGACCCGGCCCAAACAGCGATTCGGCGCGACGGCTTCGCCAGCCTCGTGGGCGCGATCGTGCGCTCGAGCGACGAAGATCGAATCGGCCGCTACAGCGTGACGATCTTGCGCAAGGAGCGCTTGCCCGCCGTCGCGACGCCCAAGCGCTACGAATTCGACGGCGCCGAACGCTTCTCGATCCATCCGGTGAGGCCTGGGACCTACGACGTGTACGTCGAGCGCGCTGGGCATGTTCCGTGGATCGCGCGCGGCATCGAGATCGCGAGCAACGCGACCCACGAGCTCACGGTCACTTCTTCGAGCGGAGCGAGCCTCGCCGGTCGCGTCGTCGCCGCGCGCGACGGAACGCCGATCGCGAATGCGCTAGTGATCGTCGAGGATCTCGTGCCCGCGCAAGTGATCCTCTTCGACGCCGCGGAGAGCGCCTGGTCCGCGGCCGCACGCACGAACTCAGCCGGTGAATTCGTCCTCGAGCACATCCCGCCCGGTCCCCACGTCCTGCGCGCGACGGCGCCCGGTTTCGCGGCAGTGTGGCATTCCATCGCGACCATCGAGCCGAACCAGAGCCTCGAGATGCGCCTTGGGATTCCGGGTTCGATCGCGGGAAGCGTATCGAAGGAGGACGGCTCGCCCTGGGCCGGAGCGATCGTCATCGCCTCCTTCATGCGGACGGACGGCGATTTGTCCCGCTTCAGCTACGGCGCGGGATCCGCGGACGGCGACGGCACGTACTCGATCCATGATCTGCCGGCGGGCGACTACGTCATCTTGAACGTGCTCGACACGAGCAGCGGCCGCGAGTCCATGGCCGCCAAGCAAGTGCACGTCGAGGCCGGAGCGGTCACGACCGTGAACCTGCCCGACAAGGTCGACGGTCCGCGCTTCAGCGGTCGCGTGCTCGACGCCGCCGGAACTGCGCTCGGCGGTCTCGACATCACGCTGCAGCCGAGTGGTGTCAGGGACTCTTCGAGTTGGCGTTCGCAACGCGTCGCACCCGACGGCCGGTTCTCGTTCATCGGTATTCCAGCGGGCGGGTACGACGTCTTCCTCGGGGAGAACTTGGGCGAGCACTTCGCCGCCGCCGACCAGGTCGTGGTCCCGCCGGGCGGACTCCTCGAGTACGACGTCCGCCTGGGCGCGGGTGCGATCCGCGGACGCGCGTCCTCGAAGGACATCACGGTCGCGAACGCGTTCGTGCTGCTCGAACGCATGGAGCGCGACGACTTCCAGTTCGCCGGACGCGCACGCACCGATGCGAACGGCGCCTTCGGCTTCGATCACCTGCAACCGGCCACGTACCGCGCCACGGTCTTTCCGGCACAACGAGGCTTCGCGCCGAGCCGCAGCGCAGATCTGTGGGTCGCAGCGAACAGCGCGCCGGTCGATTGCGAGTTGACGGTCGAGCGCGGCGCGGCCTTGACGGTCCTCGTGCGCGCGCACGACGGCGCGCCGGCGGCGCAGGTGGC
>JBGATY010000342.1:0-2379 GCA_044228955.1 Planctomycetota bacterium | reverse complement strand
CCCTGGGCGAGCGCGCGCAAGGTCTCCGCCAATAGCATGAGCGTCCATGGCGATCTCAGGTACCGGTCTGAGTAGGCAACACTTTCAAGATCGTCCCTACGGATTTGCGAGTAAACATCTGGCGCCTCTTTGGCGAGTAGGCGCAGGAAGCGCTCGGCCTGGCTGCGCGACAGCGACGACACGAGCGGCGTCGCGTCGTTGACGAAGGTCATGTAGCCGGCGATCGCGGTGTTCAGGTTGAGCGCGTGGAAGCTGTCCTCGGCGAGTTTCGTGGCGCGCGCCAGACTCTTCTCCAGGAGCAGCGTGTCGCCCACGATGGGCCGGTCGGCTGAACCCGCGGCGAACTGCGCGCGAATCGGCCTGTCGCCTTCGGTGTCGACGAATAGACGCCACACGCGCTCGACGAAACGCCGGCAGCCGGGGATGGCGCGCGTGTTCCACGGCTTCGAGTCGGCGAGCGGGCCCATGAACATTTCGTACAGACGGAACGTGTCGGCTCCGTGCTCGGCGATGATGTCGTCGGGGTTGACCACGTTCTTCAGGGACTTCGCCATCTTCGTGACGATCTGCGTCAGCGGCTCGCTCGTGCCCGACTTCACGTAGGCTTCGCCGCGCGTCTCGACCTCGTCGCTCGTGACGAGGCGGCCGGTCGCGTCCTGGTACGCGAACGCGGTGACCATGCCCTGGTTGAACAGGCGCTGGAACGGCTCCTTCGTGTGCACGAGGCCCGCGTCGAAGAAGACCTTGTGCCAGAAGCGCGCGTACAGGAGGTGCAGCACGGCGTGCGCGGCGCCGCCGACGTAGAGATCGACCGGGCCCCAGTACGCCTCCGCCTCCTTCGAGAAGGGGCGTGTCTGGTTGTGCGGATCCATGAAGCGCAGCCAATACCAGCACGATCCCGCCCAACCGGGCATCGTGTCGGTGTCGCGGCGCGCCGGACGCCTCGTCCTGGGATCCGTGGTGTGGACCCAATCCTCGGCGCGCGCCAGCGGAGCGGAACCGTCGCTCGAGGGCTTGAAGTCGTCCATCGGCGGCAGGAGCACGGGCAAGTGATCGTCCGGCACGGCGACGGTTGTACCGTCCTCGAGATGCAGGAGCGGGAAGGGTTCGCCCCAGTAGCGCTGACGGGAGAACAGCCAGTCGCGCAGCTTGTAGGTCGTGCGCGCCTTGCCGACGCCCTTCGACTCCAGGAGCGCGATCGCCTTCTGCTTCGCGGCTTTCGTCTCGAGCCCGTCGATCGGCCCCGAGTTCACCGCGGTGCCTTCGCCGGTGAAGCACGCTCCGTCGGCGAGGCCCTTCGTGCCCTGCGGCGGCTTCACGACCTCGCGCACCTCGAGATCGAACTTGCGCGCGAACTCGAAGTCGCGTTCGTCGTGCCCGGGCACCGACATGATGGCGCCGGTGCCGTAGGAGATCATGACGTAGTCGGCGACCCACACCGGCACCTTCGCGCGCGGATCGGCGGCGTCGAAGGCCGGATTCAGGGCCAAAGCCCCCGTGAAAACACCCGTCTTCGTCTTCGATGCGTCCGTGCGATCGAGTTCGCTCTTCGACGCCGCCGCGGCGACGTAGGCTTCGACAGCCGGGCGTTGCGCGGCAGTCGTGATCTTCGCGACGAGCGGGTGCTCCGGTGCGACGACCATGAAGGTCGCGCCCCACAGCGTGTCGGGACGTGTGGTGAACACGGTCAAGGACTCGTTGGCGTGACCGGCGAGCGCGAAGCGGATCTCCGCCCCCTCGCTCTTCCCGATCCACTCGCGTTGCTGGATCTTGATCGACTCGGGCCAGTCGATCTCCTCCAGATCGGCGAGCAAGCGCTCGGCGTAGGCCGTGATCTTGAGCATCCACTGCGCGAGCGGCCGGCGCACGCACGGGTGGTTGCCGCGCTCCGAGCGCCCGTTGATCACTTCCTCGTTGGCGAGGACAGTCTTCAATTCCTCGCACCACCACACCGGCACTTGCGCCCGGTAGGCGAGCCCGCGTTCGAACAGCCGGTTGAAGAGCCACTGGGTCCAGCGGTAGTACGACGGATCGCTGGTATCGATCTCGCGCGACCAGTCGTACGACACGCCGATCAACTCGAGCTGGCGCTTGAAGTTCTTGGTGTTCTCGTTGGTCGTCGCTCTAGGGTGCTTGCCCGTCTGGATCGCGTACTGCTCCGCCGGCAGGCCGAAGGCGTCCCACCCCATCGGGTGGAGCACGTCGAAGCCCTTCATGCGCTTGTAGCGCGCGAGGATGTCCGTCGCCGTGTAGCCCTCGGGGTGCCCCACGTGGAGGCCCGAACCCGACGGGTACGGGAACATGTCGAGGACGTAGTACTTGGGGCGACCGGCACGACGCTCGGTGCGGAAGGTGTCGTTCGCTTCCCAGTACTTCTGC
>JBGATY010000341.1:0-2394 GCA_044228955.1 Planctomycetota bacterium | reverse complement strand
CGATCGCGCGCGCCGCGGTCGCTGCTCACCTGGCCGGCAAGGAAATCGTCAAGACCGTCGTCGTGCCCGGCCGGCTCGTCAACTTCGTCGTGAAATGAAAGGGGATTCACCGCCGACGAACTCAGCGCGGGGACTCCTGTGGGTGTTCGTCGTGGCGCTCGTGCTGCGCATCGCGGCCATCTTCGCACTGCAGTCGCCGCGGGGCGTGGAGAAGGGACCGTGGGAGTTCGGCTTCGAGGCGGCGTGCATCGCGAAGTCGGTGCACGAGGGCCATGGGTTCGCGGGACCGTGGACGCGGGAGATGGTTCCGTGGAACGCGGGCTCGGGCGCGACCGGATGGTTGGCACCCGGATATCCGGCGCTCTATGCGGGCTTGATGTCGCTCGCCGGCGGATTCACCGCGACGGCGGCGTTGCTCCTGTTCCTCGTGCAGAGCGTCGTCTCGGCGCTGACTTGCGTGTTCACCTCCAGACTCGGAGCCGCCCTGGGGGAGGAACGCGCAGGGCGGATGGCCGGTTGGGTGCTCGCGTTCCTGCCGGTCTCGATCTGGAATGCAGCGGCTGTCGTATGGGACACGACTTTCGTCGCGTGCGGAGTCGTGCTCGTCCTGTGGGCCGCGTTCGCGTTGCGTCGCTCGGGCGCGCGGCAGCACGCCCTGTTCGGACTGGGTTACGGGGCGTTGCTGCTCGTCAACCCGGCGCCGCTGGTGCTGGCGCCGGTGCTCCTCTGGATCGCCTGGCGGGAGCGCGCTTCGGTACGGGACTGCGTGCTCAAGACGGCACTGTTCGGAGCGTGCGCCTTCGTCGTCGTGTGGCCCTGGCTCGCACGCAACCAGCGCGAGGTGGGCGTCTTCGCCCTGCGCACGAACCTCGGCGTCGAACTGGACGTCGGCAACAACGACGAAGCCAATGGCCGCTTCCAGTCGACTCGGCACCCGAGCAACGGCGCGGCCGCGTTCGAGCGCTACCGGGCGATCGGTGAAGCTCGCTATGCGGCGGAAGCGATGGAGCGCGTGCGCACGTGGATCGCAGAGCACAAAGGACGGTTCGTGGAGCTCTCGCTCCTGCGCGCGACCTTCTTCTGGATCGGCGTGAACCCGATTGCAGACGCGCGCGTCGACAACTCCGGGCAGCGCGCGACCACGGACGTGAAAAGTTGGATCAAGTATGTCGCTTTCCTCGGCGTAGGCGTTCTGGGGCTCCTCGGCGCGATCGTGTGGTCGAGGCGGGCCTTCGCGGGCCGCGTGCTCCTCGCCGCTTTCGCGCTGTTTCCGCTGGTTTACTACGCGGCGCACGCCCTGGAACGCTACCGGTTCCCGATCGAACCGCTGCTGGTCCTCTCGGCCGCCTGGATCGTCTGCGAAGTTCGCGCGAGAGCGGCCTCCCGTGCGCTATCTTCCTCCCCATGACGAACGACTCGGGACGCTTCAAGAGCTTCAAGGACTTGAAGAAGCAGGCCACTGGCGCACCCCTGCAGCCGGTCGAGCCCGAGATCCGACTCGAAGGTTCGCTCGCGGAACGGGCGCGCGAATCGGCCGAGCGAGCCGAGACCGGCGACGCCTCGACGCGCGAGCGCATCGACCGCCGACCGCCGGCCTTCGGACCGATGGAACACGGACCGGCTCCGTACAAGGACGAGGCCTCGGAGGAGATGCAGCTCCTCTCGTCGTTCCGCGTGCGCACAGTGTTCCCGAAGGACGTGCTCGCCGAAGTGGCCGCGCTGCCGCGCGATCCGGATCCGAGGGAGTACGCGGGCCGGGAGGACCTGCGCTCGAAGATCGTCTACACGATCGACGGCGAGGACGCGAAGGACTTCGACGACGCGATCTCGATCGAGGAACGGGGCGATGGTGAAGTCGAGGTCGGCGTGCACATCGCCGACGTCGCGCACTACGTGCGGCCCGGCACGGCGCTCGATGACGAAGCCCTGGCGCGCGCGACCAGCGTGTACGTCGCGGACCAGGTGATCCCGATGCTGCCCGAGGGGCTTTCGAATCACCTGTGCTCGCTGGTCGGCGAACGCGATCGCTTCGCGTACTCCGTGTTCATGCTGTTCGACGCGAAGGGCGCGCGCAAGAGCGCGCGTGTCGCGAAGAGCGTCATCAGGAGCGTGCGCCGCAACACGTACCGCGAAGTGCAGGAACTGCTCGACGGCGTCGAGAACAAGGCGACGGCGGAAATGAAGGCGCGCGGCATGGGGCCGTCGCTCCTCGCGTTCCAGAAGTGGACCGTGCGGCAGCAGCAGATTCGCGACGCCAAGGGCTCGATGCGCATGGCGTCCGTCGAGAAGAAATTCGTGTTCGACGCCCAACACGAGGTGACCGCGGTCGTCGACGCGCCGCGCTACTTCTCCATGTCGCTCATCGAGGAAACGGCGCTCGCCGCGAACCAGGCC
>JBGATY010000340.1:0-2401 GCA_044228955.1 Planctomycetota bacterium | reverse complement strand
TCGCCTATGCGCTCGCGCGCTTCGGCGCGAACCTCGTGTGCGTGCCGGCGCCGGGCTACGAATTGCCCGATTACGTGGTGATGCGCCTGCGCGAGGAATTCGGCGTCGAACCGCAGCGCGCGGACGCCTCGCGACTCGGCGATCTCGCGTCCGCGAGCGACGCCGTGTACCTCACGCCGCAGAAACCGCACCAGCTCTCCCTTTTCACGGACGCGCGCGGGCTTTCCATCGAACGCGTCGACGCCGTGTACATGACGCGCCCGCAAACGGAACGACACCCCGAGGGGGCGCGCGGCCTCGAGAACTACGTGCAGCTCGGCAAGCGCTCGCTGGCCGCCGAATCGCTGCGCGACGCGGTCGTGATGCACCCGTTGCCGCGCCGCGACGAGATCAGCGCCGACATCGACTCCGACCCGCGCAGCATCTACTTCAAGCAGGCGGCGCGTGGCGTGCCGATCCGCATGGCGATCCTCGGCTACCTGCTCGGCGTGTTGCGGCTCGCAACCGACCAGCGCGTGCCCGAGCCGCTCCTCTACAACGTGCCGACCGCGACGAACCCCTGCCCGAACCAGACGTGCATCTCGCGCACGGAGGCGCGTCACGTCACGGCGATGTTCAAGATCGCGTCGCGTTTCCCGCTGCGCGCGCACTGCGCGTACTGCAGCCACGAACTGGCTTTCCAGTACGTGGGTTGCTCCACGACGCGGCACTACCACGAGCCCGATTCGCCCGAACTGCGCAAGGTGCGCAACGACCATTTCGTCTTCCTCCGCGACGAGAACGAGGCCGCTCGACTCGGATTCGTCCCGGTCGGAGCCGCGCCGCGTCGCGGTTGAGACCGCGTCGTCCGTGCGCTTCGACCGCCGTCGGCGGCGGATCGGAGTCACGGTTCGAGGGTGCTCCTCGAGCGGAGTAGGAATCGGCCTCGGCATCGCCTGGCCGCTCTGCCGAGCGCGCGAGTGTGCGCCAGCCGCACGCGCGATGCATCGTCCCCGCCCACTTCGCGGTGTGCGCCGGCCCCGGACCCGGGCGGCTCGACACCTGCGTGCGACTGCCCACGGCACGCCCTTTGTTCCCAGACTGTCCCTCCCGCCCGGTCGAGGCGCTAGACTGGGGCACCCGGATCTCCCCCCGATCCGCGGAGCGACCCCATCCTTTTTCCCGCTTCCACGCCGCCACGCATGAACACGAACTCTTCCTCTTCGCAGGTTCGCGCCCGCACCGCCCTCGCCCTGACGGGCTGCGTGGGAGCGCTCGTCTTCAGCGCCTGCCACAAGGGCTCGGTCGGAAAGTCGATCTCCGGACTGACGCCGGGCTCGATCGCGCTCGCGCCGAACCAGGCGCCCGGCGGCGGCCTCTCCTTCATGGTGTCGTCGAACTCGGGTGGACGGGCCACGGGCATCCACATGACGGGCGTGCGCTGGGGCAAGCTGGCCGACATCCGCGACCAGATCGGCGTCCTGCGGCACCGCGACTTCGTGGTCGACGAGGGCGTGGTGACGAACTCCGACTTCGTCGTCGAGAACAACCCGGTCACGGAGAAGACCACCATCACGATCCTCGCGCCCTACAGCGCGCTCTCCGGCTCGCCGTACGCGACCAAGCTCGCGCTCCTGGAGGCGGATCTGACGGTCCTCGACGACAAGAGCCTCGACCCGTCCGAACTGCCGCCGTTCCCGCTGGTTCCGCGCAACGCCGCACTCGTCCTCGAGTTCGACGATCTCCTCGCGCCGGCCTCCATCAACGAGCAGACGATCAAGATTCGCAGCGGTTATCCGCCGACCACTCCGTTCGACGCGCGCATCATCCCGGACTCGAACCACGGGGACCTGGCCGAGTTCGACGGCAACCCGGGTCTCGAGTACTACACCACGCGCGTGATCATCGACACCACCGTGTCCTCGCTCGAGGCAGCGAGCACGAACCCGCCGCTGCCCGTCAACACGCTCGGCCTGCCCTCCAGCCTGACGCAGGGCTCGCCGAACGTCGCGGTGCGCATTCCCACGCTGGTCGACGCGGGGACGGGTCAATCCGCGCTCCTGCGCAACCCGACGAATCACGTCCTGTCCATCTCCGGCAACGGCAGCATCGACCTCCAGGCCGAAACGCAGGACATCGTGCGTGCCTTGCGCTCGGGCGGGGGTCTGCTCGGTGACGTGAACAATGGATTCCTGGTCGACACCACTCCGCCCAGCGTGCTCGGTACGCAAGCCGTGTTCGTGGCGAACCTCGCCGCGGGTCCGACGCCGCAGACGTTCGTCTGCGACTTGAGCTTCACGCTGCCGACGTGCGCGAACCGTCTCGCCGCCGGCGACGTGATCCAGCAAGGCAGTGTGTTCGCCGAAGTGATCTGTCCGCCGTTCCAGTTCTGCCCCCCGGACGCCCAGGTCACGGGAGCGCA
>JBGATY010000033.1:0-24260 GCA_044228955.1 Planctomycetota bacterium | reverse complement strand
ACCTGCGACATCGTCGTCGTGGGCGGGGGGTTCTTCGGCGCATGGCTCGCGCTGGAGCTCCGGCGCCGTGGCCGATCGGTCGTGCTGCTGGAACGCGAGCCGCGGCTCCTGCAACGCGCCTCGCTCCACAACCAGGCGCGAGTGCACAACGGCTACCACTACCCGCGCAGCATCCTCACGGGACTGCGATCGCGGGTGAACTCGGAGCGGTTCCTCACCGAGTTCGGTGACTGCATCGAGCGCGGGTTCACCATGTACTACGCCGTCGCGCGCACGGCGTCGAACGTGACGGCGGGCCAGTTCAAGACGTTTTGCGAGCGAATTCGAGCACCGTTGCGCACTCCACCCCGGGCGGTGCGCGACCTCTTCGATCCACGCGCGGTCGAGGCCGTGTTCGAAGCGGACGAGTGGGCGTTCGACGCCACGAAGCTCGCTCCGCGTCTCCACCGAGCCGCTTTCGAGGCCGGCGTGGACGTGCGCACGCAGTACGAAGCGCTCTCGTTCGAGCGCGGTGCAAGCGGCGCTGCGCGCGTCGTCGTCCGCGCGCGGGATCTCGCGACCACGGAGGAACGGTCGTTCGGTGCCGAGCACGTCTTCAACTGCACGTACTCGGGGATCAACGATCTGCAGCGACGTTCGGGGCTCGAGCCGCTCGCCTTGCGCCAGGAGTTCACCGAACTCGTGCTCGTCAGGGTCCCCGAGCCGCTCTCGAACGTGGGCGTGACCGTCATGTGCGGTCCGTTCTTCTCCTTCCTGCCGTTCCCGCCTAGAGGCCTGCACACGTTGAGCCACGTCCGGTACACGCCACATGCTTCGTGGCTCGATCGCGAGCAGGAAGAATCCAACGCCGTGCACTTCGCGCGGCTGCCGCGCCGCTCGAGCGCCGCCTTCATGTTGAAGGACGCCGAACGCTACTTTCCTCTGGCTGCCCGGTTCGAACCCGTCGATTCACTGTGGGAATTGAAGACGGTGCTCCCGCAGAGCGAGGCCGACGATTCGCGGCCGATCCTGTTCAAGCGCGATGCCGGAATCGACGGCTTGCACTGCGTTCTGGGAGGCAAGATCGACAACGTGTACGACATGGGCCGTGAACTCGACCCACTCCTCGCCGTGGAGCGCATGACTTCGTGAACTGGCGCGCTCACGGACTCACGTCGCTCTACTGGGCCGCGCTGGCGGCGTGGGGCGTGCTCTGGTTCGGGCATTTCGACGTGCCCGGATTCGACGACCGCATCGTCTCGAACGCGACGCTGCACGCCGTCGACGTCGGCGCTCGAGTGCGGACGTACGGCGCTGCACTCGCGGCCTTCGTGGTCGCGTCGCTCGTCGTGCTGCGCCTGCTGACGCGGTTCGAGCGCGCGATCGGAGAGCGCCCCGGGAAAAACCTCGAGCAGGCCTCCGCCGCCGGACTGCTCCTCGTGGCGCTCGCCGGCGTCACGAGCCTCGAAACCGACGCCGTTCTCACGTGCGCGGCCCTCGAGGTCGCCTACCTCCTCTGCACACTGGTCGGAGCAAGGGTGCGGGGATCGGTCGAACGCGACCAGCACGGTTTCGCGTTCCTCGTCGTCGCCGCGGCTGCGTACGGCGTCCTCGCGGTCACGCCGCTGCGCACGAACGCGCTCGCGGTAGCGAGCCTCGCGACCATCGTGCTGTTCGTGCTCGCGCTCGTCGAGAGGTCCAAAAATGCGCGTCTCGTCGCCTTCGCGCTCGCATTCTCCGCTGCGCTCTCCGCCGTGCCGCTCGCGCTCGTCGTGCGCGAAGAAATCGTGCTGGTCGCAAACCAGCGCGGGATCCAGGGTGTCTCCCACGCCGTGGCGTCGATCCCATGCGCGATCACGCTGCTCGTCGCGGGGTGGATGCTCTCTCGCCGCAGACCGATCGACGTGGAGCGCCTGCTCGTGCGCGTCACGTTCCCGGCCTTGATCCTCGGTTTCGCGTTCGTGGCGTGGTGGACGCCGACGCGGGATCCGCAGCACGAGATGCTCGAGTCCGGCAATGCGGGGCTCGCGCTGCAACAGTGGTTCGAGCACGGGCGCTGGCCGTTCTTCGACACGTTCGACGTGCACGGCATGTCCGATTGCCTCATGGGATTCGTCTACTCGTGGTGCAACGGGTGGAGCGGGCTGGCCTGGCAGCACTGGGATTTCGTCGCGCCGGCCTTCGTCTCGGTGGCCCTCTACGTGCTGCTCTCGCGCGTTCTCGGTCACGCGCCGTTCGCGTTCGTGCTCGTCGTGGCCTCGCCCTTCGTGCGGACGATCTTCCCGCCCGATGTCGCGATGGCGGCGGCTTTCGCGCTCGTGGCTGCGTGGAGTGCCGGAAAACGCTCGACGAGTGCGTTCGTGCTGGTCGCATGCGCCTGGATCGCGCTCGTCGTCTGGCGCCTGGACCTGGGCGGGGGAGCAGCCGTCGCGCTCGTCGCCACCTGGATCGCCGTGCACCTCTGCGAGCGACCCGCCGGATTCGCGTGGAAGCGCGCGCTCGCCGGTTCGGCGCTCGTCGCGGCCCTGGCCATCGTGTGCGTGATCGTCGTTGCGGGCGCCCGTGACGTCGACCTGGCCGCCCGCTTCGCCGAGCTCCGGCGCATCGCGTCCTCGGACACGGCCTTCGGTCGGGCGCGCATCTTCGAGACCTTCGACGCGTCCGTCGCCTTTCGTCTCTGCGTGGCTCCCGCGCTCACGCTCGTTCTCGCGCTCCTGATGGCCATCCGCGCGCGACGCTTCGAGGCCGAGGCGTCCAGGCGGCGTTTTGCGACCCGCGTGCTCCTGTTCCTGGCCGCATTCAGCCTCGTGATCTTCACGCGTGGCCTGGTGCGCCACACGTTCGTCGAGCACGACGGCACGTACGTGACGGCGTTCCAGTTCGCGGTGATCGCCTGCGCGCCTGTCGTGTTGGCCTCGCCCGAGCGTCGGCGCGCGAGCCTCGTCGCGGCTCTCGCCCTGCACGCGCTGGTTCCGCTGGCATTCGATCTCGCTCCGGAGAAGGCGCGCATTCTCGAATGGCGCGCGAACATCCTGGCGCGGGCCTCGATCCGGCTGCGCGCGTGGTCGAAGACCCCCGTCGGCGACGCGCGCTTCGAGCGCACGCCGATATCGGCTGAATTCAAGGCGAACAACGTCGAGCCCATGCGCGCGCTGTCGAGCGCCGTGCTCACGCCGGGGGAGACCTTCGTCGATCTCGCGGCCTCGCCGATGCTGTACGTGTTCAGCGGCGCGCGCTCGCCGCACTGGGCGAACCACCTGATCGTCCTGCAGGGTGACGTGCTGCAGAAGCGCTTCCTCGCCGAACTGGAGGGCGAGCGCGCACCGCTCCTCGTGATGCGGCAGGAATTCGACCTTGCCGAACGCGCCGGCATGATCGCGGACGTGACGATCGACGAGATCCCGATCGCGCTGTGGCACGCGCGCATCTTCGACGAGCTCATGTCGCGCTCGGAGCCGTTCACGATGGCGGGCCGGTGGCAGGTGTGGGCCCGTTCCGATTGGGCGCCCGCGCGCGAATGGGGCCCCCCGGGCGAGCGCCTGGGCGAGATTCCGATCGGCGCGCGCTCCGAGACCTACGCCCTGGAGTCGGGTTCCACTTTCTCGCTGGCGCTTCTTGGGAAAGCGCCCGGCGGCGGTCGGATCTCGATCTCGGCGATCGTGGAGAACGACGTGTTCGAGGAGAGGATCGTGCGCGTGATCGAGTGGCGCGCGGGAACCGAGTTCGAGCTCATCGACCTCGTCTCCGCTACCCGACCGACGCGCGTGGTGATCGAGCGCTGCGCGGCCGAAGGTGGACTCGCCCTGGAACGGATCCGCGCGCGTCGCACCGACGATCCAGCTCGAGCGCAGGTCGCCGAACGCGCCGAACTGCCGTTGGAAACGGAACTGGGTGCGACGGCCCTCGCGTGGGGGACGCACGACCGCGTGCCGCGCTCGACGGTCACAGCGTTGCTGTCCTTTGGCGATGCGCCCCGGGCGATCGTGCCGGGGACTCCCGAACGCTTCTTCTTCGCGCCGCGGGGGCGAGCCGAGCGCAGCCTCTTGTGCGAAATCGGGCTCGAGAATCGGACGAAGCGGACGGGAGACGTGATCGTGCGCTACGGCGTCGGTGATCTCGTCGGCGGATCCTTCCGCTTCGGACTGGCAACCCAGGCCGCGCCCGCAGTGTACGTTTTCAGGCCGGGCATGCAGGCCAACTGGCACCGGCGACCGAACGACTGGATCGAGATCGAAAGCGCCCAGGCCGATGTCGTCGTGCATTCCCTGCGCCTGTGCGCGAACGACTGAGGTTCACGGAGGACACGACCACCGACGAAGGTAGGATGCGTTCAAGGGAATGGCTCTCGTTTCGAACTACCTCGTTTCCATCGTCGTGCCCCTGCGCGACGACGCCGACATCCTGCGCGGGTTCGCCGAGGAACTCGTCGGCGTCGTGCGCGGACGCTGGCAGAACTACGAGATCGTCTTCGTCGACGACGGCTCGCGAGATGGGACCACGTCGATCGTGGAGGAACTCCTGCGGCGGCACGAGTGCCTGCGCTGGTTGCGCTTGTCGCGGCCCTTTGGCGTCGAGATCGCCATTTCCGCGGGCCTGGACACGGTGATCGGTGACGTCGTCGTCGTCCTGCAGCCCGAAATCGATCCTCCGGGCATGGTGCCCGCGTTCGTCGACGAGGCGCGCCGCACCAACGGGATCGTGTTCGGAGTGCGGAACACGGCGAGGCGCGAGAGCGCGACGTACGCGCTCGGACGACGCCTGTTCAACGCCACGCTGCGTCGCCTCCTGCGCGTCGACATGCCCGACCGGGCGACGCTGTTCCTCGCGATGACGCGTCAGGCGATGAACGCCGTCGGGCAGATCAAGGACAAGGCGCGGGCGGTGCGCCTGTTCGGCAACTACGTCGGTTTCCCGCACGCCTTCCTGGACTACGAGCCGATCGAGCGTCGAGCCGAGCCGCGTCGACAGGGATTGCGCGAGGGGATCGAGCGCGGCGTCGGGCTGATAGTCACGAATTCGACGCAGCCGTTGCGCTTGATGTCGGTCGTGGGAGTGGTGCTGAGTGCCTTGAACGTGCTCTACGTCCTCTACATCGTCTCGATCTACCTGTTCAAGACGCGTGTCGCCGAGGGCTGGACGACGCTGTCGCTGCAGCACGCGGTGATGTTCGCGTTCCTGTTCGCGATCCTCGCGGTCTTGTGCGAGTACGTCGGACGCCTGCTCACGGAGACACGCGACCGGCCGCTCTACTTCGTCGCCGAGGAACGCTCGAGCTCGGTCATGATCCGCGACGAGGACCGCCGCAACGTCGTCGCGGAATCGGTGTGAGCGGAATCGACGTGAGTGCCGCACCGGGACTGGCGCACACCCTCGCGGATCGGAAGGCCGAGGTCCCGAGCTTCCACGTGCTCGAATTCGCCCCGAAGGGCTCGCGGTTCGTCGTGTGCGTGCCGGTGATCGACGAGGGCGAGCGCATCGCGCGTCAGCTCCTGAAAATGGGCGAGATCGCGCGCACGATCGACGTCGTGATCGCCGATGGCGGTTCGACTGACGGCTCGCTCGGCGTGGAGCGACTGGGCGCGGCCAACGTGCGCGCGCTGCTCACGAAGACCGGGCCTGGAAAATTGTCAGCGCAGATGCGCATGGCGATCGCGTGGGGACTCGAGCAGGGCTACGCGGGGTTCGTGTTCCTCGACGGCAACGACAAGGACGATCCGGCTGCGATTCCGCGCTTCGTCGAGCAGCTCGAAGCGGGCTTCGACCACGTGCAGGGCTCGCGCTACATCGCCGGAGGCCGCGGCGTGAACACGCCCTTCTTGCGCCACGTCGGCGTGACGTGCCTGCATGCGCCGCTCATCTCGCTCGCCGCCGGATTTCGCTACACCGACACGACGAACGGATTCCGCGCCTACAGCAGGCACTTCCTGACCGATCCGCGCGTAGAGCCGCTGCGCGACGTGTTCCAGGCGTACGAGCTGCACTACTACCTGGCGATCCGCGCCGCGCGGCTCGGCTTTCGGGTCGTCGAAGTGCCCGTGACGCGCACGTATCCGACGGGCGAGCGCGTGCCCACGAAGATCAGTCCCTGGCGCGGCAATCTGCGCGTTCTCGGCACGCTCATGAAGGCCGTGTCGCAGCGCTACAATCCGCCGCGAGTTCCATGACGAGCGCACTCATCGGTCATACCGGGTTCGTGGGCGGCAGCCTCGCGGCGCAACGGCGTTTCGATGCGGTGTTCAACTCCGCCGACATCGAGTCGATCGCCGGGCGCGCGTTCGATCTCGTCGTGTGCGCCGGCGCGCCCGGCGCCAAGTGGCTCGCCAATCAGGAACCGGAGCGCGATTCCGCGGCCATCACCCGCCTGATGCGCGCGCTCGAGCGCGTTTCGGCGGCGCGCTTCGTGTTGATGTCGACGGTCGACGTGTTCGCCGATCCGATCGACGTCGACGAGGAGACGCGCGTCGATGTGACACGTGCCTCGTCCTACGGCAGGCACCGCCGCGAGCTCGAGCAGTTCGTGGAGGCGCGCTTCTCCTCTTCGCTCGTCGTGCGCCTGCCGGGGCTCTTCGGTCCAGGCCTGAAGAAGAACGTCATCTACGATTTCCTGCACGAGAACAGGCTCGACCGCGTGCCGGCGGCCGGTGTGTTCCAGTTCTACGACCTCGCCGACGTGACGCGCGACGTCCACCGGTGTCTCGCGGCGGGAGCGCGCCTCGTGCACTTCGCGACGGAGCCCGTGAGCGTGGCCGAGATCGCTCGACAAGCCTTCGGCCGGGAGTTCGACAACGATCCCGGGGGACCCCCTCCCCGCTACGACGTCCACACGCGCTTCGCGGCGTTGTTCGGCCGCGAGGGACCGTACCTCGCGACGAAGTCGGAAGTGCTCGAGAGGATCGCGGCCTTCGTGCGTGGAGTGCGCGCATGAAGCTCGCCATGTCGAACATCGCCTGGCGTGCGGAGGAGGAGCACGCGATCGCGGACCTCCTGCGCACGTCCGGCGTGCGCGGGATCGAGGTCGCGCCGGCTCGAGTCGACCCGACCCCAGCCCTGGCTGCGGACGAGAGCATCCGCGCGTACCGCTCCTTTTGGAACGAGCGCGGGATCGAGATCGTGGCCATGCAGGCGTTGCTGTTCGGCACCGAGGGCCTCGCGCTGTTCGGCGCGGAGAGTGCGCGACGGGCGCTGTTCGATCACCTGGCGCGCGTCGTGCGCATGGGCGGTCTGCTCGGCGCTCGCGCCCTCGTATTCGGCTCGCCCAGGAATCGCCTCGTCGGATCGCTCGCTCCCGCGCTCGTCGATGCGATCGCGCTGCCTTTCTTCCGCGATCTCGGCGCGATCGCCGCTCATCACGGCACCTGCGTGTGCATCGAGCCGAATCCGCCCGCGTACGGCGCCGATTGGATCGTGAACGCGCGCGAGGCGCTGGCGTTCGTCGAGCGGGTCGACCATCCGGGTATCGGAGCCCATCTCGACACCGGTGCCCTGCACATGTGCGGGGAGGGCGCCTCGGAGATCCGCGCCGCGAGCGCGCGCCTGCGCCATTTCCACGTCAGCGAGCCCGAGTTGGCGCCCGTAGGGCAGGGGGGGGGCGTGGCGCACGCGACGTACGCGGCGACGCTCCGGGAAATGCACTACGGAGGCGCGGTCTCGATCGAGATGCGCGCCGATCCGAACGGCGGTTCGAACCGGGGACGCGTCGAAGCGGCGCTCACGTTCGCGCGCTCCGTCTACGGATCGTGAGCACCTGCTCGATTGCGACGTGCGCGGCACTATCATGACGGACTCCTCCTTTTCGCTCCCGCGCTCCTGACCTGCGCCTCCGTCTCGTCGAGCGTGCAATCGAAGGTCCAGCACGCGGAGCCCGAACGCCTGCTGCGCGACGTCGCGTGGTTGGCCGACGACGTGCGCGAGGGGCGGCGCGCGGGAACCTCGAAGGGCCTCGATGCCGCCGAGTTCCTCGCCAAGCGCATGCAAGCGCTCGGCCTCGAGCCGGCGGGAACCGTCGCCTTCGAGCAGGAGTTCGACGTGCCGCTCGAGGCGCGCGACGGGGGCGGGTCTTGCGTCGATGTCCCGGCGACCCGGAGCGCGGGCGAGAGCGCTAGCCCTCAGCCGACTCGTCTCACGGCCGGTCCGGATCTCGTGCCGCTCTTCTGCTCGGACGGACAGGTGGCCGTCGGGGGCATCCAGTTCGTGGGCTTTGGGATCGACGACAAGGATCGCTCGCGCGAGGACTTCCAGGGTCTCGAACTCGCCGGGAAGATCGCGGTCATCGTGCGTGGCGTGCCCAAGTACGCGCCGGCCATGAAGGCCACGGCCGATGTCCCGCCGATCAAGGACGCCGTGACGCCGCCCACGGTGGCGCCGCACGACACCGCGTCGGTCACGAAGGGCGACGGCTGGGGGGGCGGGGGTTTGATCTTCACCAAGGTGATGAACGCCAAGCGTCGTGGAGCCGTGGGAGTGCTGCTGTTGCCCATGCTCGCCGACGAGACCGCCCCTCTCCTCGCTTTCGGCGAAGGCGGCACGGCGCGCTCGGGAATTCCCTGCGCGATGGTGTCCTGGAAGGGCGCGCGTGCGCTGTTCGGCGTCGCGCAGGTCGACACGTGGATCGCCGCGGCGTCCGCCGCATCCGTCGTCCCCGTGCCGGCCGCCACCGTGGAGGCGCGGATGTCCGTCGACGTGCTGCGCGAACGCGGCCCCGCGCGCAACGTGCTCGGCCGACTGCGCGGGCTCGATCCCTCGCGCACCGTGGTCGTCGGCGCGCACTACGACCACCTCGGCTGGGGCGGAAGCGGCTCGCTGTCCGGGGGCGGGGGTCGCCAGATCCACAACGGCGCCGACGACAACGCCAGCGGAACCGCGGCCGTGCTCGAGATGGCGCGCATCCTCTCGACTGGACCGCGTCCCGCGTGCGACGTGCTGTTCGCGCTGTGGTCGGGGGAGGAACTCGGGCTGCTCGGCAGCGAGTTCTGGTGCGAGCATCCGACCGTCCCGATGGCGTCCGTCTCGGCCAACTTGAACCTCGACATGGTCGGCCGCGCGGATTCGAACAAGCTGCAGGTGCTCGCGGCCGGCACGGCCGAACCGTTCGCCGGCTGGATGGGCGACGTCGGCACGGCGAGCGGCCTCGAGCTCGTCGTGAGCACCTCGAGCAACATGATGGGCGGCTCGAGCGACCACGCGACGTTTCTGAAGCGCAAGGTCCCCGCGCTGCACCTCTTCAGCGGCCTGCACGCGGACTACCACAAGCCGAGCGACGACACCGAACGCTTCGAGGCGGGCGGCGCGGCCAAGGTCACGAACCTGAGCGTCGACCTCGTGCGCCGGCTGTGCTCGGCGGGCAAGCTCGCCTACGTCGAGCCGAAGGTCGACCCCAACGCCAAGGAGATCAAGTCCGGCTTCCGCTCGTGGTTCGGCTCGATCCCGAACTACGCCTGGGACAAAGGTGGCGTGCTGATCGACGGCACGAGCGCCGGCAGCCCCGCCGAGCACGCAGGCTTCCTGAAGGGGGACGTGTTGCTCGGTATCGGCGACATCTCCATCAAGACGATCGACGACTTCATGTTCGCGCTCCAGACCTACAAGCCGGGCGACGTCGTGCTCGTGAAGTTCGCTCGCGACGGCAAGGACCAGGAAACGCGCGTCACCCTGGCGACACGCGGCCAGCAGTAGCGCTCAGTCGCGCCACTGCGCGATGAACAGGTTCGTCTCGCCGCTCTTGCGGCCGCCGCGGTTGCTCGCGAACGCGATCCATTGGCCGTCCGGCGAGAACATCGGGAAACCGTCGAACTCGGCGTCGTGCGTGATCCGCTCGAGGTTCTTGCCGTCGACGTCGATGGCGAAGAGATCGAAGTTGCGGCCGCGCGTCAGGGTGTCGGCGTGGTTCGAGGCGAAGATGATGCGTGAATCGTCCGGGAAGAAGAACGGCGCGAAGTTGGCCTTGCCGAGATGCGTCACCGCCCGGCGCCCGGTTCCGTCGGGACGGCAGACCATGATCTCCATGTTCGAAGGACGCACGAGCCACTGCTGCAGCAACTTCGCGTAATCCTCGTGCTCCGTCGCTTCCTTGCCCGGCGTGAAAGCCGTCGAGCGGAATACGAGCCACTGCCCGTCGTGGCTGAAGTACGCGCCGCCGTCGTAGCCGATTTCGCGGGTGACCTGCCGCGTGTCGCTGCCGTCGAGCGCGCAGGTCCACAAATCGAGATCGCCCGATCGCGTCGACGTGAACACGATGCGATCACCCCGCGGCGAGACCGTGGCCTCCGCGTCGTAGCCCCATTCGGTCGTCAGAGCCTTCTCTCGGCCCGTCGCGAGATCGTGCACGTAGATGTCGTACTCGCTGTGCACGGCCCACACGTAGCCTTTGCTTTGGTCCACCTTGGGCGGGCAGTCGCGCATGAACGCGTGCGTCGAGGCGTACAGGATCGACTTGTCGCCGGGCATGAAATACGAGCACGTCGTCACGCCCTCGCCGTTGGAGATCGGGACCGGGCGAGCGGTGCCCGCACCGGTCGCGAGGATTCGATCGCAGGCCGTGCCGTCGACCGTCGCCTGGTACGTCAGCCGGTCCCCGGCGAACGACCAGTAACCCTCGGCCGCGTTCTCGACGCCGCTGGTCACCTTCCACAGGTGCGCGAAGTGCGCTTCACCGGGCCGGATCAACTCGTCGCACGCGCTCGCGCCCGCGATCGGCACAGGGAGCGCGCGCACGGCCGGACGCGGCGCGGGTGTTGCGCCGGCGTTGGGAAGGTCAGCGCTCGTGCGGCAGGCGCACAGGACCAGGGAGGAGGCGAAAAGGGGAGCGAACTTCGCGATCATCGAGTGGAGTCTTTCGAGGAGGTCGTGCGCGGCGGAACGGGATCGTGCCCGCCCTTGCAAAACGGATGACACCGCGCGATGCGACCGATGGCAAGCACGGAGCCGCGCAGAAGTCCGTGAGTCTCGACGGCTTCGATCGCGTACTGGCTGCAGGTCGGGCTGAAGCGGCACATCGGCGGCTTCAGGGGGGACAGGAATCTGCGGTAGAAGCGCAGGGGCGCGGTGACGACGCTCCGCAACAGGCTCATGCCTCGCCCCCCTCCGTCGCGGCCTTTTCCCGGGCTCGACGCACGGCCTTGCGCGCGAGACTCACGAGCTCGAGGCGGGTGGCGTCGAGTTTCGGCTCGAGCTTTGGCGCCGCCGCGATGAGCACGAAGTCGAAGCCGACGGGCAACTCGGGGTAGGACAGCCGGAAGGACTCGCGGAAGATGCGGCGCACGCGGTTGCGCTTGACCGCGCTCTTCCAAATGCTCTTGCCGATCGAGAGACCAAGCCGCGTGTGCGGCAGGCCGTTCGCCCGGGCGACGACGACGAGGATCGAACCGCGCGCGCGACTTCCCTGGCGGAAGGCGCGCTCGAAGTCGCCCTTCGCGACGAGGCGTTTCTTGCGATCGAAGGCGAGGGGACGAGGCACGAGGGAGCGCGTCGGTTGTGACCGGCCGACGAGACCCCTAGCATAGGGCCGGAAGGCCCGATCGCACGCCGCGGAGTCGCTTGCACGCAGTCCATCACAACTGGATCGACGGTCGCCCCACGGGGGCGGCGGGAGGGGACGGATTCGAGGTCAAGGCCGACGGCTCGCGGACGCCGATCGGACGCTGGCCCCGTTCCGGCTCCCGCGACCTCGAAGCGGCGCTCGGTGCCTCCGCGCGCGCCGAGGGGGCCTGGAGCGCGCTCCGCCCGCGCGAGCGCCGGACGCGTCTAGAGAGTGCCCTGGAACGCTGGGTCGGCGATCGCCGACGGGACGCCATCACGATGGCGGCATTAGGGTGCACGAGTTTGGAACTCGACTACTTCGTCGACGCGGCCGCCCGGGAAGTCGAACGGCTCTTCGAGCGGTCCGAGCGCGTCCCAAACGCCTTCGATCCGCGTGCCGGCGGAGCGAACGTCCTGCTCGCCGACTGGACCGAGGCCTGGAGCGGTCCGGCGCGCTTTGCGTTCGGCGCGCTGCTCGCCGGGCGCGCGCTCGTGCTCGTCGCCGACCCGCGGCTACCGATGATCGCGGACGGGCTGGCCGAGGCGCTCGCTCCGTCTGCGGGCGGCGTCCTGAGCGTGCTGCACGACGACGGCCGAACGGTGATCCGGGCAGCGCTCGCGCACGAGGACGTGGCGCGCGTGCACCTGCCATCTATCTCCGAAGTGGCGGACGAGTGCCTCGAGCGTGGAGAATCCGAGCGTACGACCGTGATCGAGCGCGGATTCGGCGCGGGCATCGAGGTGGCGTGCGAGAAGAAGCTCAGCGTGCGCGTGCTCTCGAACGCGAGCTACATCGTGAGCGCCGACGCACCGCTCGAGTCCCAGGCCGGAGAGGTCGTCGACCGCGCCTTCGGACGGGTAGCGTCCTTGTCGGGCTTCGCGCCCCTCCGCATCGGCCGCGTGCTCGTGCCGACGCGCTCGTTCTCGCGATTCACGGAGCTGTTGCTCGAGATCCTCGAGCACGATCCTGACGCGAGCGAACCCCTCGGACTCGCGCGCGCGGTCGCTCGTCCTCACGTCGAACGCGCGTTCGCGCTGGGACACGACGAGGGCGCGACGGCCGTCTTCACCGGCTTCGAAGCGCGGGCCTTGTCGTTCCCGCTCGTGTTCACCAACGTCGAGGAACGCATGAAGCTCGCGCGAGTGGCGCGTCCCGCGCCCGTCGCCTGCCTCATGCGGGTGAAGAACGCCGCGGCTGCACGCGAGGTCGCCGCGCGAATCGATGTTTAGCGCGTCTAAACGCGGGTTTTCTCAGCGTGGTGCAGGGGTGGTGCGGCCTGCGTCGGAAGGGCACAATCTCGCGGAGGTTTTCGACGATAAGAAGGCCGAGAAACCCCGCGAGAACCCCGCCATGATCGATCCCCTGCACGTCCACGAAACGCTCAAGCGCCACCAACTCGCCGACGGCTTCCCGATGGTCCTCGACCTGGAGCGCTCGCACGGCTCGTGGCTCTTCGACGCGCGCGAGAAGGTGGAGTACCTCGACTTCTTCACTTGTTTCGCGTCCTGGCCGCTCGGTTACAACCACCCGGGACTGCGAGAGCCGCGCTTCCTCGCCGACCTGACGCAGGCGGCGCTCAACAACCCCTCGAACTCGGACCTGTACACGTCCCACATGGCCGAGTTCGTCGAGGCGTTCGCGACGAAGGTCACGCCCAAGGGTTTTCCCCACCACTTCTGGATCAGCGGCGGCGCGCTCGCGGTCGAGAACGCGCTGAAGGTGGCCTTCGATTGGAAAGCGCACAAGCTCGGGTCGAAAGCGCTCGAGAACGACGGCGCCGGACTCGTGGTGCTGCACTTCCGTCAGGCCTTCCACGGTCGCTCGGGCTACACGATGAGCCTCACGAACACCGACCCGAAGAAGATCGCGCTGTTCCCCAAGTTCGACTGGCCGCGCGTGTCGAATCCGGCGATCGAGTACGACCTCGACGGCGGCATCGCGAACGACGTCGTCGCGCTGGAGCGGAAAGCGTACGCGGAAATCGAGGCGGCGTTCGCGCGCTACGAGAACCGCATCGCCGCGATCCTGATCGAGCCGATGCAGGGCGAGGGCGGCGACAACCACTTCCGCACGGAATTCCTGCGACGCCTGCGTCAGTACGCGGACGAGCACGAAGCGCTGCTCGTCTTCGACGAAGTGCAGACTGGATTCTTCGGTTCGGGCAAGCCGTGGATGTGGCAGCACCACGACGTGCGTCCCGACGTCGTCGCGTTCGGCAAGAAGACCCAGGTGTGCGGCGTCTACGCCGGGCCGCGCGTCGACGAGGTCCAGGACAACGTGTTCCACGTCGCTTCGCGCATCAACTCGACCTGGGGCGGCAACTTGACCGACATGGTGCGCGGCCGGCGTTTCATCGAGCTGATCGTCGAGAACGACTACTGCGCGAACACGGCGAGGCAGGGTGCGCGCTTCGTCGCGGGCCTGCGCGGCATCGCGAAGACCCGCGGCTTGATCTCGAACGTGCGCGGACTGGGTTCGCTGGTCGCGTTCACGCTCGAGACACCGGCGGTGCGCGCCAAGCTCCTCGAGGACATGCGCATGAAGCAGCTGCTCGCGCTCAACTCGGGCGAACGCTCGATTCGCTTCCGCATGCCGCTCGTCGTGACCGAGGCCGAGGTCGACCTGGCGCTGGATCGGATCGCCGCCTGCATCCCGAACACCGCGCGCGTGCAGTCGGTTCGCAAGTAGCGCGGCCGCCTAGGCGGGCTTTCCGATCTTGCGGATGCGCAGCTGGCCGCACGCGGCGTCGCTCTCGACCCCGCGGGACCAGCGGACGGTCGCGATCACCCGCGCGGCCTCCAGCGTGCCACGGAAGAGTTCCACCGCGGAACTGTCCGGTCGCCTGTAGGGACTCTCCTTGACCGCGTTGAACGGGATCAGGTTCACGAGACACCTGCGCCCCCGCAGCCGGTCCGCCAACCGGCGCGCGTGACCGGGCGTGTCGTTCTCCCCGCCCAGGAGGACGTACTCGTAGGTGATCTCCCGCCCGGTCTGCCGGAACCAGTCGTCTCCGGCCGCGAGCACGTCCTCGATCGCGACACCCTTCATCGCGGGCACGAGGACGTCGCGCTGTTCCTGATCCGGAGTGTGCAGCGAGATCGCCAGTTGGAAGCGCGGCTTCTGGGGTGCCAGCTTCCTCAAGCGCTCGGGAAAACCGACGGTCGAGACGGTGATCTTGCGCGCGCCGAGTCCCATCTCGTCGTGCACGACGTCGAGCGCGCGCGAGAGGTTCGCGTAGTTCAGCAGCGGCTCGCCCATGCCCATCACCACGCTGCGACCGAGCTTGCCGAGCGCGGCTCCGCGCACGTACTGCTCGATGATCTCGTGACTCTCGAGGTTGCGCGCCAGACCGAGCTGACCCGAGGCGCAGAACGGACAACCGACTGGGCAGCCGACCTGCGTCGACACGCACAAGGTCGCGCCCCGCTCCGTGTCGCCTTCCTCCATCTCGGAGTTCGAGTAGAGGCTCGGCATGTGCACGGTTTCGACGCTGGCGTCGCGCTCCTTCGTGCGCGGGAATTCGAGCAGGAGCTTGGTGGTCTGGTCGCGCGCCGTGCTGCGCGCCACCTCACGGCCCACGAGGAGCGGGATTTCCTCCTGCAACCGGGCGCGCAGGCCCTTCGGCAGCGAGGTCATCTGGTCGTAGTCGAGCAGGCCCTTCTGGAGCACGTTCTCCCGCACGATGCGCGCATGGAAGGGCTTGCCACCCATGGCCTCGAAGCGCGCCTCGAGTTCGGCCTTCGTGAAGGCGAGCAGCGGCGTCTTGCGTTCCGATTCCGTGGAGGGGTCCACCAGGCTCACCGGGCCGCCTCGAGAGAGCGTCGCAACGCCTCGGCGACTTCGCCCGCCACGCGGCGCGCGTCGCTCAAGGACGGCGGATTCGCGCCTCCGACCGAGCGGTGGCCGCCGCCGCCGTAGCGCTCCATGATCTCGCCGATGTGCGCGCCCGTGTTGGGCGGGTTCCAGGGATTCTCTCCCGCGGAAACGTGGTAGCCGGCGCGCGTCGGGATCACGCCGACGAGATAGCTCGATTCGGGATAGTGGTAGAAGGCCGCGAAGCGCTCACGTCGGATCTGGTTGGAGCTCGCGTCGAAGTGCACGACTCCGTCTTTCTTCGACAGTACGGTGGGCGGGAACTGCTCGAGCGCCTTGTCTCGATTGCGCGAAGCGCGCTGGTGCGCCTTCTCGACGTCCGCGCGCGACGCCGTGTTGGCGAGATCGGTGGTGGTCATCGACGCGACCAGTTCGTCGCACCAATCGACGGTCGGCGCGACCGTCAGGGCGCGGGCGATGCGCAGCGCCGGATCCTCGCCGAACAGCGCCTGTTCGACGCTCGTGTAGCGGGCCGCGTCGATGATGTCCGACCAGCGCGCCATCTCGTCGAAACGCGCCGGAGAGACGTAGCCCCAATGCTCGCGCGCGTGCTCGAGGATGAGCGGCGGGCACGAGGGCGAGGCCTGATCCCAGCGCCAGCGATCCGAGGGCTCGTACTGGGCCCGCAACTCCTCGGTGAGGAAAGTCGTCGGATGATGATCGAACCAGTACTCGGCGCGCGGGTGGAAGTGGAAATCCACGATCGCGAAGCGCTTGCCGGCCTGGAACTCGCCCCAGTTGTCGCGTTGGTCGTAATTGACGCTCTTCCACGTCGGCTCCAGACCCGCCTTGTCGCGCAGGATCGAAGCGAGCACCGCGGCCGAGACCATGCCGTCGAAATCGCGGTGATAGTGGATGCAGAGGGGTGAAGGCATGGCAAGGCACAGGATATCGCCCCGGTGCACCGACTTTCACGGCATGAACACGGCATCTCTGGCGGTATCGCCCGTTCGAAGCGACCATGCCACCTTCATGAACGCCTTCTCGCGCCTCGCCTGCTCGTTTTTCGTCGCGTTCGCAGTCTCCCCGGTCGCCCGCGCCGGCGATCCGCTCGATTTCGCCGAGCGCTGGTACGAGACCGCGGTCGCCGCACAGAAGGCGGGGCGCCTCGAGGAGGCCAAGGCTGCGTTCGTGCGCGTCCTGGAGCGCGAGCCGCGGCACCTCGCGGCCATGGTCGCGCTCGCGCGAATCGACCGCGCGGCGCAGCGCACGGACGAGGCGCTCGACTGGGCCGGCAGGTTCCTCGGCACGTGGCGCTGGCTCGAGGACCGGCCGGCGCAACTCGCCGAGGCGCAGAAGGAACTCGCAGCCTTCGTGCTCGACGCCGATCCGCTGCGCAAGCGCGCCGACGCGCTGAAACGCGATTACGTCACGAAGCTCTTGAAGCTCGCGAACGAACAGCTCGACAACCACGCGTTCCACTCCGGTCGCGCGATGCTGCTCGAGGCGCAGGCGACGGACCCCGAACACCCGGAGCTCTCCGCGGGGCTCGCACGCATCTCCAAGGAGGGCGGCAACGAACTCGCGGTGGCCGACGAGGGCGGCGGCGTCGATCCGCTCGCGGGCGTGACTCCGGAGTGGGTCGCCGAGAACGATCCGAAGCATGCCGACTGGGACAAGGCGTGGACGCTCGAAACCGAACACTACAAGATCAAGACGAACGCCGGCTATCGCGTGCTCAAGACGACGGCGCGCGCCATGGAGCAGGTGCAGGTCTTCTACCGCATCTTCCATCAGTACAAGACGAAGGGCGAGTCGATCCCGGTCGCGAACGTCCTCATCTTCAAGAACGCGCAGGAGTACAAGACACTCGGAAACCAGCCCGTGGACTGGGCAGTGGGCCACTGGGACGGCTCGAGCGTCGTGACGTACGACGCGCGCGCCGGCGGCGAAGGCGGGCTCGGTGGCGTGCTCGACACGCTCTTCCACGAAGCGAGTCACCAGTTCACGACGCTGGCCGGCGGCTCGGGCGTGCCGGCCTGGCTCAACGAGGGCATGGCCTCGTTCTTCGAGGGCACCAAGCTGCTCTCGAACGGGAAGCTCGACTGGAATCTCGTCGTGCCCGGACGACTGTATCCGCTCGTCGAGGATCTGCGCTCCGCCACGCCGCACGTGCTGGCCGACGTCATCCAGGGTCATGTCGACGACTACCGCGTCTACTACCCGTGGGGCTGGGGGATCGTCTACTACCTCTACAACGCCGAGGACGCGAGCGGGCGCCTCCTGTACCGCTCCTCGATGAAGGAGTATTTCCAGGGCTACGGCGGCGAGAAACACCTCGAGCGTTTCGTCGAGTTCTTCGTCACGAAGTCGAAGGTCGAGGGCGTGACTTCGATCGGCGACTTCGAGAAGCGTTTCAAGGAGTACGTGTTCGCCCTCGAAGCCCAGGACAAGGGGCTCGTCGATCTCGGTCGCCTGTTCGAGGAGCGCGGCGACAAGCAGGCGAAGCGCGGCGATTTCGCGCGCGCGGCGGAGCTCTTCGGACGCGCGCTCGAACGCGATCCTGATCACCCGGACGTGTTGTGGAAGCTCGCCGGCGCTCTCGAGAAGACCGGCGCCACTGATCGAGCGGCCGGCATGTTGCGGCGGTTCGTCGCCGTCACGATGCCGGAGGCGGGACTACCCGACCAGAACGCCGCGCGCCGGGGCGAGGCCGAGGCCCGGATCCTGAAGGACGACACGAGCGCGAAGCGCCTCGCGGAAGTGCGCGCGAAATTCCACGCCGACGCGATCCAGCTCGCGAAGGACTACGACAAGGCCGGTTTCCCGCGGCTCGCTCTCCGGGCGCTGCGCGGTCCGGCGACGGCGACGCCGCCTTCCAACGAGGGGCGCGCGCTCTACTTCGCCATCTCCGACCGCTCGGGCGTGTCGCTCGAGACGTGGCGACTCCTGTTCGACGAGCGCACCCTGAAGGGGTTCTACGGCGGGGGCGAGGACGACTTCAAGGTCGAGAATGCCGTCATCACGGCTCACGTGAACGCCGACGCGGACAACCAAGGCGCGGGCGACGACGGACGTTCGCCCTCGACGGGCGGATCGAGCGCGACGTCCGCGGCCGCCAGGAAGGACACGGGCTTCGCCTTCCGCCGCCTGTTCGTCGACGTCGAGCCGGCGGGCGACTGGTCCCTGCAGGCGGAAGTGCAACTCGAGCCAGGCGGCCGACTCGCGGGCTTGTGCTTCGGCAAGAAGCAGGATGATCTCTTTCACGGCGTCGCGATCCTGCCCGAAGGCTACGTCGACCTCGGCGCGTTCGGAACGAGCCCGAAGACACTGGTGCGGGTGAAGCAAACGATCTCGCCGGGCTGGCACCGCCTGAGGATGGAGGTCGCCGGCACACGCCTCGTCGCGGCTCTCGATGGCCAGCGCGTGATCGAGTTCGAATTCGCGTCCAGGGCCGAATTGCGCGGAGATTTCGGACTTCTCGCCGGTCTCGGCAAGTCGAGCTTCAAGGACATCAAGCTGCTCGAGTTCGATCCGAGCCTGCCGCGCCGCACGCCGATCGGACGCCGCAAGGCGGCGCTCGACGTCGAGAGCGAGGCCAGTGCGCCGCTCGTCCGCGCCGCAGCCGGCTTGGTGAGCTACCGCGAAGCCGCACCGCCGCTCTTGCACGTCGCGCAGTGGGTCGGAACGCCGCCCGCGGGTGCCGGAGACCTCGAGGCGTTGCGCGGCTGGCCCTTCGTGCTCGCCTTCTGGACGACCGACCAGGAGCGCCAGGTGCCACTGCTGGCGGGCCTCGAGGCGCTGGAAGCGAAGTACAGGGACGTCGCGCTGCCCGTGATCCTCGTTTCGAACGAGCCGGTCGAAAAGGTGCGCGAATTCGTCCAGACGCGCCCCATCGCACTGCCGATCGCGATCGACGACGAACACAAGACGTTCGCGGACTACGCCATCGCGAAGGTGCAGTTGCCGCACGCCTACCTGATCGGAGCCGACGGGCGCGTGGTGTGGGAGGGCAATCCCGACTACAAGGCGGAGTTCGGCACCTATCTCGACGAACCGACCGCCGAGCTCGTCACGAAGTCGCGCTTGAGCGAACTCATGCAGGCCGGACCCGCGCTCGACCGAGCGGACGAGGCCTTCGGGCGCGGCGAATTCAAGACGGCGGCCGAGACGTGGCGCACGGTCGCCGCGATCGACTCGCCGAACGAGCGCGTCCTGCGCGCCAAGCGCGGCCTGGCGCGTTGCGAAGAGGAAGGCCGGACCAGGCTCGCCTCCGGACAGGCCTTCGCGGCCGAGAAGCGCGTGCTGCAGGCGGCGCGCGTCTTCGAGGAGGCGAGCACCGCGCTCGCTGGATTCGAACCCGGCGAGAAGGCCAAGAAGGAGTACGACGCGCTCGTGAAATCGAAGGCGTACGTCAACGCGAAGGGCCTCGAGAACCTGCTCAAGAGCGCCGAGAAGAGTGCCGCGGCGAAGAAGCCCGACGCCGCGCGCGCGACGCTCGAAACCCTGAGCGGGAAGCTCGGGCCGGACAGCGATCCGAGCCTGAAGGAGCGCCTCGACGCGCTCCTCTCGTCCCTGCACTGAAGCGCGGAGTCGTGCTCCGGGCGGTCAGGCGCTCTCGCGCTGATCTTCCTCGTCGAGATCGGGCAGCACGCGCTCGGTCTCGGGGGCCGTTTCGCTGACGATGCCGCGGGCGAGCGTCTTCGTCTTCCTGACGATGTCGGCATCGACGACGAACTTCGTCTGGTCCTTGCGCGAGGGGAGTTCGTAGAGGAGGTCGAGCAGCATGTCCTCGACGATCGCGCGCAGCGCGCGCACGCCGGTCTCGCGTTCCAGGGCGACGTCGGCGATGGCTTCGAGTCCGTCCTGCGTGACGAACAGCTCCTTGCCGTTCATCTCGAACAGCATCTGGAACTGCCGCACGAGCGCGTTCTTCGGCTCGGTCAAGATGCGCACGAGCGCCGAACGATCGAGCGTGTCCAGCGTCGCGACGACCGGCAGGCGTCCGACGAACTCCGGGATCATCCCGAACTCGATCAGGTCCCGCGGGATCAGGAAGCGGATGAACTCGTCGCGCGAGCCGCGCTCGCCGACCTTGGGCAGGCGCGTGGGATCGAGCGCGGTGCCCGTCTTCTTCGCCATCTCGCTGACCAGTTCCTTGGCGTTCTGCTGGCGTCCGAAGCCGATCACGTCGCGTCCGACGCGGCGGGCGATGATCTCCTCGATCGCGCTGAACGTGCCGCCGACGATGAACAGGATGTTCGTCGTGTCGATCTGGATGTAGGCCTGCTCGGGGTGCTTGCGTCCGCCCTGGGGCGGGACGTTGGCGACCGTGCCCTCGAGGATCTTCAAGAGCGCCTGCTGCACGCCTTCGCCCGACACGTCGCGCGTGATCGAGACGTTGCTCGTCGTGCGCGCGATCTTGTCGATCTCGTCGATGTACACGATGCCCTGCTGCGCGCGCTCGACGTCGAAGTCGCAGTTCTGCAGCAGCTTGAGCAGGATGTTCTCGACGTCCTCGCCGACGTACCCGGCTTCGGTGAGCGTCGTCGCATCGGCCATCGCGAAGGGCACGTCGAGGAGCTTCGCCAGCGTGCGCGCGAGCAGCGTCTTGCCCGAACCCGTCGGCCCGACGAGGAGCACGTTGCTCTTCTCGATGTCGACCTCGCTGCCGAGGCTCGGATTGCGTGCCTGGTGGCGCAGGCGGTTGTAGTGGTTGTAGACTGCGACCGAGAGCACCTTCTTGGCGCGCTGCTGCCCGATCACGTACTCGTCGAGGCGCCGCGCGAGTTCGATCGGAGTGGGCAGGCGCCGCCCGGCGTCCGTTCCCAGGCCCGCTCGGCGAGCCGCCGCGCCCTGACCGGCCGCCTGGGCGGGCGTGCCCTTCTCGCGCGAGGCGGCGTCCGGAGCGCGCCGCTGCTCCTCCTGCAGGATCGAGTTGCAGATCTCGATGCACTCGTTGCAGATGTACACGCCGGGCGGACCGGCGATGAGCGACGCCACGTGGTGGCGTCGCTTTTCGCAAAACGTGCAGCGTTCGACGTGACGTCCGCGCCCGGTGGATGAGGTCATGATCCTCGTATTCTAGACCGAGCGCCCCCGTTCCGGGCTACTTCGGCTGCGTTTCCGGGTCCGCCTTCGACAAAACGTTGTCGATCAGGCCAAAAGCCTTGGCTTCGGCAGCCGACATGAAATTGTCGCGGTCGCAGGCCTTGCTGACTTCGCGGGCCGTCCGCCCGCTGTGCCGTGCCAGGATTTCCTCGAGTGCGTTCTTCATCTTGAGGATCTCCTTGACCTGGATTTCCATGTCGAGGGCCGTGCCCTGCGTGCCGCCCCAGGGCTGGTGGATCATCACGCGGCTGTGGGGGAGCGCGAAGCGCTTGCCCGCCGCGCCGCCGGCCAGGAGAACGGCGCCCATCGAGGCGGCCTGCCCGACGCAGTAGGTTTGGATCTGCGGCTCGATCAACTGCATCGTGTCGTAGATCGCGAGACCCGCCGTGACGCTGCCGCCCGGCGAGTTGATGTACATCTTGATGTCCTGGTTGCGCCCCGAGCGGTCCAGGTACAGGAGCTGGCCCACGACGTAGTCGGCGACCATGTCGTCGATCTGTGTGCCGATGAACACGATCCGGTCCTCGAGCAGACGCGAGAAGACGTCGTACTGTTTGATGTACGCGCCGCTCTTCTCGACGATCGTGGGGAAGATGCCTTGGGGGATCATGTCGCGGTGCATCATGCTGGTTTTCGTTCCGTTCTCTGGGCCTCGAGCGGGGTCGCTCCAGGGGGGGACGTGGGTCCTGGTCTCTCGTGCTAGTTGATCGGATCTTGGGCCGCTTCGACCCAAGTCTCCAGGCCGACTCGCATGGCACGACTCGGCAAAGTCTTCCAGGTCACGATGGCGTCGTGATCTTGGCCTGCTCGCGCAGGAACGTGCGGACCTTGCGCTCGAGCAACTCGACCGCCATCTGGTCGAACAGGCGCTTTTCCTGGTAGTACTTGCGCACCTCTTCGATGTTCGCGCGGTTGCGCTCGGCGATCGACTTCAACTCGCTCTCCATGTCCTCGCGCGTGACGAGGAGCTTCTCCTTCTCGCCGATCGTCTGGATCAGGAACAGAGCGCGCAGGCCCTTCTCGGCCTTCTCGCGGGCCTCTCCCTGGTACGCCTCGGCGGCGGCTTCGATCTGGGAATCGTTCGCGCCCTGCTCCTTGATCTGGGCCTTGTAGGCTTCCGTGCGGGCGCGCGTCTGCTCCTCGACCATCATCGCGGGCAGTTCGAACGAGTGCGTTTCGAGCAGCTTCTCGAGGATCGCGCTTTCGACGCGGGCGTTCTCCTGGTTCTGCTTGGCGATCTCGAGCTGCCCCCGGACGTTCTCGATCATCTTCTCGCGCGAGTCCGCGCCGAACATCTTGATCAGTTCGTCGTCGGTCGGACGGATCATCGAGTAGGCCTGAGCGACGTGCACGCGCGTCACGCCCTTCTGGTTGCGCAGTTCTTCCTTGTCGATCTCGGCCGGGAACGTCATCTCGATGTCGCGTGTTTCGCCGTCCTTCGCGCCGGCGAGACCGGTCTCGAACGCCTTCGCATCGGTGCCCGGTGTCGGGGCCTTGGGTGAGAGGCGCACGCCGTCGCGCTCGAGCACCACGACTTCTTTGTGCAACCACTGGATCTTGCCCACGATCATGCCGTCCGCGGGCACGCCCGCGTCGCCGGCCGGTTCGGGGCGAGCCTGCTGCTGCTTCAGATTTTCGAGAGCGGCCTCGATGTCCGGGCCCATCACCGGTTCGAGCTCGCTCTCGATCGCGAGGCCGGTGTACTTGCCGAGCGTGATCTCGGGACGCAGGCTCACCTCGAAGCTCTGCTGCCAATCGACACCTTCCAGGATCTTGACCTCGTCGAGGTTCACGCGCTGGAAGCCGACGATCTTGAGTTCCTTCTCGGCGACGGCCTGTTCGTACGCCTGACGCACGAAGTGCTCGATCGCGTCGTTCTTCACCTGCGGTCCGAACTGCTTCTCGACGATCTGCGGCGGGACCTTGCCCGGCCGGAAGCCCTTCATGTTCGCGTTCTGGCTCACGTTCGTGAGCCCGCGCTTGTAGAGCGCCTGGAACTCGGAGCTCTGGACGGTGAAGTGGATCTTGGCCTGGCACGGGCCGAGTTTTTCGACGGTGACTTGCACGAGGGATGTCTCTGGAATGGGGCGCGCGACCGCGCGTCGGTTGGGCTGGACCGCGGCGCGGTCGGCTGAGAAACGAGGAGGAGACTCTAACGGTTCGCTCGCGCTCCAGTCCACCCACAGGCCCGAGGCGACGCCGGCGCTCAGCGCGGCGGGGCTTCCACCGGCGGCGGACGGCCCTCGGCGAGCGCCTTCAAACGCTCGAGCGCGCGGTTCTGCTCCTGGATGAGGTTGCCTTCGGTCACGCCGCGAAACAGCCGCGCGATGGGGTTCACGCCCAAATCACCCCCTTCGGCCAAAGTCACCCGCGTCGAACCGTTTTCCTCGGCCAGACCGATCTCGCCGTGCACGGGCAACTCCGCATACCCGGCGAAGACGAGATCGTAGGCGGTCCCCTTCGTCGGGTCGGATTTCGTCAGGGTGAGCGTCCCCTGACCCAGGGCCGCGCTGCTCCAGGCGAGCACGGAACCGACGCCCGCTTCCGGGCCGGAGTAGGTGTAGACGATGTCGGGGGACTTGGTCTTGTTCCAGGGGATCCACTCGGGGAAGCGGCGCGGCGTCGCGATCAGCGGATGGATGGCCGCCGGCGGCGCCAGGATCGTCGTCCCGACCTCGATCCGCCACTGGCGCGGCATGAAGTAGCCCGCGACGAGGGCGCTCCCGAGGATCGCGACCACGGCGAGGATCGAGTAGAGGATCAGTCGAGAGCGCATGCTGGATCTTGGTTTGGGTGGTCGGGCCGGGAAGGGGTCACTATCCTATTGGCCCCGATGTCGAAC
>JBGATY010000339.1:0-2476 GCA_044228955.1 Planctomycetota bacterium | reverse complement strand
ATCCAATGGAGGCCAATGGAGGGGAGTGCCTGCGCGGCCTGCCAAGCCGGTGAATGCGAGGTCGGTTCGAACGCGCGAGGTCGGTTCCTCACGCTGCCCAGTCCAGGCTCACGCACGCTCCCTCCACTGCTGGGCGCGGCGAATTCGCCGCGCCGCGCCGCGCCGCGCCGCGACCTAGCACCCGATCCCGTAGTAGGTGAACCCGAGCTTCTCGAGCGTGGCTCGCGGGTAGACGTTCCTGCCGTCGAAGATGACCGGCGTCTTGAGCGCCGCCTTCACCGCTTCGAAATCCGGCCGCCTGAACTCGTTCCACTCCGTGACCAGCACCAGCCCATCCGCCCCCTCGAGCGCCGCCATCGGCACCTCCGCGTACTCGATGCGCTCTCCGAGCTGACCCTTCTTCGCCTCGTGCATCGCCTCGGGGTCGTATGCCACGACCTTCGCGCCCGCCGCGAGCAGCCCTTCGATGACGACGATGGCGGGTGCCTCGCGCATGTCGTCCGTGTTCGGTTTGAACGACAGTCCCCACACGGCCAGGCGCTTGCCCTTCAGGTCGCGACCGAAGTGCTTCTGCACCATCTCGATCAGGACCTTCTTCTGGTTTTCGTTCACGGCCTCGACGGCCTTCAGCATCTTGAAGTCGTAGCCATGCTCGCCGGCGGTGCGCACGATCGCTTGCACGTCCTTCGGGAAGCAGGATCCGCCGTACCCGACTCCCGCGAACAGGAACCGCGATCCGATGCGCGCATCCGAGCCGATGCCCTTGCGCACGGCGTCGATGTTCGCGCCGACGCGGGTGCAGATGTTGGCGATCTCGTTCATGAACGAGATGCGCGTCGCGAGCATCGCGTTGGCTGCGTACTTGGTCAGCTCGGCCGAGGCGATGTCCATCTGGATGATCGGGTTCCCCGTGCGCACGAAGGGCGCATACAGCTCCTCCATGACCTCGGCCGCGCGCTTGCTGTTCGTACCGATGACGACCCGGTCCGGTTTCAGGAAGTCGTCGATCGCGGCACCCTCCTTCAGGAACTCGGGGTTGCTGACGACGTCGAACTCGACCCGGGTCCGTTCACGGATCGCGGCCGCGACCTTGGCCGCGGTTCCGACGGGGACGGTCGATTTGTCGACGATGACCGTGTAGCCGGTCAGGTGGTCGCCGATGGAGCGTGCCGCCGCCAGGACGTACTTCAGGTCGGCGCTGCCGTCCTCGCCGGGCGGGGTGCCCACGGCGATGAACACCACCTGGGCCCGAGCGATCCCTTCCTTGAAATCGGTCGTGAAGGCCAGGCGTCCGTCGTGGACGTTGCGCTTCAGCAGCTCCTCGAGACCGGGTTCATAGATGGGAACGACGCCCTTCTTCAGCCCCTCGACCTTGTTCCTGTCGATGTCGATGCAGACGACGTTGTTCCCACTTTCGGCAAAGCAAGTTCCTGCAACAAGTCCGACATAGCCGGTTCCAACGACGGCAATTCGCATGGTGGCGTGGTCTTTTCTGAATCGGAGTGAGTCCGCTACCCGCGCGTCGAGGGTGCGAGCGACGCGGTGGTGGGCGAGAGGTCGACAGGATACCGTGTTCCTCTCCGCGTTCCCTCATCGGGCGATTAACTCAGTGGCTAGAGTGCCTCCCTTACACGGAGGAGGTCGGGGGTTCGAATCCCTCATCGCCCACCAGCTCGCTCGTCCGCGTCCCGCGCCCCGAGGCCGACCTCGGGAAGTCGCAATGCGATCAGAACGAAGTTGCATCGGTCCTTCGGACGCGATCGAAAACGCGTCTCGAGCGCGGGCTTTTTTCGACCGCGACGAAGAGCTAGGGTCGCGGCGCGCCGAGCACGAGCCTCGAGGACGCGTCGCGACGTTCCCGCTTCTTGGAACGCGACGCGCTCGATGCGTGCACGGCACGTTCCCGAAGCGCACGAACTCCACTCGCCCCCCTCGCATGAGCCGCATTCTCGTGATCGACGATGACTCCGGTCATCGACTGATCTTGAAGAGCCGACTGGGAGAGAACGGTCACGAAGCCGTGCTCGCCGACAGTGGCGCGAAGGGGCTCGTCGAAGCGCGCGCCCAGCAGTACGACGCCTTCCTGGTGGCGGCGCGCCTCGGAAAGGGCGTCGACGGCTACGAAGTCTGCCGTCGCTTGAAGGGCATGCCCGAGCGCGCTCACGTGCCGGTCATCCTGTTCAACGACGGCGGTTCAGCGCACGACGATCCCGCCCGCGCCTTCGAGGCCGGCTGCGACGCCTACGTGACGAAGCCCGACCTGCCGGCGCTCGACCTGGTGTTGCGCGTTCACTTGCGCGCGAAAAAGCGCCTCGAGGAGCTGTCGCGCGAAGTGCACTCGTTGCACGAGACCGTGCGCAAGCTGCACGCCGAGGACCCGGCGTTCGTGCGCGAATGCGTCGACCGCCTGCTCGCACTGGTCGAGCACACGGCGTGATCGGCGCAATCCGCAACCGCCAGGGCGAACGGCTCGACC
>JBGATY010000338.1:0-2490 GCA_044228955.1 Planctomycetota bacterium | reverse complement strand
GGAAACGCTTGCTGGCCGCCGCGGGATCGATCGAGAGCTCCGCGGCCGCATCCTCGTTCGACAGGCCTTCGAAGTGCCGCAACAACACGATCTCGCGGTCCATTTCGCCGAGCTCCTCGAGCGCGCGTGACACCGACGTGCGCACTTCCTCGCGTTGCGCGGCCTGTGACGGCGAGGTCGCACTCGCCATGAACGCCTCGGCGAGACCGGCGGCCGTGACGCTCGGCCGGCTGATCGCGAGCGCGACTTCGCGCTGCGCGTCGCGCATGTTCGTCGCGAGGTGGCGCCGCTGCGCCTGGGCGAGCGCTTGAAGCGTGAGCAGGCGCAGCCAGATGCGAAGCGGCATCTCGTTCTCGCCGCTCCACGTCGGCAGGCGCTTGACGATCTCGACCCACGCCTCCTGGACGATGTCGAGCGGATCCACCCGGCGACGCAGCCGCGCATCGAGGCGCAGCTCGATCATATGCACGAGGCGCGGCTGGTGCAGACCGAACAGCTCGGTCGCGGCCGTCTGGTCGCCGGCGCGCAAACGCGCCAGGAGTCGAGCGTCTCGTTCTGCGTCCATCAGGGGGGCCACCTGAATTCTAGCTCCAATTCGGTGGCCGACGTGCAGTCCTGACGGCGCGGCGGCTCGCGCGGCAGCCGGACTCGGTTTCACATCGCGCGCCGGTACACTGCCGCACCGCGCCCATACCCGGAGCGGACTCGAAGATCATGCAATCCAAAGCCACGACCGTCGCCGAATACCTGCGGAGCCTTCCAGAAGATCGCCGCCACGCGATCGAAGCCGTGCGCAAGGTGATCCTCGCAAACCTCGACAAGGACTACGTCGAGGGCATGGGGTACGGGATGATCGGCTACTCGGTGCCACATCGCGTGTTCCCTGCCGGATACCACTGCGATCCGAAGCAGCCGCTGCCCTTCGCGTGCCTCGCCTCGCAGAAGAACCACATGGCCCTGTACCTGATGGCCATCTACGGCAGCGCCGAGCAAAGGCGCCTCCTCGAGGAAGCGTGGGCCAGGACCGGCAAGAAGCTCGACATGGGCAAGAGCTGCATTCGCTTCAAGAAGGTCGAGGATCTGCCGCTCGACGTGATCGGCGCTGCCATCCGCCGAGTGCCGGCGAAGAAGTACGTCGAGCACTACCTGATCGCGCTGAACTCGCGGCCCGCGCAATCACCCGGCGGGAAGTCCACGCGCGGCGCCTCGTCCGCGAAGAAGGCGCCCGCGAAAGCGCCTGCCCGCAGATCCAAGGCCAAGAAGACCAGCAAGGACTGAGCCCCACATGAACCGCGCTCCCGACGTTACTTCCATCCTCCAGACCGCGTTCGGATTCTGGTCGTCGAAAGTCCTGCTCACGGCGGTCGAGTTCGGGCTGTTCACGAAGCTCGGCAATCGCCGTCTCACCGCGGACGAGCTGGGCGTCGAGCTCGGCGTGCACCCGCGCGGCCGCGCGGACTTCTTCGACGCTCTCGTGGCGATGAAGTTCATCGGGCGCGACGGCGACGGTCCGAAGGCGCACTACTTCAACACGGCCGAGAGCGCGCTCTATCTCGACCGCTCGAGTCCGCGCTACGTCGGCGGCATCCTGGAGATGCTGAACGCGCGCCTGTTCAAGTTCTGGCACGACCTGCCGGAAGCGCTGAGGACCGGCCGTCCGCAGAACGAGGCCAAGCACGGGCAGAAAGGCGTGTTCGAGGAGCTCTACTCCGAACTCCCCCGCCTCGAGCAGTTCATGGGCGCGATGAGCGGCCTGTCGCGCATCAATTTCGAAGCGCTGGCCGAGAAAATCGATTTCTCGAAGTTCAGGACCCTGTGCGACGTGGGCGGCGCCACCGGCTTGCTGTCGATCGAGGTCGCGCGCCGCCATCAGAAGATCCGCTGCACGACGTTCGATCTGCCGCAGGTGGAACCCATCGCGAAGAAGGCCATCGAGATCGCCGGCTTCACGGAACGCGTGAAGCCCGCGTCCGGCGACTTCTTCCGCGATCCGCTGCCCAAGGCGGACGTGATCACGATGGGCATGATCCTCCACGACTGGAACCTCGAGAAGAAAATGCACCTGATCCGTTCCGCCTACGACGCGCTGCCGCCCGGCGGCGCGCTGATCGCGGTCGAAGCGCTGATCGACGACGCGCGCCGCGAGAACGTCTTCGGCCTGTTGATGTCGCTCAACATGCTGATCGAGTTCGGCGAGGCGTTCGACTACTCCGGCGCCGACTTCAGGAAGTGGTGCAGTGAAGTGGGCTTCGTGCGCTTCGAGGTCGTGCACCTCGCGGGCCCGTCCAGCGCGGCGATCGCCTACAAGTGATCCCCTTCACGGCGAGAGCGCCGTGATTCGGCAGTTCGGCGCATCCGCAGCGGATTCTCCGCGCAGCACGCTCGGGACCGGATCGAGGCGTGGGACGACGGTGCTCGAGCCGTGAGGCCGAGGCTGCGCGCGTCTCGCGCCACCCGCCCCACTTTCGTAGGGCCCGCGCGCCGGACTAC
>JBGATY010000337.1:0-2547 GCA_044228955.1 Planctomycetota bacterium | reverse complement strand
GCTGCACGTCGAGATCGAGACGTACACGTGGGAGGCGCTGCCGGGCTGGGTGCGGGGCGACGGCGCCATCGTGGAGGGGATCGAGCGGGAGTACCGGCACGTGCTCGCCGAGCTGGCCCGCGCGGGCTGGAGGTGAAGCGCGCGACCGCGGTTCGCGGAGACCGCGCCGAGCCGTTGACACGCCCCCGCGCCGACCGTACTTTCCCCGCCCTCGAACGCGGCCGAGAGGTCGCGTCCGAACAGGTCGGCCCCATCGTCTAGCCCGGCCTAGGACACCAGGTTTTCATCCTGGCGACAGGGGTTCAAATCCCCTTGGGGTCACCACTCTTCGCTTCTTGGCGCAGAGCCTCGCTGCACAGGACTTCCGTGCGCAGGGTCGGTCCCGGCAGGATCGGTCCCGGCCGAGCGGCCCGGCGCAATTTCGCCGGCCAGGCGAGTCGCCGCGGCGGCAGGCTGCCGTACTTCGAGCTACCTTCGGCCCCATCCGCCGGCCGTTCCTGCTCGCGTTGTGATCCGGGGGCGGCCTTGGTACTCCCTACGCGGATGAGCACGCCCACGCCGCGCCGATTCCTCCTGCGCTGGTGCGCGTGGTTCTTCCTCGGGACCGGCGCGATCTTCGCGCTCGTGGCACTGCGCTACCTGGCCGTCGCACCCGAGGCGTCCGGTTTCGCGCCCTTCGCGTTCCGCGCGTCGATGTTCGCGACCCAGTCGGCGTTGCTGGCGCTCGTGCTGCTCCTGCTGGTCACGCCGGTCGTCCTCCTCGTGCCGCGGCCGCGCGTCGTCGTGAGCGTCGCGGTGGTGCTCGCGCTGCTGGCGTTGGCCGTCGCGCTGGTCGACACGTTCGTCTACCAGCAGTACCGCTTCCACCTCGACGCGAGCGTGTGGCGGCTGCTGACCGACGGCGGCGCGGACACGACGTTCCACATGCCGGTGTCCACGCACGTCGCGTTCGGGGCGATCCTGCTGGGCCTCCTGGCGGTCCTGGCCGGCCTCGCGTTCGCGACGTGGCGCTTCACGGAGCGCACGACGGGCAAGCGCGCGGGCCGCTGGGTGGTCGGAGCGTTCGCGCTGGTGTTCCTGGCGCACAACGGCGTGCACACGTGGGCCAGCGCGGCGGCGTACACGCCGGTCACGCAGCAGGTCGGCCTGCTGCCGCTGCACAAGCCCATCACGGCGAACCGCGTGCTGCGCCGCATGGGCATCCAGGTCGCGCGGTCTCCGTTCGTCCCGGGCCAGACGCCGTCGGGCCTGCGCTATCCGCGCGAGCCGCTGGAGTTCCGCGCGCCGGAGAAGCGCGAGAACGTGTGCTTCGTCATCGTCGACTCGTGGCGCGCGGACGCGCTGACGCCGCGCGCGACGCCGAACCTCGCGGCGCTGGCGCAGGAATCGGTGCAGTTCGCCGATCACCACAGCGGCGGGAACGCCACGCGCGTCGGCATGTTCTCGCTGTTCTACGGGATCCCGGGCACGTACTGGCACGACGTGCTCGCCGAGCGGCGCGCGTGCGTGCTGGTCGAGGAGTTCGCCCGGCACGGCTACGAGATCGCCCTGTTCCGCAGCGCGCCGATCTACAGTCCCGAGTTCGACGAGACGATCTTCAGCGGCATCCCGGGCCTGCGCCGCGAGTCGAAGGGCAACGGGCCGGCGGAGTGCGACCGCGACCTGACCGACGACTTCCTGAAGTGGCTCGCGGCGCGCGACGATTCGCGGCCGTTCTTCACGGTGCTGTTCTACGACGCGCCGCACGCGTACGACGTCCCGCCCGACTTCCCGCGCGAGTTCGAGCCCAGCTGGCCGCAGGTCGACTACCTCGCGCTCGACGCGCACACCGACCCGGAGCCATTCCACAACCTCTACCTGAACGCCGTGCGCTGGTCGGACGCGCAGGCCGGTCGAGCGCTCGACGCGCTGCGGGCGAAGGGCGTGCTCGACTCGACCTACCTGATCGTCACGGGCGACCACGGGCAGGAGTTCAACGACCTGGGTCTCGCGTACTGGGGCCACAACTCGAACTTCGCGCGCTTCCAGTCGCACGTGCCGTTCTACGTCCGTCGCGCCGGGCTCGCGCCGGCCGTGTTGTCGCACCAGACGACGCACTTCGACGTGGCGACGACGCTGCTCACCGACGTGCTCGGCTGCACGAACCCGCCCGAGGACTACTGCATCGGTCGCAACCTGTTCGACACGGCCGACCGCGGCGTGCTGACCCTCGCGACGTACAGCACGTACGCCGCCGTCCGGCCGGGAGTGCGCCACGTCGTGGTCGGGAAGTCGGGCGACATCGAGGTCCTCGGGCGCGACTACCGGCCCGAGCCCTGGGCCGAGGGCGACGCGGACTACCTGAAGCAGTCGTTCCAGCAGCGCGCGCGCTTCCGCCCGGGCGCGCCCGACACCTGGACCGTCTCGGCGTTCGTGCCAGGCGACATCGGCGGCGGCGGCGCGTTCTGCTTCGGCGACGGGAGCGGCACCGCGTGTCCGTGCGGCAACGCGAGCCTGGTCGGCGCGGGCGTCGGGTGCCTGAACTCGCTGGGAACGGGCGGACGTCTC
>JBGATY010000336.1:0-2560 GCA_044228955.1 Planctomycetota bacterium | reverse complement strand
GACCTCCACCCGGTCATCCATGCCGCCATGCTTGGCCCAACTGTTCTCCGCCACCCCGACAGCGCCGCCCTCAAACTCAACCGTCACCAGCGAGTTCTCCTCGGCGCGCGTCCGCTGCAGGTCCGCTTCGTCCATCAACGCCGCGACGATGCGGCTCTTCTTCCAGGCTTCGAGTCCGCCCGAAACGACGACGCGCGGACCGCGCGGCGTGCGCGCGGATTGAACGGCATCCGCGAGTTCCCCCGCGCCCTCCGCTTCCGCCGCGCGAATCCGCGCACGCCGATCGCGGTAGAGGATGTACGTCTTCGCGACGGCCGCGTGCCCGAGTTCGACGAGCGCCTGCTCGACGAGGTCCTGTATCTCCTCGATGTCCGGAACCGCCTTGGCCGCGACCGCAGGCAGTCGTCCGTCACCGAAGTAACGCCTCGCGAGCGCGAGTTCGACGAGGTCGGCGACGTCGACCGCGCTCTGCGCGTCGTCGATTCCGAGCGCCGTCTGCGCCCGCTGGACCGCGGACTGGATCTTCGCCTTCTCGAACGGCACCTCTCGGCCGTCCCGCTTCCTGACGCGCGTGAGCTTCACGGCTTGGCCCTGCCCTCGGACTCGAGGATCGGCTTTAGCTCGTCCAGGAACTGCGACACGTCCTTGAACTCGCGGTACACGGACGCGAAGCGCACGTACGCGACGTGGTGGATCTTGCGCAATTCCTCCATCACCATCGAGCCGATCACCGAACTGTCCACTTCGCGATCGTACTCCTCCTGACAACGCGCCTCGACCCGCGCCGTGGCCGCCTCGAGTTCCTCGATCTTGATCGGAAGCTTCTCGCACGCTCGGATCATCCCGGCCAGGATCCGCTCACGCTCGAAGCGGACGCGCTCGCCGCTCTTCTTGATCACCCGGAGCGGGGTGTCCTCGATGCGCTCGTAGGTCGTGTAGCGCAGGAAGCAGGCCAGACACTCGCGCCGCCGACGGATGACCGTGCCGTCCGCGGAGGTGCGCGAATCGACGACGCGATCGTTGTCCTGCTTGCAGCGGAGACATCTCATCGGGGGCGGGTGGAGCCCCCTGGGTGGGGCTCGCCACAGGACAACACGCTAGATGTTGGGTGTCAACGGGAGCGCAGCGGTCTCGGCGGACTCTGGTCCCCTTGAGTGGTACTGCCCGCGGGGAGCCCCCAGGGGGGCCTGGTGCTGAAGCCCAAAGCGGCCAGGAGCGCGCCCTTGCGCGCGCAGTCCGACCGACCACCACTCAAGGACCACTCAAGGGGACCAGTATCCGGGCGGACTCACTTGCCGAGACAGAACGCGGCGAAAATCCGATCCAGCACATCCTCCGGCGTCGTCCCTCCTGACACGTCGTCCAGCGCGTGGGTCGCCTGCCGCAGATGCTCAGCGGCGAGTTCCAGCGGCCCCGCCCCGACGAGTACCCCTCGGGCCCGCGCCAGTTCCCTGCGCGCCTCCTCGATCGCCCGCCGGTGCCGGGCCGCGATCTCGCGTCCGCGGCCGCTCTTGCCCCTCTCGACCTCGACCGACAGCGCCTCCCGGAGAGCCTCCAGACCCGTCCCGTCGGTGCTCGACGCGCTCACCGTGGCGGCCACCCCCAGTTCGTCGGTCCAAGCCGGCGCGTTGCCGGCGATGTCCGACTTGTGCCAGACGAGGATGGTGGGCGCCGTGGGCAGGTTCTGGCGTTCGGCCTCGATCCGAGCGCGGCACGCCTGCGAGCCGTCGACGACCCACAGGAGGACATCCGCGTCCGACCTGGCGTGATGCGCGGCGACCTGCGCGACCGCGCCGGTGCCGGACGGGCACGGTTCCATGCCGGCCGTGTCGAGGAGCAGGGCCCTGGCCCGCGGGAGGATCCACTCGCTCTCCAGCACGTCCCGCGTGGTGCCGGCGTGTCTCGACACGAGTGCCTCGGCGCCCGTGAGCGCGTTGAAGAGCGCGCTCTTTCCGGCATTGGGTGCGCCGCACAGTGCGACGCGCGGTAGACCGCCCGTCGGCGCGCGCTGGACCTCGAAACAAAGAGCGAGCTCGAGTGCTGCGGCCGCGCGATCGGCGAGCGCCTCGATCTCGAGAGCGGGCACGTGCCCGGTGTCGTTCTCGTCGAAGTCGAGCGCGGCTTCGACGAGCGTGCGCACGTCGAGGAGCGCCGCGCGGGCGGCCGAGACGCGTTCCTCGAGGCCGCCGTACAGCAATGACCGCGCCGAGTGGGCTTCGGCCTCGTTGGTCGCGAATACGAGCGCAAGGACACCCTCGGCGCGCGTCAAGTCGATGCGACCGGCATGGAACGCACGCCGCGTGAACTCGCCCGGTTCGGCGAGCCGCGCGCCCAGCCGAACGAGGTGAGCGAGCGCCGCGTCGAGCAACGCCGGATGGCCGGGCAGGTGGAACTCGGCGACGTCCTCGCGCGTGAACGACCGCGGGCCCTTCATCCACACGAGCAGGAGCGGCAGGCTACCGCGGCCGTCCTCGAAGCGACCTCGAGCGATCGTGCGTGCGGACAGGTCGAGCGCGTCGCCGCTCCAGGTCCCGAGGACGAGTTCGCGTGCCCGCGGACC
>JBGATY010000335.1:0-2612 GCA_044228955.1 Planctomycetota bacterium | reverse complement strand
GGCCGCCTCGAGCCGGTGCAGCGGCATGCCGTTGAGGTACTTCTCGATGGCCAGCCGCGCCACGAGGGACGGTGTCGCGAGACTGCGGGGGAGAATCTCCGGCGGGCGCTCGGCCGTGTACGTCTTCTCGTCCTCGGCGCCCTCCAGCTGCTGGTGTCGCTCGCGATCTTCACCTTCGCCATCAACAACGGCCTCAAGGTCGTGAGCAAGATGATCGAGGGCATCGACATCTGGGCGGAAATCAAGAAGAAGAACATGGCCGTCGCGTTGCTCGCGGCCGGCGCCGTGATCGCTTACGTGAGCGTCGTTTCGAGCGGCGTCGAGAGCATGACCAACGGCCTGACGAGCGTCGTCAGCGGCAGCTTCAAGGCCGGCCTCTCGGCCCTCATCGGCGGTGTCGTGAATCTGCTCGTCGCCCTCATCGTGGCCGGCTTCGCGATTTCGTGGACGTTCAAGGCGATGGACAAGCTGACCACGAACATCAACGAGAAGGACGAGTTCAGGAACGGCAACGTGGCCATCGGCATCGTGTACGCCGGCATTCTGATCGGCGCTTCGGGCCTCATCGCGGCCGGCGTCAAGGGCGTCAGCGCGGCCCTCACCACGGCACTGAACGTGATCATCGGCTGAGCTCGCGCTTCCACGCGACTCGGACGACCGGCCCGTGCCCCAAGGCGCGGGCCGGTTCGTTTTCACCCGTCTGGGGTGCCAGGCACCCGACAGCGTAGGATCCGCCCTCGTGAGGGAGAGCACGACGACGCGCGCGGAATGGATCGAGAGACATGGACCGTTCCTCGCGGCGGTGGTGTTCTTCCTTTCGGGGGTGATCTGGCTCGGCTCGAGCGCGCACTTCCACGGCGACGAGCGCTACTACACCGATTCGGCGCTGCGCATGCTCGAGCGCGGCGACCCGTGGACGCCGATGTGGGCCGACGGCACGGTGCGCGCCAACAAGCCGCTCCTCACGTATTGGATCGTGATGGCGAGCTTCGCGACGAGCGGCGTGTCGCTGTTCGTGGCGCGTCTGCCATTCCTCGTCGCGGGAGCGCTCCTCGTATGGCTCACGGGGCGGCTTGCCGCCACCTTGTTCCCACGGGAGCGAGCGGCACCGCTGCTCGCGGCTCTCGTGCTCGCATGCGACTACGAAGTCGTGACCCTGGCGCGCCGGTCGACTCCCGACATCCTGCTGATGCTGTTCACGACGGCGAGTCTGTTCGGGCTCTCGCGCATCGTCGTTGCCGAGGATCGTTCGCTCGCCGCGCGGGCCTGGTTTTGGATCGGCGGGGGACTGGCGATCGCCACGAAGGGCGGCTTGGGCCTCGTCGTTCTCGGATTCGGCACGGCGGTCTTGTTCGCGACGCGCAAGCACGGCGCGGCGCGCCGTTCGTTCCCGATACCGGTCTGCCTCCTCGCGCTCGCGGTCGCCGCGGTCGGGATGGCTCCGAGCCTGTTCCTCGAGACGCGCGAGGGAACTCCGTCCTTCGTCGACGATCAAGTCGGCGCGCGTCTCGCCGGATCCGCGGGCGAAGTCGGGCGCCAACTCATCGACTACGCGACGTCGCTTGCGAAGCACTTCCTGCCGTGGACTCTCCTGCTCGCCAGCGGAGCCTTCGCTCTGCGGAGCACGTTCCGCGAGCGCTGGGGCGCCCACCGGAGGGCCCTGCTGCTCGCCGTCTGCTGGGCCGCGCTGTTGTGGGTCGTGTTCTCGTTCTCGAACACGCATCGCGGGCGCTACCTGGCCCCAGCGCACGCCCTGCTCGCGGCGGCGATGGCACCCTTCCTGCTCGATGTCGCGCGTTCCGCCTGGGGGAGGCGGTTGGTGTGGTGTCTCGGCGGTGGAGTCGTCCTGGTCTCGACCCTGGGAGCTGTCCTGGTCGGGCGTGTCGACCTGAGTACCGGAGTGGCCCTCACTGCGCCGCTTCTGTTCTTCCTGTCGGGATGTGCGGTCGTGCGTGACGAGGCTCGTGCTTCACGCGGACTCGCGCTGGCCTTGCTGGCGCTGTTCGCACTGGCGCAAGAGAGCGTGCTGGCCCTGGTCGATCCCTCGCCGCTCCCATTCGTGGTCGAGCGCATCGAACAGATCCGTCCGCCCCCAAAGTCGATCGCCATCGCGGGACTGCCCGACACGATCGCCGGACAATTGCGTCTGCTCTCAGGCGGCCAAGTCGACCCCGTGGCACTGCCAGATTCCGCAGCGGAGGCCGAACTGGCTCGATTCGCGTTGATCGTCGTGAGTGAGAATCAATTCGACAGAGTTCGTAGAGCGGGCCTGTCGGTCGAGCCATTGCCCCAAAGTGCTACTGATCTGGATCTTGGACGCGCACTGGCCGTGTTTTGGCACCTGGAGCCGCTGGACGAAGTCCTGTTCGTCGGCCCCCGACTCGGGATCGCGCGGGTTATCGGAACGTATCGTTGAACTCTGGGGCTACCCCGATATGATCCTCGCCCGCTGAACGCAGCCCATTCGGTCTCGAGCCCTGGCGACGACATTCGCCGGTGTGCACGAATTCGAAACGGACCGTGTTCGCGCGTCCAGAACGGCACACCGCGCGTCGGCAGACCGCGCTGGATCGTCCACCGGCGACGACCCCCCCCCGGCGCGCGTCGGGCGC
>JBGATY010000334.1:0-2690 GCA_044228955.1 Planctomycetota bacterium | reverse complement strand
TCGCGCTCAATCGTCGGGCCCGCGCAACTCGATGCGGCCGCCGGCCGGCAGCTTCAGGTCGGGGATGTCGCGCTTCAGGTCGCGGAAGATCTCCTCCAACTGGCCGCGATCGTGCACGTCGAGGCGCGGCGTGATCTCGACGACGGTGACAGCCTCGCCTTGCGCATCGCGCTCTTCGTGGACGCTGATCGTCGTGCGCTCGTCCGTGCGCTTGCGGATCCAGCGCATCACTTCGTGGCTGTCCTGTGTCCCGCGCAGTTCGACGCGCACGCGGAACGGGGCCTCGGCCCGGCCCGAGCCAGGCGCGTCCGGCGCCGGTGCGGTCGAGTCCTCCTCGCTGTTCCAGCGCCACTCGAAGCTCTTCACCGGGCCGTGACGGATCGCCTCGCCCGGGATCGAAACGAGGCCGACGATCAAGGTGCCGATCGCGCCGAGCCCGGCGACGACGAGCAGGGCCAAGGCGATCGCGCAGCCGGCGAAACCGCCGAGCTTCGTCTTGCCCTGCTCACCGCTCCGGAAGGCGAAGAACACGGCCACGGCGAGGACGACGGCGAGGAGGAGAAACGCGAGGAGCGCGAAGCCGAACATGGGTATGCGCATGGGGATTTGACCTCTATCGGGATGTCACGCGAGCGGTGACTGTGCGCTCGAGGGGCCGATTCATTCTGGCCGATTCGCGCTCTTCTCGTACGTTCGTGGAACGCTAGAATCTTCGCCCCGCACTCGGGCAGAGCCCTCCTCGGCCCGTTCCAGACCGTCTTTCGAGAACCCTCCCATGCAGACCCTTTCGAGCCACGTCCTCGGCCGCTGGATTCAAGGCAGCGAGAAACCGGTCATCCTCGAGAACCCGACCACCGAGACCGCCCTCGGGAGCGTCGGCTCCGGCGGGTTCGACGCCAAGGCGGTGCTCGCGTTCGGTCGCGACAAGGGCGGAGCCGCTCTGCACAAGCTCTCCTTCGCCGAACGCGGCCGGCTGCTCGTGGCGCTCTCCGGGGCCATCCACGAGCATCGCGACGAACTGATCCAGATCGCGCTCGAGAACGGCGGCAACACGCGCGGCGACGCGAAGTTCGACGTCGACGGCGCGACCGGCACGCTCATGTACTACGCCGGACTCGGGGAGAAGCTCGGGAAGCGCCCATTTCTCGTCGACGGCGACGGCGTGCAACTCGGTCGCACCGCGCGCTTCTGGGGACAGCACGTGCACGTCACCCGACCGGGCGTCGCCGTCCACGTCAACGCCTTCAATTTCCCGGCGTGGGGGATGATGGAGAAGATGGCTTGCTCGCTGCTCGCCGGCATGCCGGTGATCGAGAAGCCGGGCACGCCGACGGCGCTCGTGGCGTGGCGCATCGCCCAGATCGTGGTCGAGCGGAAGATCCTGCCCGAAGGCGTGTACCAGTTCGTGTGCGGTTCGCTCGGCGACATGCTGGATCACATGGGAGCGCAGGACGTGCTCGCGTTCACCGGCAGCTCTGCGACCGGCGCGAAACTGCGCGGCAACCAGAACCTCGTGCGCCACAACGTCCGCGTGAACATCGAGGCCGACTCGCTCAACGCGGCGGTGCTCGCGCCCGACGTCGATGCGAGCTCGGACACGTACGGTCTGTTCCTCTCGAACGTCGCGCTCGACATGACCCAGAAAACAGGCCAGAAGTGCACGGCCGTCCGGCGCGTGCTGGTGCCGACGGAGCGGGTCAAGGACGTCGTCACCGACCTCGTCGCCCAGTTGTCGCGCACGAAGGTCGGCGATCCTTCCGACAAGGATGTACGCATGGGGCCGCTGGCCTCGCGTTCGCAGTTCGACGAAGTCAGAAAGGGGATCGATCGGCTGGCGCAGCACGGCACGATCGCCACCGGTGGCTCGCAGAAGATCCAACCGAAGGGGTTCTTCGTCGCGCCCACGGTGATCGTCGCCCGCGACGCGCGTGACCCCGCGTTCCACGCCGAGGAGGTGTTCGGTCCGTGCACCGTGATCCTGCCGTACTCCGGTGATGCGCTCGAGGCGGCGCGCATCGTGAACCTCGGCGGCGGGGGGCTCGTGTGCAGCGTGTACGGCAACGACTCGGACTGGACCGATCGCTTCGTGCTCGAGGCCGCGCCATGGCACGGACGCATCTGGATCGGCTGCGACAAGATGGCCGAACAGTCGCTGCCGCCCGGCATGGTGCTGCCGATGATGATCCACGGGGGGCCCGGCCGTGCCGGCGGCGGTGACGAACTGGGCGCCGAGCGCGGCCTCCACTTCTACATGCAGCGCACCGCGTTGCAGGGCTTCAAGGGCGCGATCGAAGCGAGCTTCGGACACGCCGCGGCGACGAGCGCTCAGTGACCCGCGCTGGTCCTCGGTGACCGACGTGCGCTCGCCGCGTACCCGTCCCGGTTGGCGGCCCACCATTTCTGCCACGCACTCGCATCGGTGCCGAACCGCTGGCCGGTCAGTCGCGTGAGAGCGCTCGCCGCGTCCCACGCCTCGGTCGAGATCGGTAGCGAACTCGTGCCGCCGACGGTGACGTCGAAGACGACCCCGCTCGTGAGTGCCTGGACGATCGGATTGGCGACCGAGGCGCCCTGCGCGATTTCGAGGTCGTAGTCCTGCACGTACGCGGTCGAGAGACCGACGTAGAGGTTCGCGCGCACGGGTCCGCCGCCGCTCGCTCCGGCCGGTGCCGGCGCCGCCGCGAGCATCA
>JBGATY010000333.1:0-2729 GCA_044228955.1 Planctomycetota bacterium | reverse complement strand
GTTCCAGGTCCAGGAAACGGTGCTGCGACTCCCGCTCTCGACGGCTCATTCGTGGCGAACGATCGCGTGGAAAGCCGGGGAAACTCTCCACGTCGAGGACGTCCCGACTAGCGTCGTCCAACTTTCGATCGGCGCCCAGGCTTTTGCCGTTCGTCTGCGGGCGGGTGAACTGAATCGGTTCACTTTGCAGGACGGCAAGTTGTCGGCTTCGACGCGCTGAACCTTCGTGAGGACGCACGTAGTGTCCCATCGTACGGCCGCGCCGCAACTCCCTCCTGGCCAGGACTTAAGCAGGGGTACAATGCGCCCATGTCAGCCGATTTCTATCCCCTCCGTGCCCTAGTGCTCACGGTTTCAGGCTGGGTCCACCCACAGTTGGTGACGCATCCTGGGGTCGGACAAGGATTCAGTGCCAACTTATTGCCGCGCCGCCGACCCGCCAGTTTCCGCTCGGATCCGCTCTTTTCCGGTTGAGCGCGGCAAGCGTCGTCGCGCTTTCCGCTTGGATCCGCCAGGATCCGCTGTTTTCCGCTGAGGGGCTCTGGCTTCCCAAGCTGAATGTCGCGGGTTCGAACCCCGTCGCCCGCTCCAACACAACTCGCTTAGGGGGCGTGGGTTACGGCGGGGGCCAGTCAGCGCCCCGAGCTCGGACGCGTGGGTTGTGCGTAACCGTCCGGCGAACCCCATCTGTTTCTCGTTGGCGCAGGCGCGAAGCTGTCAGCCATGGACCGTCGACAACAGATTCAAGGCTGGCTCTCGCTTCGCGACCGTGAGGGCCTGACGTACCGCGAACTCTCCGAGCGTGTCGGAGTCCCGGCCAACACGCTGGCCCACTGGTCGTGGAGGCTCCGGCACGAGGAGCCTACAGCTCCGAGCTCGGAGCCCGAGTTCGTGGAGTTGATCCCGAGCTCGGCGATTCGATCAGACGTCGCCGACCGCGTGGTGATCATCACGCGCTCGAAGCGGCGGGCGATCGTCCCAACCTCGATCGACGCCGATGCCTTGGCCCGCATCGTGTCCGTCCTCGAACGATGCTGACCCTCGGCTCGCGGGTCCGCGTGTTCGCGTCGGTGGAGCCGATCGACTTCCGCAAGGGCTTCGATGGTCTGGTTCAGATCGTGCGCGATGGTTTCGAGGAAGATCCCTTCGCCGGAGATCTGTTCGTCTTCTTCAACCGTCGTCGCGATCGCGTCAAGATGCTGGTGTGGGACCGCAACGGATTCTGGCTGCACTACAAGCGCCTCGAACAGGGCACCTTCGAGCGCATCGTCGGTCGCGGTCCACGAGTCGAGATCGATCGTGCGCAGATGTCGATGCTCCTCGAAGGAATCGACACGAAAAGCACGAGATTCCGCCGTTACTTCACTCGCGACGTGCGTACTCCGACGCGTGGTGCAGATCGTGAACGAACGCGAGTTGCCGAATGACGTCGAGGCACTGAAGCAGATCATCGCCGAGCTCCAGCATCGCATCACGGTCTTGACCAGGGCTCTTTTCGCTCCACGCAGCGAACGCCGCCCGAGTGCGGGCTTCGTGATGGATCCCGGACAGATGCACCTCCTGTTTCCTGAGCTAGTGGAAGCAGCCGAGCGCGTGGCCGACGAGAAGCGCGCACAAGGCTCGGTCGAAGCCAAGATCCCCGACGAGCCGGCGGCGCAGCCGAAGAAGGCTTCACCCCGCCGTCGCAAGCAGTTCCCCAGCCACCTGCCTGTGTTTCGCACGACGTACGAACTCACCGACGATCAGCTCGCCTGCTCGTGCGGCGCGCAGGTCTCGCGCATCGGTGAAGACGTGTCGCGCGAACTCGAACGACTCGAAATCGCAGTCGTGCACGAGATCGCGCGCACGAAGTACGCGTGCAAGACCTGCCAGGAAGGTGTGCGCATCGCGCCCGGTCCTGACCGCGTGATCGACAAAGGCATCCTCGGCGCGGGATTCCTCGCGACCGTGCTGGTCGAACGCTTCGCGCACCACATGCCGTACAACCGGCTGGAGTCGAAGTACGCATCGGAGGGTTTCGACCTGTCGCGATCGGTGCTCTGCGAGTCGTCGATGTCGTGCGCCGAACTGCTCGAGCCGGTCGCGCGTCAGATCCTGAAGGACGCGCTGGCCTCGGGCGTGATCCAAACCGACGACACGCCAGTCGTGATCCAAGAAGACAGCCATCAACGCTCGCGCAAGGCGCGTGTGTGGGTGTACCGAGGTCTCGGCGGCCAGGTCTACTTCGACATGACCGAGACCCGCGGTCGTGACGGCCCGATCGAGATCCTGAAGGACTACCGCGGCTACATGCAGGCGGACGCGTACGGCGTGTACGACGCGATCTACAAGGACGGATCCGTCCAGGAAGTGGCTTGTTGGGCGCACGCACGCCGGTACTTCATCGAGGCCGAAGACGGTGAACCGAAACTCGTGGAAGAAGCGATTCGTCGCATCGGCGAGCTGTACGGCATCGAGCAATTGGCGAAGGAGCAGAAGCTGGACTTCGACACCGTGCGCGCGCTGCGACAGCGTGAAGCATTGCCGCGGTTGGCCGCTCTGCGTGACTGGCTCACGGCGACCGAGGCGCAGGTGCTCGCCAAAGGCGCTCTCGCGACGGCGATTCGATATGCGCACGCGAACTGGGCGGCGCTGTGCCGGTACTGCGAGGACGGACGACTGTCGATCGACAACAACGCATCGGAACGCTCTCTGCGCTCGATCGCGGTCGGGCGCAAGAACTGGGTCTT
>JBGATY010000332.1:0-2749 GCA_044228955.1 Planctomycetota bacterium | reverse complement strand
CGTGCCCACGAGCTCCTCGACCGAGCCGATGCCGGCGCCGTCGAGCAGGGCTTCCAGCTCGTTCGCGAGCCGCGCGAGGAGTCCCGGATCGCCGAAGTTCGCCGTGCCGACCTGCACGGCGCGACAGCCGACGACGAGGAACTCGAGCACGTCGGCCGCGGTGACGATGCCGCCGCAACCGACGACGGGGATCTTGACGGAGCGCGCGCACTCGTAGGCGCAGCGCAGCGCGATGGGCTTGATCGCGGTGCCGGAGTAGCCGCCCTGCGTCGTCCACAGGCCGGGCTTCCGCGTGCGCCAGTCGACCTTCATGCCCAGGACCGTGTTCACCGCGGTGATGCCGTCCGCGCCCGCGCTCTCGACCGCGATCGCCATCTCGGAGATGCGCGAGACGTTGGGCGAGAGCTTGGCGAAGATCGGTTTCTTCGTCGCGCGCTTGACCTCCGCGATGACGCGCGCGGCCATCGCGGGATCGGTCGCGAACGGGAGCTTGCCCTCCTGCACGTTCGGACAGGACAAGTTCACTTCGAGCGCGTCGACCGCCGGCTCGTTCGACAACTGCGCCGCGACCTCGACGAAGTCCTCGATGCGTTCCGCCCCGATGTTGGTGATCACGCACGTGTCGATCGCGATCATCGTCGGCAGGAGTTCGCGGCGGTAGTAGGCGAGCCCCTTGTTCTCGAGACCGATCGAATTCAAGAAGCCCGCTTCCGTTTCAGCGATGCGCGGAGCCGGGTTGCCGTGCCGTTCCCTGAGCGTGACCGTCTTGCTCACGAGCCCGCCGATCGCGTGCACGTCGATCATGTTGCGCATCTCGGCCGCGTGACCGTAGGTGCCCGACGCGGAAAGGATCGGATTCCGGAGCGAGAGCGGCGGGAGTGCTACGGAAAGACGCGCCATGGTCGCAATCTACGCGCCGCCGCCTACCTGGGCAACCGAGGAGCCCTGAGCCCGTTTTTCCCGATGGAAGCTCGTGAGCAGCAGGAGGACCGCTCCGACCGTGATGCAAGAGTCCGCGACGTTGAACGTCGGGAAGTGGTACTGCCACACGCCGAAGTACACGTCGATGAAGTCGCGCACCGGTCCGAAGCGCCGTTCCAGGTACCACCGATCGAGGTCGAGATCGCGGCCGCGGAACAGGTTGTCGTACAGGTTCCCGAGCGCGCCGGCGAGGACGAGCACGAAGGCGGTCACGAGCCACGGCCGCCCGCGGTGGGTGCGCACGAGCAGCCAGACGAGGAGGAGGCCCGCCGCGATTCGGCCTCCGATCAGGAGGTTCGGGTAGGAGTCGAGCTTGCCGAAGGCCGCGCCGGGGTTCAGCGAGAGCATGAACGTGAACCAGCCGTCCACGATCGGATAACGCAGGTGGCCGTGTCCGCACTCGTCGGCCACGAGGCGGCCGGCGGATTCGAGCGATTCCATCCACGCGAACACCGCACTCTTCGACCACAGGTCGAGTCCGATGAGCGCGAAGACGAACACGAAGCGCGTGAGGATCGCCTTCGAGCCGGGCCGGACGGCGCTCTCTGGTGCCGTCGCAGGGCCAGCAACGGACGATTCGACCCCGGTCTCGAGCGCGCTCATCGACGTTCGCGCCCTGAGGCTCTCAAAGCGCGCCTTCCTCTTCCTTGCGCTGGCATTCGATGCAGTTGCGTGCGTGGGGCACCATCTTCAGGCGCTCCTTCAGGATCATGCTGCCGCAACCCTCGCACGCGCCGAAGTTCCCGGCCTTGATGCGGTCGAGGGCGGAAAGCACCTCGCGCACGGTGGACTCGTCGCGCTCGAGCAATTCGAGACTGAACTCCTGGCTGTAGCTGTCGGTCCCGCCCTCCGCGCTCACTTCCTGCGGCACGCCGCGCTCGCCCAGGGCTTCCTGCTCGAGGCGGTCGATGTCCCCCGTCAACGCGGCGAGCATGGCGCGCAGGCGCAGTTCGTAGTCCTCCAGTTCCTTCGCGGTGAGTCGCTTCATGGATTATCGAGCCTTCGAGGTGGCCGTGCTGTTCTGTCCCTGGGTGCGTGGAAGCCTGGAAATGTCGACCGGCGGGGGCTCGCGACCGGAGCGCGAGGGCGAAAAGTATAGGAATGCCCCCCCGATCACTCAAGACAGTGGTGCATGTCGAAAAAGGCCCGTCTTGAACGGACGGTGAAGGCGCGCGACCCTGACTCGATCGTGGCTCCCGATCGTCGCAAGGAGAAACCGGACGCACGCAGGCGGCGCCTCGAGGGCCGCGGCACGGAGCGGGCGATCCTGCCCGCCGAACTGCGCGAGGCCCTCGACGACTTCCTTGTCGCGCTGCGCGCGGAGGCCGGAGCGGCGCGCAACACCCTGATCGCCTACGCGTCGGACCTCGAGCACTTCTTCGGCTACGCGGTCGAGCGCAAGCACAAGACACTCGCGCGCATCGATCCCGAACTGGTAGTCGACTATCTGTCGTGGCGGCGCGCGAGCGGCGCGAGCGAGGCGACGGTCGCGCGCAACCTCGCCGCGGTGCGCATGTGCTTGCGACACCTCGTGGCCGCCGGTGCGCTGAAGGGCGATCCGACCGCGCTCCTCTCGTCCCCGAAGCTCGGGCGGGCGCTGCCGGGCACGCTGTCTCCGGAGGACGTCGAGCGCCTCCTCGGCCTGTTGCACGGAGTAAGTGATTGCTGACGGAACGCGATGTAGCTCCTCGGCGGCGGCGGCGAAGGAGCCGCGCCGGTCGATGGCATCGAGGACCTCGAGCGCCTCGAGGGTCAGCTTCATGTTCAA
>JBGATY010000331.1:0-2838 GCA_044228955.1 Planctomycetota bacterium | reverse complement strand
TGCTTGTTGCCCCTGCCGCGCACGATGTACGAGCGCGTACCCATCGAGCCGGGGATGATCCCGAGCTCGCCCTCGCGCGCCCGCACGGCGCCCTTGCGCGTGACGAACACGTCGGCGCCGAAGTGATGCTCACGCGAGACGTAGTTGTGATGGCAGTTCACGGCGACGAGGTCCGACTTGAAGTGGCGCATGCCCTTCGCCTTCGAGACCGCCTCGACGACGGCTCGCATCATCAATGCGCGATTGGCTTCGGCGAAGCGCTGTGCCCACCCGACGGCTTCGACGTAGTCGGCGAAACCCTTCGAGCCCTCTGGGAAATAGGCCAGGTCCTCGTCGGGCAGGTTCACGAGCTGCGCCCGCAGGTCCTCCTTCGCCAGCTCGATGAAGTACGTCCCGATGCGGTTGCCGACGCCGCGCGAGCCCGAGTGCAACATGAACCACACGTGCTCGGCTTCGTCGAGACACACTTCGACGAAGTGATTGCCTGTCCCAAGGGTGCCGAGGTGCGTCACGTGATTCGACTGGCGGATCGCGCCGTGCTTCTGCGCGATGCGCTCGAAGTCGTCGGACAAATCGGCCCACGCCTTCTCCGCCGCGCGTGGCGGCTCGTGCCACGAGCCCTTGTCGCGTCCCTTCGGCGTCCGTCCGTGCGGCACGGCCTTCTCGATCGCAGCGCGCAGGGGACCGAGGTCGTCGGGCAGATGCTTCGATTCGAGACTCGTCTGCACCGCCATCATTCCGCAGCCGATGTCCACGCCGACCGCAGCGGGGACGATCGCGCCGAGCGTCGGAATCACGCTGCCGACCGTCGCTCCGATCCCGTAGTGCACGTCGGGCATGACGGCGACGTGCCGGTGGACGAACGGCAGACGCGCCACGTTCTCTAGCTGCTTGCGCGCCTGATCCTCGATGGGAACGCCGCGGATCCAGGCCTTGATCGGCACACCGCCCCCGACCTCGATCGTCTCGTGATTCGAATCCACGCGGTCAGGACAGCGGCGGCAATTGGCCCGCGCGCACGAACGCCGCCTCGTACAGGAAGAGCCCGAAGACGGCGAGAGCGGCGGAGAGAGCGAACAGGATCGGCACGCCGGCGGAGAGCGCCGAGAAACTCGACAGCGCGATCAGCAGGGCCGGGACCGCGACGCCGAGCACGTTGGCCAGGGCGAAGGGCCGCTTGATCGGTCCGAGTTCGGCCACCGGCAGGAACGCCGCGGCCTGGCGAGCATTCGCGGTCGAGTGCTTCAGCCGCAATTCGTACAGCATGAGCGCGCTGTGCACGACGAGCGCACCCGCCAGCACGACCGCGATCTCGCGGGATCCGCCGCTGAAGGGCAGGAACGCCGCGGCGCCGCACAGGATCGACTGCACCCACAGATGCGGCAGGACGAGCGGACCTTGCCAGAGATCACGGCCCTCGCACTGCTTGAACAGGAAGGCCGTGTACCCGGCGACGCCGTGCGCGAGCACAGCGTTGACCCAGCGCAACGTGTCGGCGGCATCGTCGTACCCGAGCCGGCGCAGGACCAGCGCCAGGAACACCAGCGCGCCGAAGGCCGAGAGGATCCAGCCCCCCTTGACCAGCCAGCTCTTCGTGTTGGGGCGCGTGAGCAGTTTGAAGAACATCATCGGTCGCGCGAGGTCGTGGATCAGGAGCGCCGTCGTCACGAGCGTGAAAACGAGCGCCAGGATCTCCGGCAGCCAATCGGCGGAGAAGCCCTCGAGGCCGAGGAGGCTCCCGATCGGGGCGATCATTGCCGCTCCGGCGGCGATGCCCTTCGTCACGAGGTACGCGGCGACGTGCCAACCCCACTCGACCTTGTGTCCCGCGTCGAGCACCGTGCGCGTGTCCGGTTCGAGCGGCAGTTCCTCGGGCCACTCCTCCAGCTTGTGCGGCGGTCGATCGCTCCACAGGTACGTGTCGGGACGCTCGGCCTCGCCCGGCTTCAACAGCGTCGGCTCGATGCCGAGGTAGTGCACGTTCGGTCCCGTGTTCTGCTCGAGCCGGCGCTGCAGCGTCGCGCCCTGGAATTCGCTGACCATCTGGGAGATGCGCGACTTCGGCTCGTGCAGGTCGCCGGCGATGATCGCGCCCTCGGGGCACACGACCACGCACGCCGGCTCGAGGCCCTTTTCGACGCGGTGAGCGCAGAAGTGGCACTTCTCGGCGCTCCCCGTGTCCTCGTTCAAGTAGATGGCGTCGTACGGACAGCCCTGCATGCAGGCGCGGCAGCCGATGCACGCGTCGCGATCGAGATCGACGATGCCGTCCTTCCGCTTCGAGAGCGCGTTGACTGGACAGATCTCGACGCACGGCGGCTTGTCGCAGTGGTTGCAGCGCAGCACCGCGAAGTGGCGCTTCACCGCGGGAAAACGGCCCTTCTCCTGGTACTTGACCCACGTGCGGAAGTTCGAGACCGGCACGTCGTTCTCGGACTTGCACGCCACCGTGCAGGCGTGACAGCCGATGCAGCGGTGGTGGTCGATGAGGAAGCCGTACTGCATGCGCGCCCCGCGCCGATGGGGGGGCAGCATCATGCCCTGCGCGACACGCGGCGCAAGCGCGGGCGCGCCTCAGCTCGCGCAACGCAGCCGGACCCAGCCGAGCAGCACGAGCACGCCCACGAGCGCCAACGCACTGATCCAGCTCCCGCGCCGGAACGAGGGCGGGTCGTAGCGCAGCTCGACGGAGCTCGACCCCTCGGGCACTTCGATCGCGCAGAACGCGTAGTCGGCGCGCAGGATGGCGACCGGAGCGCCGTTCACGAAGGCCTTCCAGCCGGGATAGAACGGTTGGCACGCGACGAGCCAGCCGGGAGCGGAGCGCCGCACGTAGAG
>JBGATY010000330.1:0-2844 GCA_044228955.1 Planctomycetota bacterium | reverse complement strand
ACCGCTTCCACAAGGCGCTTTCCGATTCGCGCCGGCAGATCGAAACTCTGAAGGGGCGCCTGACGGGCAAGATCCCGTCCGAGCACGTGCGCATCCTGGACACGCACCTCGCGTACTTGAAGGACTCGGTGTTCCTCTCCGACGTCGAGAATCTGATCCTGAACGAGCAGATGGCGCTCGAAGCGTCCATCGGGAAGGTGATCGCCGACTTCGATCGCATCTTCCGTCTCGTGCAGAACGAGACGCTGCGCGAGCGCGCCGTCGACCTGCGCGACGTCGGGATTCGTGTGCTGCGCAACCTCGAGACGCGGGGCGAGGGTGACAAGATCACGGCCAAGCCGGCGGACGACTACGTGCTCGTCGCACGTGAGCTGTCCATCGTCGACATGTTCAACCTCTCCAACGACCACGTTCTCGGAATCGTGACGGAAGAGGGAGGACTCACGAGTCACGCCGCCATCCTCGCCCGGTCGATGCGGATCCCGACCCTCACGGGCGTGGCCGGACTGCTCGAGCGCGTGCGCGAGGGCGACTTCGTGATCCTGGACGCGACCGAGGGCATCGTGCGCGTCAATCCCGACGAGTTGGTGCGCGCGCAGTACAGCCAGGCCGGGACCGAGAGGGAGCCCAAGACCGAGCAACAGTCCGACGTTGGACTCGCGCGCCGCCCCGCGAAGACGCGCGACGGCGTCGCGGTGACCGTCTCGGCGACGTGCGGGAACCTGCCCGAGGTCGATTCGGCCGTGAATTCGGGCTTCCCGTCGATCGGTCTGTACCGCACGGAACTGCTGTACTTGATCGATCGCGATCAACCTTCCCTCGAATCGCTCGTCGCGCACTATTCGTCCGTGGTCGAACACGCGCGTGGTGCGCCCGTCACGTTCCGGCTCCTGCACGCGGACTCGAGTCTCGAAGTGCCGTACATGCACGACGCGCGCGAGTTGAATCCGGGGCTCGGTCGAGCGGGGGTGCGGATCCTTCTCGCGCGCGAGAACGTGCTGCGGAGGCAGTTGCAGGCGCTCATGCGCTCGATGCCCGCGGACGCGGAGAACGCGCTCTCGATCGCGGTGCCATTCGTCTCCGATTGCGGCGACCTGCGCCGCATCAAGGAGATCCTGTTCGAGGAGCGCTACGCATTGCGCAAGAGCGGCGTGTCGTTCCAGGATCACGTGGAACTCGGTGCGGTGATCGAGACGCCCGTGGCCGCGCTCGGCGCGAGGGACCTGGCGCGCGAAGCGGACTTCCTCACGGTCAGTCTCGATTCGCTCCAGCAGTACTTGCTCGCGGCCGATCGCGAGAATCACGAACTGCGCCACGCCTTCGATTCGATCCACCCGTTCGTGTTGCGCGCGCTGACGTCCATCGCGGAAGCGTGCGAACAATCGGCGCGGCCGCTGTCGGTCTTCGGCGTGACGGCGGCTCTCCCGGCGAACCTCGCGTTCCTCCTCGGCGTCGGTTTCCGCCACGTGTGCGTCGCGCCGGTAGCCTTGGATGAACTGCTCGAAACCCTGGAGCGCATCGACCTGCGACAGGCGCGTCGCGCCGCCGGTCTGGCCTCGCGCGCGTCCTGCGCAGCCGAGACGCAGACGCTGGTCGACGGCTATCGCCACGGGTTCGCTCGTTCTTGATCCGGCCACGGATGCCAGGCACGGTGCCTGGCTCCGTGGCCGGATCAAGAACGAGTCACGACCGGCGCGTCCAGCACCGGCGTGACCACTCGTCCCTCGGCGCCGACCTTGCGGCCCAATTCGCGCTGCATGGCCTCGGCGATCGCGGGCATGCGGGCCTTTGGACCGATTCCAAACAGCGCGGATCCGCTGCCCGATACCGTGGCAAGCCAGGCGCCGGCTTCGTGAGCTGCCGACAATGCGGCCGCGCCGTTCTCGATCAGCGCGAGTCGATGGCGCACGTGCAGCCGGTCGTGTTCGCCGAGACGCAGCAGTTCCGCGTCACCCGTGCGCAGTCCCTCGAGCAGCGCCGCGAGGCGCCGCGGATTCTCGACCGCGTCCGCGAACAAGACCTCGCGCGGCAGAACGGAGCGTCCAGCGCGCGTGGACAGTTGCGTGTTCGGCCACGCGACGGCGAAGCCGAGATCCGCGTGCAGAGCCTGGCGCACGAGGCGAATCGATCCGTCGGCTCGCGGAATCGCCAGCGTGCAACCACCGGCGATCGAGGCGGTCGTGTTGTCCGGATGCCCCTCGATCTCGGCGCCGATCGTGCACAGGCGTTCGATGGACAGCGACGCGTTCGCGCAAGCGTGCGCGATCAGCACGCCCGCCGCGATCGCCGCGCCGCTCGATCCGAGACCGCGCGCGACAGGGATCTCCGAATGCACGTCGAACGCGAGTGCGCGTGCGTCGAATCTCAACGCGGCGCGTGCGTGTTCGAAGGAACGGAACAAGATGTTGTCGTCCGTGCGCGGCCAGTCGATCGCGGTGCCGGTGAGTTCGCGCAGTTCGTGACGACCCGAGCGCGCTTCACCGACGACAGTCACGTCGAGGAACACCGACAACGCGAGTCCAGCGAAGTCGAACCCGGGTCCGAGGTTCGACGTGGACGCCGGAACGCGCACGCGGAAATGCAATTTAGTAGGGGGAGGAGTCATGCGCTGCGCCCGAGTGTAGGGTTCGGCTCCGCGCTCGACCTCGACGCTCGTTTTCCCATATTTGGGAAGATGGGCGGGATCGTGCTCAACCCCGCATCTAGCGCTTGTAGGCCCTCACGACCCACTTCCGCTTGGTGACCAGGAACGCCTTCAGGTAGCACACCTCGGGATGGGGCCGGAACCGATCGACCGGGAGCGACCTCTTGCAGGTTGAGCAGACTAGCTCCCGACCAGGACCT
>JBGATY010000032.1:0-24323 GCA_044228955.1 Planctomycetota bacterium | reverse complement strand
GCAAGATCTACCTCGGCGGCACCGCGGTGAAGTGGACCGAGCTGGGCGCCAAGCTGGCGGCCAACGAGAAGGTGAAGAAGGAGGGCGCGATCCACGTCGAAGCCGGCGTGACCACGTTGGGTCCGGTCGAGAACGTGGGCGAGGTCAGGTCGATGGCGAGGCTGACCGTGCCGCCGGCGCTCACGGGGAGCACGGGCGGGATGCGCACGAGCGAACCACCGACGCACAACCAGCCGTTGCCGAAGGGGACCTGAATCTGTTGGTCACCGCGCCCGTAGAAGAACAGGCCTGCGCCGCCGGGAGGAAGTCCCGTGACGTCGAACTGCAGGCTGTTGCCGGTGAGACCAGCGCAGCCGCTCGCGCGGAACTCCGCGCCGCCGGGATTCACGGCGTTGGGAGCGGGCGGCCAGCACACGTCCGAGACCGACCCCGAGAGCGGACCAGGTCCGTAGACCGTCGCCGCGACACCCCCGCCGGCATCGATGGCCGAGTAGGTGAACCCAGAAGCCAGGTCCGGAGCGAGGATGGGCTGCGGCGCGTTGCCCCAGGTCACGACCTTTCCGTCAGATCGACGCGCGATGCTGGAGTACAGGCCGGCTTCGATGTGTGTGTAGATCACACCGGCAGGGAGCGCCGGCTGGTTGAGCTGACCCGATCCGTTGTAGCCCCAAGTCACAACCGTGCCGTCGCTGCGTCGTGCGACCGCGTGGTAGCGACCGGCCGCGATTTCGACGTAGGTTAGACCGGCAGGTAGGGCTGGCGGGGTGAGGGGCGCACCACTCGAGTTGACTCCCCAGGCGACAATAGTCCCATCGCTCCGCCGCGCGACACTGAACGACCATCCTGCCGCAACCTCGACGTAGGAGAGCCCGGCGGGAAGCGTCGGGGCAGTGCACTGTCCCGCGCCGTTGTATCCCCAGCCGACAACTTGTCCGTCATTCCGCAGGGCCAACACGTGATTCTCCCCGACGGACACGTCCACGTAGCGGAGCCCAAGAGGAAGCGCAGGGACATTCGAGATCAGGAAGGTGTCGTCCCCCCAGGCGCGCACCTGTCCATCATCCCTCACCGCAGCACTGTTGTACGGCCCGGCGGCGATTCGCGTGTATCGAACGCCGGAAGGCAACGCTGGCACATTCAACTGTCCGTAGTCGTTGGGGCCCCAGCCGTACACCCAGCCGTCACTCGCCAGCGCCAGGGTGTCGCCACCGTCGCCGCGCACGACTGCCCGATACTCCACACCTGCCGGAAGAGCGGGCACGTTGCATCTGCCTGCAGTGCTCATGCCGAAGCTCACGACCCGGCCGTCGCTGCGCCGCAGCGTGCTGTGGAACCCGCCCGCCGACATCGCCACGTAGCTCGTGCCCGATGGTGCGGCCGGGACGTTGCACTGTCCGTAGCCGTTGTGACCGAAGCCCACGACGACCCCGTCACTGCGCATCGCGAGCGTGTGCGAGCCTCCGGCGACGACGTCGACGTAGGTGACCCCGGGCGGCAGTGCTGGGACGTTGCACTGTCCCGACACGTTGTGCCCCCACGCAACGAGGCTCCCGTCGCTGCGCAGGGCCACGGTGTGACCCAGGCCGGTGGGGTTCTCGCCGCCCCCGGCCGCGATGCGCGTGTACGTGATCCCGGATGGCAGCGCGAGCACGTTGCATTCGCCCTGCGTGTTGTTGCCCCACGCGGTGCAGGTGCCGTCGCTCAGGATGGCCGCGGTGTGACGGCCGCCCGCGGAGACCTCGACGAACGTAAGGCCTGACATGATCGAAGGGACGTTGCACTGCCCCTCCAGGTTGCTGCCCCACGCGACCAGCAAACCGTCGCTGCGGATCGCCGCGCCGTGTCGCCCGCCGGCGCTGAAACGCGTGTACGTGATCGGCAGGAAACCGGTGGGAAGCGGCGGTGGACTGGCCTGCCCGCGCGAGTTGTCGCCCCAGCCGACCAGCGTGCCGTTGGGAAGGAGCGTGAGCGCGAAGTCGTGGGACGGGATCGCGTCGGACGCCGTTGCGTATCCCCCCCCGTCCACACCGCCGAACGGACCTGGGACAATGAGCGGAGGAATGATGCAGACAGCGGCGCCCTGGTTCGCTCCCCAGGCCACAACCTCGCCCGCCGTCGTCACCGCCACCGTGAAGCCGCCTCCCGAGGAGACCTGCGAGTACGTGAGGTCGTTGAAGCGACTGTCGAAGCGCTCGTCGCGAAAACCGGCGATCTCGCGCTGGATCGCGAAGGACGAGAGCGAGAGAGGCACCGTGACGACAAGCAGGAGGCTCGCGCGGAGGGCGTGGCGGCTTCGTGCGACCTGGGACGGTGAGCAAGTACGGATCCGCGCGCTCGCTCGAGCCGTGAAGTCGCTGGGCGATCCGTGCTCGTCCCGGTGGGCGAAGGTCGACTCAGTGTGGGTGGATGACATGAAATGACTCCTGCGGGGTGGGGTGGCCGGTCGCCTGCGCACCGAGCTCAGGACTGATTGGCCCGCTGATGGAACGATTCGATCGCCGGAACCGAACAGAACGAATGGGAGCCAGCCGAGGAGACCGGATCGTGCTGGGTGCGTGACCCGAGATGGGGCTGGCGGGCCGCCTGTACTTTAGCGTAGGAGTCACTCTTAGGGGGACGCGGGGACCTGACCCGCGCGCAACTGACGGACGAGGTTCGCCATCCTGGGCTTCAGGCGCGCCGCTCGCACCCGCGCGGCGTCCGGCGAACTCATCTCGAGCTGCAGCGCGATCTCGGCCCAGCTCAGTCGCTCGACTTCGCTGGCGACGAGCAGGAAGCGCTCCTCGGGATCCAGGAACTGCAGCGCCAGCTTGATCCACCGGCGGTCCTCGTTCCGAGACGCGATGGCGCTCGGGAACTGCGACGTGCTGTCGGCGAGCGCGTAGCTCGCGAGCGACCGGCTCGCGGAGCTGAGCGATTCCATCTGCGCACGGCGCTGATTGTCGGCGCTGCGCGAGAGGTCGATGACTTCGTTCATGGCCACGCGGCGCAACAAGGCGCGGAACTGAGCCTCCGTGTTGGGGCAGAACTTCGGTCCCCAGCGCATGAGGTTCACGATCACGTTGTGGAGCACGTCCCGGGGTTCCTCGCTCAGTCCACCGTGGCGCGCGACCCAGCGACTGATCTCGGTCTGCAACCACGGCCCGACGTGGAGCAGAATCTCGTCCAACGCGGCGCGGTCCCCGTCTTGCCAGCGGCGCAGGAGCGGGAGGAGAGTGAGTTCGGAATTCACGAGTGGTGGTTCCTGATCGAGAACCTTCCTCCACCCACGTTCGGCCGGGATCCGGTTCGGTCAGAGGAATCAACGATCGACGCGACCCGAACGAACATGTTTGTGAGGCGACCCATGACTTCCCGCACGAGCCTTCAGCGCGGCGAGCGCGGGCGAGCGCTCGCTGACGTGACAGCCAGGTCCTCGACGACGGAGCGCAAGATCTCGGAGTGCGGTCCCTCGGGAAGCGCGAGTTCATAGGCCGCGACGACTTGCTCCTCGGCCTCGGCCAGACGACCTGCTCGTGAAAGCACACGCGCGAGTCGAGCCCGGAGGAGAGCCATCCGCGCGGGGGGCATACCGCTGACCTCGTTGAATCCGGCCAGTGCCGTACGGTAGGCCTCGATGGCTGTCTCGCCTCGGCCCTGTTCCTCCCGCAGCCACCCCAGAGTCATCCAACAACCGAACGTCTCTGGATGCCGGTCTCCGTACGCCGAGCGCACCGCAAAGGTCGCGTCCGAGAGCTGCAGCGCGGCCTCGTTGAGGCGTCGACTCGCGATCAGCACGATGGCTAGGTTGTGCCAAGAGCGCGCGGTGTCGGGCGCAGTCGGTCCGATGGAATCGAGCCGCAGTTCGAGTCCCTGGCACGCGAGTGCTTCGGCTTCGACCAGGCGGTTCTCCTGATTGGCAAGGGCACCGAGCTGATCGAATGCGGCGGCGAGCAAGCTCGTCGGAGGTGAGTTGAGTTCACGCAGGAGCGAGAGTGCCGCTTCCGTTTCCGCTCGCGACTCGGGCCAACGCTGCATCTCGTACAACAATGCCGCGAGGCTGAGTCGTAGCCCGAGTCTGAACGGAGGCGGTGCACCGAGCTTCTCCATGATCTCCAAGGACCTACGATAGGAGGCTTCCGACTCAGCAAGCTGCCCCCGTTGTCTTTCGAGGAGCGCGCGAAGCCTGTGGTATTGGCTGGCGAAGTCGCTCGCGAGACCATCCCGGCTGGCGAGCAACGAATGCACGGCCTCCAGGTTCGCGTCGGCTTCGTCGAGTCGACGGGTCGTGATGCGCTCCTGGGCAAGACTCAGGAGCGCGTGGCAAGTCGACACGGCGGCTTCCTCCTCCATGCCTCCCTGCGAGCGCTCCAAGAACCGAATCAAGTGCTGCTCCGCCTGGTCGTGTTCTCCCGTATCCATCTCTGCATGCCCAAGCCGCAGCAGGGCTTCAGCGTGCTCACGTCGATAGTCTTCACCTGCATCACCGAGCAGTTGGACCGCAGCGCGCAAAGGAACGATTGCAGCCCTGGGCTCGCCAAGCGAATTCTGGGTCTTGCCGATTCGCAGGAGCAGGTGACCGCGCGTGCCAGGATCCAAGGACTCAGTGTCGCTCACGAGCGTGGAGGCCCGCTTGAGGAGCTCGGTGAACGTCCGAGGCTGATCGGACTGGATGATCGGGTTCATCTCGTCGAGCAGTCGATTCCAAACCCCCGAGATCGCGACGCGACTTACGCGTGCTTCGGTCATGGCTTCGCCGAGCGCTCGGTCCTTGGCCATCGTCTCGAGTCGAGCTGCTTGTACCTGCGTGGACTTCCACCAACCCACACCGACTGCGCCGATCACCGCGAGCACGCAGGCCGCCAAAGCCGAGGCCAGCGCACGATTTCGACCCACCCACTTTCCGAGCTCGTTCCACGGGCCCGTGGCGAGCGCCTTCACGGAGCGCCCGTTGAGCCAGCGTTCGATGTCTTGCGCGAGTTCTCGTACGTCGGCGTACCTGCGAGACCGATCCCGCTCGAGGGACTTCTCGCAGATCGCGACCAGTTCGAGCGGCGTTCGCCGTGCATCGAGCGGGCGCGGGGGCCCCGCGACGACGCGCTGGAGGAGCTCCACACCTGATGGTTTCTCGTTGGGTTCGACGTACGGCGGCAACCCGGAAATCAGCTCGTACAAGATCGCCCCGATCGAATACACGTCCGACCACGGCCCCATTCCGGCGACATCACCCCTGGCCTGCTCCGGGCTCATGTACGCCGGTGTGCCGACCAGCTCGCCCTCGCGCGTGAGCGCCGCGGGCAGCGGGAGTTCGTCCCTCGCGACATCCGGGTGCGCCCGCGGGATCTCCGTCTCGGCGGAGCCGGCTCGTGCGACGCCCCAGTCCATGACGTACACCTCGCCGAAGTCCCCCACCATGATGTTCGACGGCTTGAGGTCGCGATGGACCACACCTTGACCGTGCGCAAATCCCACGGCCTCGCACACGCGCTGGAACAAGGCCAGCACGCGGTGCAGCGTCCAGTCGCCTTGCGCCTGCCGATGGGACTGGAGCACGTCCCCGAGCGTGCGCCCCTTCACGAGCTTCATCGTGAAATACACCTGACCCTCGGGATTCACGCCGACCTCGTGCACCGGCACGATCCCGGGGTGATCGAGTCGTGCGGTGATGCGAACTTCGTTCAGGAAGCGCGTCCACGCGCGCGTGCGAGGGGCGGCGGGCGCGCCTTTCGAGACCGACCCGACAGTATCGCGGATCACCTTGAGCGCGATCGACCGCGACAGCCTCCGGTCGTAGGCCCGATAGACGACCCCCATGCCACCGCGACCGAGTTCCTCCCACAACTCGTAGCGCTGCGCGAACTCGGCCGGATCAGCGAGTTGAGCGACGATCCGCCGGAACCTCTCGCGCTCCGCGACAACGGAACCGGCCTCGTCGTCGAAGCCGCACTGCAGGCCTGCCATCTGGTCGACGAGGCCGCGCAGTTCGTGCTCGAGTTGCGGGTGGGCCGCGATCACGGCCTCGACTTGCTTGGTTCCGACCTGCTCTCCGGCCGAGAATAGAGACGCCAGGAGATCCTCGGCCTCCTGGAAGCGCGATGCGGATGAATCCGGCGAGTCGATCAAGCGACACCTCCTCTGCGAACCGACAGGCGGCGAACGTTGCCAGTCTACGTGCCGGCAACAGGCTGGGGGGAACACGGTCACCGGACCCGCGCGGTCGCATGAACTCGGCTGCCCCGCTGCGCGCCTGCGAACCCTGGTGCGTGGCGACTCGGGGATCACCATGCGGGGGGCGGTCTTGATGAAGAAGGACTGATCGATCGTAGACGCGGCTGAGCGCGTCAGTTGGGTCCGAACAGCGCGGTTTCACACGCCTCGTGCGCGAACATCTTCTCGTGGTCGTGCGGGACGCCGTCGGCTTCGACCTTGCGCCACCCGAAATGCCAGCCGTGCTCGCGCGCGGTCTTCTCGCCGAGAGCGAACGCGGCCCGACCGCGCTGCAGACGGCCCTCGCCCTGCTTCATGGAGTTCTCGCTCATGTCGAGATCCTCGTCCTTGTGATCGTCGGCGGTGCCGAGGTAGAGCGTGAGCGGAGCGGCGAGATAGCGCCTCAGCTGCTCGTCGTTCGACAGCGACTCGGGCAAGCCGCCGAAACCCCAGCCGAAGGGCAGGTCGCGCGTCGGGAACAGGTCCGTGCCCGGATTCGCGGCCACGATGCGCTCGGCGCCGGTGTCCTGGAAGGCGCTCATGCGCATCGCGAACTGGCCGCCGGCAGAGTGGCCGATGATCCAGTACTTCATGTCGGGCTGCGTCTCGTTCACGCGCATGGACGTGGCGATCTGCGGGATCAAGGCGTACGTCCACTCGCTCGGATCCGCGGCCGTTCCGTCGGCGCGCACGATGCCGCCGCGCTGGTACTTCTCGGAGGGGAAACGCTCCTTGTCGAAGCGCGGCGCGACGATCAACGCGTTGAAACGATCGCCGAGCACGACCGCGTGGTCGCGGTACTCGTCCGCGTTGCGCAGCACACCGTGGTGTACGAGGATCATGCGCTCGCCGTTCCAGTTGGGCGGCTTGTAGGTGAAGCACTCGAGCTTCACCTCCTCGACCTTCTGCGGGAGCGTGTCGTAGAGCCTGATGCCGGTGTGAAGCGTCAGCACCACGGACGACTTCCCGATCGGCGCCGCGGACGCTTCGTGCGAAGCGTCCGTGCGACAGGCCGAGAGCAGGAACATGAATGAGATGGTCGAGACCTTCATGGGCAGATCTCTACCACGTTGACCGCACTGGCGAGCAGCTGCGGTCACGACTTCTCGTGCGCGACCGTAGCTGGGCCCCCCTTCAGAGGACGACGATCAAGAGCACGACCAGGGCGCCGATGGCGATCCAGCCCCACTCCTGGTTCGACGGCCCGTCACCCGCGCGCAGCGCGGCGAGTTCCGGCGCCTGGTGTTCCGCGGCACACAGTTGTGCGCGCTCGTTCGCGCCGAAGGCAGCGGACCCGGAGAAAGTGCCAGGGAGCGCATAGTCGCAGCCGAATTCCGACAGTGCGTAAACCGGTTTCGTCGGCGCGGGTGCCTGCGGCGTGGGAAGCGGGGCGCACAGGGAGATGGATTGAATGAGTACGAACAGGGGAGTGATCATGGCTTGGTTCCTTGGTCTGGTTGGGATTCGGCCGGCTGTGCAGCGAGGCGCCTTTCGCGCCCCCTCTGCCCCGCCACTTGAACTTCTGAACCGCGACTCGCGAGCAACGTGAAACGCTTGCATCGCGCCCAATCGCTCTCGAAGGTCGCCGCGGAGAGGACCACTTCGCCTCGCACGGGGTCGAGCAGGATCAATTGGCCGCGCGGCTCGTCGTAGCCGAGGACGATCTCGTAGTGACGGTTGGTTCCTTCACCGGACAGCATGACGAGCGGCGGTCGCCCGGAATCGACATGGGCGTAGACCCCGGTCACGGTCCGATCGAGGCTGCCCTGGAAGAGGTAGACCTCCAGGCCGCGCCGCTCCAAGGTCGTCTTGAGTTCGGCGCCCGAGAGTCCGCCGCTCTCCGCGGCTCTGCCTGCCAGTGCCGCGCGTTCCTCGCTCGGAATCGCGACTTGCCAATACCGGCACAAGGCCGAGATCGAAGCCAGTCCGCAATCGTGAGCGGCTTCCTGCCGGACGAAGGGCAGCTCGAGGCGCACGGCAGTCGCCGAGAAGGGCACCGTAGCCGGTTCCGCGGTGCGACAACCCGCGCCGAGCACCGGCAGGACGCAGAGCATCAATGCCCGCGACACGCTGCCAGGGAACGAGCCTGACCGGCGAACGGGGCAGGGAGAGGTTCTCGTCGTCATGGTGTCAGTCGAGCAGGGCGCACAGCTGAGCCACCCTCCCGAGCTTTCGTGAGATTAGGCCGACAGCCGACGCGGGGGCATACTCAGCAACCCTTAGCGCGTTTTCGAATTCAACGTAGTCAGCTGCCCGATCGGAATACGAACACACGGCCCGGGAACGCGTCCCGAGCCGTGTGCTGCCCTGCCCGAATCGATCAGTTCTTCGAACCGCGCTTCGCGTCAGCATCGTCGCTGCTGACCCAGTAGACCGGCACCGAGTAGTAGGAGTAGACGCGCCCAATCCACTTCGGGTCGCACATCTCGGCCGTGCCTTCCTTGCCTGACTTGCACTGCGGCGCTTCCTCGAGCTGCTTCTTGGTGCTCGCCAGCGAGATCATCTTCTTGTCGCCCTTGTCGCCGCCGAGCGAGAATTTGAGGGAGTCCCACGGGACGGCGATGATCTTGTCACCCATCCCCAGGAATCCGCCGACCGACAGGGTCAGGAAGCTGACGCGCCCGTTCGTGTCGATCACGATGTCCTTGATGTCGCCCAGTTTTTCGCCCGTCGGCGTCTCGACGTTGGTGCCCTTCAATTCAGTGACTCTCCAGGAAATCACCGAGGTTCGCGCCGAGGCCTCGGCCGGCTTCTTCGCGTTGGGGTTGTCTGCACCGATGTAGAACGCGTCGACGTCCTTCGTCCAGTCCGGATTCGCCATCGCCGGCCACTTCTTCTTGTCGAATCCAGGCGCGGTCTTCAGGCGCTCCTTGTCCAGCGGGAGGACGAGCGAACGAGCGCTGTCCGGCTTGGCCGTGTCCTTTTCGACGGTTCGCAGGACCGACCACGGCATGGCGAACAGCTTGTCCCCCATCCCCATCCAGCCACCGAACGAGAGCACGGCGTAGGAAGTCTGGCCTCCCGGATGCACGACGATGTCCTCGATCTTGCCCAGGTCGTCGCCTTTCTCGCTGACGACCTTCATCCCGATCAGATCGCTGGCGGGGCAAACGGTGTACGGAGCCGTGCCGGACGAGTACGCCACGGCGCTGAGGGTCAGCCCGATCAAGGCACCCGTCCATTGAATGAGTTTCACGTTTTTCATGTTCTTGATCTCCAGTGTGGTTGTGCGAAGGCGACGCGCGTGGACGATCCTCGAAAAGAGGTCTCCTTCGCGCAGATCCCCGCTGCATTCGATTGGGGAATCTAGTGCGCAGGGGATGGCGTCGCGATCCATGCTTCTACGCAGACGACAGGGGCGAACTGGGTACGAGCGACGAGCACGACGGAAGTTCAGCGAGCTTGCCCGCGCAGCAGACTGATCAAGTCCTCCGCGTGCTCTTCTTCCGTCGCCAGGATGCCTTCGAGCATCCGCCGCGTGGTGGGGTCGTCGTCGCCGATGTAGCGGATCAGCTCCGCATAGCTCTCGATCGCGATTCGTTCCGCGACCAGGTCCTCGCGGATCATGTCCTCGAGGTCCTTGCCCGCGACGTACTGCGCGTGGCTGTGCGCGCTCAAGTGATCGGGATCCAGATCCGGCTCACCACCGAGCTGTACGATGCGCTGCGCGAGCAGATCGGCATGACCTTGCTCCTCCATCGCGTGCTCCAGGAATTCTGCTGCGACACTCTGCGCGTGGATGCCGTCCGCCATGTAGTAATGGCGCTTGTAGCGCAGCACGCAGACGATCTCGGTCGCGAGCGCTTCATTGAGGCTCTTCAACACCTGGACACGGTCGGCCTTGTACCCCTCCGTGACGGCGCCCGATTCGACGTGCTTGCGCGCGCGCGCCCTCAAGACCTTCACGTCCGACAGCGGGGACTTCTGGCGCAGGACATTAGACAAGTTGTCGTCAGGCATGGTTTGAATGCTCGCGCGGCGATGAGAGGATCGGATTCGCGCGGGTCGTGGTGGGAAGCTCCCACTCCCGGCGCGAATCCTTGTGAATCAAACGGCGTTCTTTGGGCCGACAGGCGTGACCGGCAGCTTCGCGTCGGCAGTCTTGGCCGGCATGTTCTTGTGCAGCTCCGGACGAACCGGATCTTCGGGAACCTGCTCCTTCGGGTTCAGCGCGCTGGCCTGTCCTTGCGGACGTTCCGAATCGTTCGCTTTTTTGTTCCCCGGACGCTCGAAATTCGGACGCAACTCGGTGGTCCCGGGGCCTTTGTCCTGGGTCTTCGATGCATCCGAGGGCTTGTCGCTGTACTCGACCTGCTTGCGCTCCACTCCGGGAGCGGCCGTGGCCGTCTTCTCCGGCTGCGTTCTGCTCCCAGCCGGGCCGCTGCTCTCCTTGGTCGTGTCGGGAGCACGAACCGGATCGGTCGTCTTCGCACCTTCGTCGTTCATGGGGTGTGCCTGTGAGCTATCTCGGCGAGAGAGTGATCGGAGATGTCGCTGCGACACGCCGGTGAGCGAGGATCCTAGGCAGGGCTCGGAGGTCGACCCATCGGGACTTCCACCCCTCCCGCCCAGCGGAAGTAGGTAGCGAGGCGGAATCGACCGCGAGCCACTGTGCTTCACATTCCGGACACTTCGAAGGGGAAGCGCACGTACCGCACGCCGTTCACGAAGAACTCGTGCAGGCGGATGCAGATGCCGTGGTCCGTGCCCGAATACGAAGACTGCATGTGTCCCGTCGCGTCCCTCGTGACGGTCATCGGCTGAGACGACCGCGTCGGCTCGGTGGTAAACGCGAGCGGGTTGTACATGACGATCTGCACGACAAAGACGGAAGGCAGCACGCTCGCGCGCACGCTGGGGTGGTTGTCCATCGAGACCGGGAAGAAGCGGCGCACACCGGCGAGCTGCGTGTCGTAGAGGCGACCGAAGACGATCGCGGACGAGCTGCCGACCGCGGATGCGAAGAGCATGTGGCACTCGGCCGTGGCGATGGTGACCGCGCAAGTCACCGTGTGCATCAGGCTGTCGTTCGCAGTGAATGTCACCGTCGTGGATCCGACATCAGCAGTCGTCGGCGTCCAACGGAAGCGACGGGAGAGCATTTGGGCGGTCTCGTCGGGAAGGACGTCGAACTTGGCGCCGTTGGGCATGCCGGATGCAGTCAGCGCGGCGGGCGCCTTCGGGTTCGGCAGGAAGGCACGGACGTCGAAAGTCAACGGAACCCCCACGCTCGCGACCTGGCTGCCCGGGCACCGGATCGTGGGCGGTGCGAACGGAATGAACTGGTAGCACAGTCTCACAGTGGCCGAGGCACGCTGCACGAACTGGCTCTCGATGTTCCCCGATCCGCTCAGGAGCGAAGTTCCGTGAGCGGCCGTGAGCAGGTCGATCCGGCCGGGGTTCCCTGCCGGTCCCGTGAACAGCGCCAGGTCGTTCGCGTCCAAGAAGAGGCTCACCGAACCCTGCTTCAGCGCGAGGATACCCGAGTGCTCGCAGCCCGAAGTGCCAGCGAAATCCCGTTTGCCGTCGAAGGCGCTGAAGGCATCGAGGAAGTGGGCGACCGGTGCGACCATGAAGATCGACGACTGATCGGGACGCATCACGCGGACCTCGCCTTGGAAGGACAGCAGTACGACGGAAGTCGCGGTATCGAGGCTCTCGACCCTGGCGACGCCCTCGACCTTGCCCGTGACCTCCACGGAGATGGACTGCAGCGTTCCCAGCGCCGGATCGAAGCGCTGAATCGAGATCGAGCTCTCCCAGTTCGTGGTTCGACTCGCGACCGAGTATGTGGAACAGGTTTCCTCGCCCATGACGGGCGCCGCGAGACAGAGAGAGGCGCCGAAGCTGAGCAGGGCGGCGGTGAGCGAGCGAATGGAATGCATGAGTTCGAGTCTCGAAGCAAGAAGGGGGTCGCGTTCTCGCCCTGTGCGCGGCACTGGGTTTCGCGTTCGCGCAAAGTAGGCCGCGTGATCACGCGCCCTGATCGGCAGTTGCAGGCAACAGCCGCCGGGTCTTCAGGTATTCACGCGCCCGGCACGGGTGACACGCAGAGGCCTGTCACGCTCTTGACGGCTGGGCTTGGCTCGCGAACCAGCAGAGAGCCTCGATGAATCCCCGAGACTGCGTATCGATCCAGAGTGCGTCGGCGACGTAGACATCCGCGTCTGCGGATTGCGACGGCAAAAGTCCCGACAATCGTCGACGCCCACTCCAGCGCACGATGAGATCGAGGCGCACGGCAGCTGGCGGTGCCGGATCGGCCGGCGGAGGCGCACGCAAGCTCCGACACGCTGGTTCGGACGACGAGGAAGCTCTCAGGTCCCATTGCCAACCGTAGTGGACGAGCACATCGGCGCGCGCGTGGGTCCGATCGTGCAGTGCCAAGAGCTCTAGAGGAGTATCCGTCAGCGAGCGTGATCGACGATCTCCGACGACTAGGAGCGTCACGCCCTCCGACAGAATGCGTTCGTCGATTTCGACGGAATCGCTCTCCGGCACTTCGCGGTGTGACGCGGACTCGCGCGCGTGCGCTGTGTCGAAGCCGTGGATCGACATATCCTCGATGTCCACCTGCGGGCGGGGATTCTCGAGTGGAGCACCGCGTGCGATCTCATTCGCGAAGCCCGCGTAGCGCGGTGACAAAGGCACGTCCGACCAGCGCCTGCTGCCATCGGGGATCAGCCCGAACCTGCCCTTGGTCCGCGCGGGCCGCGTGTGCCCCTCGGCATTCCTGGTTTCGTGCAACTGATCGAGCATGATTCCCTTGGCAGCGGGGGTTGTGATCCACTGCCACGCTCCGCTAGAGCTTGTACCGCGTGCCGTCGCGCGCCGAACATCGATGATTCCACCGATACGGCGGAGCGAATCCAGGGCTCGTCCCGGCCGGTCCACGTCGCGGATCGCCGCGTGTGGCCGAAAGAAAAATGTGGAGGGCACCCCCGCGAGCGGGCGTGCCCCCCTGCTTCTCAGAGGTGTGGGTCGGGGTGCTTGTCCGAGAAGAATGGTCGGTCCGTCTCGTCGACTCTCGTCGCCGCTACGTTGACCGCCGCCATCTTGGTGGGGATCCCGGCCTATCCCCATCGGGGGATCTTCGGATCGGCGGAGGGGAGACTACGTAGTCGGGAGTGACGACAGTTCCGACGCGGGCGCGGTCAGGATCACCGTCGTTCCGCGGCCGGGGCTCGAGTCGACGTGCATCTCGCCGTCGACGTACGCGAGTTGCTGTCGAATCCCGAACAGACCGCGGCCTCTGCGTTCGAGGTCGGCGACGTTGAATCCCGATCCCTCGTCCGACACCGTGATGCAGACGCGCTCGCCGCGCCGGCCGAGGTGCACATGGACGAGCCGCACGCCGGAGTGCGTGGCCACGTTGATGAGGAGTTCGCGAACGGCACGGAACAGGATGATCCGCACGCGTTCGTCGGCGATCGCGGGTGAGGCTTCGTCTTCGATGCGCACGTCGACTCCGCACGTCTTCCCGATGTCTTCCGCGAGCCACTCGAGCGCGGCGACGAGGCCCAGATCGTTGAGCGAGGGCGGGCTGATCTGGAACGTGATCGACCGCAGCGACCGATCCGCGTCTTCCACGAGCTGTTCGATGCCGGTCAGCGTGGTCTTCAGATCGTGGTCGACCGATTCACGCAGCTTCGAGAGCTTCATCTTCGCGAGCGCGATGTCCTGTCCGAGACCGTTGTGCAGTTCGGCTGCGAGCGAACGGCGCAGTCGTTCCTCGCTGATCACGAGTTCCGTGACGACCGAGCCCATCCGTTCGCGATGCAGGACGGACTCCTTTTCGGCGAGCCTGCGTTCCGTGACGTCCTGTGCGATGCCGATCACTCCGCAGAGCTCGCGATCGTCGTCGAACCAGGACGCGGTCGTGGTGAGCAAGATCGTGGACACTCCGCGCAGGTGATACAGTGCTTCCACAGTGCGCGGCACGCCGTCGCGCATGACGTCCCGATCCGTGGCGATGATGCGCTCGGCATCGTCGGGGGCGAAAAGCGCTCGATCGTCCTGGCCGACGACCTCCTCCATCGGCTTTCCGAAGAGCTCTGCTCCGCTCGGGTTGATCATCACGTAGCGACCGTCCTTGCGCTTGGCGAACACGATGTCGCTCGTTTGGTAGAGGACGTCGCGGAGCAGATCGTAGCGCTCTCCCAGTTGCTGCAGCGCCAATTCGATCTCGTCCAGCGCGAGTGCGATCTCACGCGATTCGAGTTGGGTCCCGCGGGTCTCGAGCCGCCCGCGAAGCGCGGTCAACGAGCCACGCGCCATGTCCACGCTTCGAGATAGATCGTGGTGGTTCATGGCATGTCGATCCGCGAGGGCGCCCGAGTACGCAACCTCGCGCCCTCGCCCTGTATTGAAGTCCGTCAGACGCGCTGCGGCGATAGGGCATTCTGCTGATTCAGTGGTGCAGATGTCGGAACCCGGGCCCGGAGCGCCCCCAGAACTCGAGGCCAGACGGACGCGCGCCCTACACCGCCACGCGGTCGCGTTGCGGCGACGCGGCGTACTCTGTTGCGACCAGTGATCCCGGAGCCGCGGCATCGGCCTCCGCCCTAGCCAGCCAGTAGTACCGAGTTCCCTGCGACCCGCTCGAGATCGCTAGCACCGCCTTCGCGCGCGCGTTCCTCTGGCTGCGCGCCATCATCCTCCGCACTTTCGTGGGCAGGAGTCCGAGCAGCCAGAGGCCGAGGATCGAGCCGAGGACGAAGTAGAACATGCCCACGTCTTCGCCCAGGATCGCGGGACCAACATGGGTGGGAACAGGTAGGTTGGACGCCGAGAAACGGTATCCATCGCGCAGTCACGGAGCCCGCGCTTCGCTCACTCGTCGACCGAGGTCAGTCCCTCGCGAATCGCGTACTTCGTCAGTTCTGCGGTCCCGTGCAGACCGAGTTTCTGTGTGAGGTTGCGCCTGTGCGTCTCGACGGTCTCGATCGAGATGTGCATGAGCCTGGCCGTCTCGCCCGATGTCTTGCCTTCTGCGACGAGTTGGAGGACTTCGCGTTCACGCGCCCCCAAGCTCGAGTACGCCGAGACGGACTCGCCCGTCAACCCCTTCGTCGAGCGTTCGACGACGTACCCCGCGATCTCCGGGCTCAAGTACGTCCGCCCGAGGCTCGCGGCGCGCACGGCCCTGAGCAGGTCGTCGTGCGCCGCGATCTTGAGCAGGTAGCCGCAGGCCCCGGCTTCGAGCATGTGGTGCACGTAGCGCTTGTCCGTGTGCGTGGAGAGCGCGATGACCTTGACGCGTTCGTGTTCGGTGCGGATGCGCCGGCAGGCCTCGATGCCGTTCAATTCCGGCATGCCGATGTCCATCACGACGACGTCGGGTTGGAGAGTGCGCACGAGATCCAACGCCCCACGTCCGTCGGAGGCCTCCCCCACGACGTCGATGTCCGGCGCTCCCGCCAGGAGCGCACGCAGGCCTTCACGCATCAGCTTGTGGTCGTCCACGAGGAGGACTCGGATGCTCATGCTTGAACCCTTTCCAGCTTGGCGGCTCCGCTGGCGAGCGGCGCACACAAATGGATCTTCGTACCTCGTCCCGGCGACGATTCGATGCGCATGCTGCCCCCGGCGTGGCTCAAGCGTTCGTGGATGCTGAAGAGGCCAAAGCCGTCTTTCCCCACGGCGCTCAACTCCATGCCCACGCCGTCGTCCTCCACGACCGCGCTCAGGCGGTCCTCGACACGTTGGAGGCGCACGTTCACGCGCGAGGCGCGCGCGTGTTTCGCGGCATTGATGAGCAGTTCGCGGATGGCACGGAACAACATTACGCGCGTCACTTCGTCGATCGGCTTCGATTGACCGTCGTCCTCGAGATCGATGGCGATTCCGTAGCGCGCCTGGATGTTCTCGACGAGCCACTGCACCGCCGGCTCCAGTCCGAAATCGTGCAGCACCGGAGGGCTGAGCTCGAAGCTGATCGATCGTGCGGCGTTGTTGGCCTGCTCGACGAGTTCCTGGATCTCGCTCGCGGACTGCGCCTGTGGTCCTTTCAACGACTTCCGCAGCAGCGCGAGCTTGATCAGCGCCAGGGCGATCGTCTGACTCAACCCGTCGTGGAGGTCGAGCGCCAGTCGCCGTCTTTCATTCTCTTCGGTCAGGAGCAAGGCGGTCATCAGCGAGCGCACCCGTTCCTGGTAGAGCGAGGCCTCGCGACTCGCGGGTGCACTGCCGTGAATATCCGTGAGCACATCGAGGTGACGAGCCTCCGATGGCACATCGAGCTTCACCAAAGGGATCCCCGAGATCACGCGCTCGCGCCATCCCGGCGCGGAGCAGGCGACCAGCAACTCCTCGACCGCGCGCCTCACACCCGCGATCAGTCCGGCCAGCTGGTCGCTCGAGCGCTCGCGCGCGTGCAGGTCCAACTCGCACACACGCTGCCGCAGGTTCTCTAGTTTGGTTTGGAGCATGAGGCGCGCGGCGACGTCCGCCATCGTTCCGGGGCCGAGTTTCCCCCAAACGAAGTCGCATTCGAGCCCGCACGGCTGGAATCGACGTCTGGATGATACCCCATGTCCCCGACCCGTCACTCCGCAGTAGTAGGTAACCCGGAACCGGGAGCGCTGGGTGCACTCGATGGAACCGGAGGCCCGATCCGACGAGCGCTCGACCTCGTGCGCGTAGCGCGTCGGCTCGGGCGGACTCCTCCTCGGATTCGGGTGCGCTGCCAAATGCCCACATGAGGGGGTGCGTCGACCGGCCTCGAGGTCTCTGGGGCCACCCAGGCGAGCACGGTCACGGACCTCGCACAGCGTTCGGCCGCCGTGATTGCGACCTCACCGCCCGGCGCGTGGCGGTCACGAAACCCGATCGCTATCCTGTTCGCCCCCCATGGCCGACAAGATCATCTTCCAGCTCCAAGACCTGAAGAAGTACTTCAACCAGAAGGAAGTGCTGAAGGGCATCACGCTCTCGTTCCTCGAAGGAGCGAAGATCGGCATCATCGGCGCCAACGGCGCGGGCAAGTCGACGCTCCTGCGCATCATCGCGGGCGTGGACAAGCAGTTCGACGGCACGGCGCGGCCCATCGCGGGGCTGACGATCGGCTACCTGGCGCAGGAACCTCCGCTGAACGAAGCGCTCGACGTCGAAGGCAACTTGAAGGAAGCCGTCGCGCCGCTGCTCGAGATCGAACGCCGCTACAACGAGCTCGCCGAGGCGGGCGACATGGGCGAGGAGTTCGAGAAGCTCACCGAGGAGATGGCGCACAAGGAGATCTGGGAACTCGACAGCCACCTCGAGCAGGCCGCGGAGGCGCTCGGGCTGCCGCCGATGGACGCGAACGTCACGAAGCTCTCGGGCGGTGAACGGCGCCGGGTCGCGCTGTGCAAGCTCCTGATGATGCACCCGGACATGCTCCTGCTCGACGAGCCCACGAACCACCTCGACACGCGCGCCGTCGAGTGGCTCGAGCACTATCTCAAGGAGTATCACGGCACGGTCATCCTGATCACGCACGACCGCTACTTCCTCGACAACGTCGTGTCGTGGATGCTCGACATCGAGCGCGGGCTCGCGCGCCCGTACAAAGGCAACTACACCGAGTATCTCGAGGCGAAGCAGCGGGACATCGAAACGCGCAAGGGGCAGAACGAGACGCGCGAGAAGATCATCGCGCGCGAGCTCGAGTGGATCCGCAAGACGCCCAAGGCACGCTCGACGCGCAGCAAGTCGCGCTTGACGCGCTACAAGGAACTCGTCGAACAGAAGGCCGAGGAAGCGCTCGACCCGGTCGACTTGCGCATCCCGCCCGGACCGCGACTCGGCGACAAGGTCATCGAGATCCGGAACGTCACGAAGGGCTTCGGCGACCGCACGCTCATCAAGGATCTCTCCTTCGAGGTGCCGCCCGGCGGCGTGCTCGGCATCATCGGTCCGAACGGGCGCGGCAAGACCACGCTCTTGCGCATGATCACGGGCCGCGAGAAGCCCGACAAGGGCGAGGTGATCATCGGCGCTACCGTGAAGATGGTGTGGCTCGACCAGTCGCGCACGGTACTGCACGACGACAAGTCGGTGTACGACAACATCTGCGAGGGCAATCCGCAGATCCCGTTCGGCAACAAGATCCTCGACGGTCGCGCCTACGTGGCGCGCTTCAACTTCAAGGGCGAGGACCAGCAGAAGCTGCTCGGCGAATGCTCGGGCGGGATGCGCAACCGGGTGCTGCTCGCGAAGATGCTGAAGGAACCGGCCAACGTGCTGCTCCTCGACGAGCCGACGAACGACCTCGATCTCGAGACGCTGCGCGTGCTCGAGGAAGCGGTGCAGGAATACACCGGTTCGGCCATCGTCGTGACCCACGACCGCTACTTCCTGAACCGCGTCGCCACGCACATCCTCTCGTTCGACGAGGTCGAGGACCGCATCGTGTTCTTCGCGGGCGACTACGAGGAGTTCCACGAGTGGATCGAGAAGGACCGCGCGAAGCGTGGCGTGCGCCAGGCGTCGCGAGCCGGCAAGTACAAGAAGCTCCTGCGGGGCTGAGCGTGCGCCTGCGCTTCGAGGACCTGCGCGAGGAGCGCGATCTCACCACGGCGCGCAGGCTGCTCGGTTCTTTCGAGTCCGCCGATCCGGCGCAGATCGAAACGCGGGAACGCATGCTGGCCTGGATCGACCGCTACCCTCTCGACGCCCACCTGCGCACGCGGCTCGAAGGCCATCTCACCGCCTCCGCGCTCGTGCTGAATCACGCGCGCACGCACGCCTTGCTCACGCACCACAAGAAGCTCGATCGCTGGCTCCAGCTCGGCGGTCACTGCGACGGGGACGCAAACCTGGTGCGCGTGGCCTTGCGCGAGGCCATCGAGGAGAGCGGGATCGAGGATCTGACCATCGACCCGCGCATCGTCGACCTCGACATCCACACCATTCCCGCGCGCGGCGCCGAACCCGCCCACCTCCACCTCGACGTGCGCTTCCTGGTGCACGCGCCGGAGGGCGCGAGCGTCTCGGCTTCCGACGAATCACACGCCCTCGCCTGGGTCGCGGGACCGGACCTCGCCGTCCTGAACACGGACGATTCCGTCCAGAGGCTGTTCGGATACGCACTCGGCGTGCCGTAGCTGCCCCTCCCCGATGTCCAGCAGGCACTGGAATCGAGCCTTCCCGCCCGGTATAGAAGACGGGGCTTTCCCGGGGGATTCACCTCTCCAGGGCGAGCAGCGGCCACGCGCGGCATGCGCAACGCGCCGCGTAAGTGCCCCCCATCCACAGTCCCCCTTCCAAGTCCAAAGAGACAGGATCCCTAATCCGATGAAGAAGACCTTCCTGGCCGCTGCCCTGGCCCTCACGATGCTCAGCACGAGCTGCCTCGGCCCGAACAACGCGTTCAACGGCCTCAACCATTGGAACCACAAGGTCACCGACAACAAGTGGGCGAACGAGGGCATCTTCCTCGTGCTCAACATCATCCCGGTGTACGGCCTGTTCTATTACGGCGACATCCTGATCTTCAACTCGATCGAATTCTGGGGTGGCAAGAACCCCATCGAGCCGCACTCCTAGTGCGGATCGCGCCGCGCGAGTGCGGCGCCATTCGAAGCCGGGGCACACAGTTCCTGCTGAAGATCCGAGTTCGCGCGCGTCCGTCACCTCGGTGGTGGGCGCGCGCGGTCTTTTCCATGGACCGGTGAGTCCGCACGCGGAATTCGTGATCATGACCGTGGCCGGTAAGCGTGTGGCGCACGCGGACTGCGATGCGTAGTCTGCGGCGCGCTGCGAACGCGGCCGCGCGAGAGCCCGAGGCTGGAAGGAGTCACCCGATGTCGAGAAACGAAGGCATGCTGACCCGGTCCGAGCTTTCCGAGCGCGTCGCGCACGGCGAGATCGAAACAGTCCTCGTCGGATTCACCGATCACTACGGCCGCCTCATGGGCAAGCGCTTCGACGCCGAGTTCTTCCTCGAGGACGGCATCGCGCATGGGACACACGCCTGTGACTACCTCCTGACCGTCGACATGGAGATGAACCCGGTGCCGGGCTACCGGTTCGCCAACTGGGAGCGCGGATATGGCGACTTCGCCCTGGTGCCCGACCTGGCCACTCTGCGCGTCGCCAGTTGGCTCGAGAAGACCGCGATCGTCCTGTGCGACGTCAAGAACGTGAAGAGCGGCGAGGAAGTCAGCGTCGCTCCCCGCTCGATCCTCGCGCGGGTCGTCGCGCACGCGCGGCATCTGGGGTTCGAAGCGCTGGCCTCGTCCGAGCTCGAGTACTACCTCTTCCGTGACTCCTACCGCGACGCCGCGGCGAAGGGGCATGCGCGGCTGGAACCCTTCGGTTGGTTCCTCGAGGACTACGACATGCTCCAGGGCGCGCGCGAGGAGGGGTTCAACGCCGCTGTGCGCCGACACTTGAAACACAGCGGTGTCCCGGTGGAAAACTCGAAGGGCGAGTGGGGCCGCGGCCAGCACGAGCTCAACGTGCGCTACACCGATTCGCTCGCGATGGCCGATCGCCACGTGATCTACAAGCAGTGCCTGAAGGAAGTCGCCGATCGCATGGGGATCAGCGTCACCTTCATGGCCAAGTTCGCCGCGGATCAGGCTGGCTCGAGCTGCCACATCCACCTCAGCCTGTGGCGCGGCGGCAAGAACGCGTTCCCCGGCGACAAGACGCTCGGTCCCGTGCAGGCGAGCGACGCATTCCGCTGGTTCCTCGGCGGCTGGATCGCCCACGCGCCCGAGCTGATGGTCTTCTACGCGCCGACGATCAACTCGTACAAGCGCTACCAGTCGGGCTCCTGGGCGCCGACGCGTCTCGCCTGGAGCTACGACAACCGCACCGCCGGCTTCCGCGTCGTCGGCTCCGGGGAGAGCCTGCGCATCGAGTGCCGCATCCCTGGCGCCGATTGCAATCCCTACCTCGCGCACGCGGCAGCGCTCGCGTCCGGACTCGACGGCATCGCGAACAAGATCGAGCCTCCGGCGATCTTCGAGGGCGACATCTACCAGGCCGCCGCCCTGCCGCGCGTCCCCCACACGCTGCGCGAGGCGACGGAACTGTTCAAGGGCAGCGCCTTCGCGAAACGCGCGTTCGGCGCCGAGGTCGTCGAGCACTACGCGCATTTCTACACGAGCGAGACCGAGAGCTACGACAAGGCCGTGACCGACTGGGAACGGCAGCGCTACTTCGAGCGGATCTGAGAGGAAAGACCCATGCGATTGAAGGACAAGGTGGCGTTGATCACGGGCGGCGGCGGCGGCATCGGCGGCGAGTCAGCGCTGCTCTTCGCCGCCGAGGGAGCGAGCGTCGTCGTCACGGACGTCGTCGACGACGCCGGGCGCGAGACGGTTCGGCGCGTGAACGCGAGCGGCGGCAAGGCGGCCTACTTCCACGCCGACGTGTCGCGCGCCGCCGACTGCGAGAACATGGTGCGCTTCGCCGAGACGACCTTCGGCAAGCTCGACATCCTGTTCAACAACGCCGGCATCATGCTCAGCGACGACGACGACGCGATCAGCACGTCCGAGGCGACCTTTGAGAAGACCATGGCGATCAACTTGAAGGGCGTCTTCCTGGGCTGCAAGTACGGCCTTCCGGCGCTGCGCCGAGCGGGAGGAGGATCGGTGATCAACACTGCTTCGTTCGTCGCGCTGCTCGGCGCCGCAACGGCGCAGATCGCCTACACGGCCAGCAAGGGCGGCGTGCTCTCGATGACGCGCGAGCTGGCCGTGATCCACGCGCGCGAGAAGATCCGCGTGAATGCGCTGTGCCCGGGACCGCTCAGGACCGAGCTGTTGATGAAGTTCCTCGACACGGACGCGAAGAAGCACAGGCGCCTGGTGCACATCCCCATGGGGAGGTTCGGCGAGGCCGTGGAGATGGCCAAGGCGGCGCTCTTCTTGGCGAGCGATGACTCGTCGTACCTGACGGGCAGCGAGTTCGTGGTCGACGGCGGCATCACGGCGGCGTATGTGACGCCGCAGTGAAGGTCGCGCGCGAGGCAGCACTCTGGCGCGAGGGCGGCGGAGCGCAACGGCGCTCGACGCGTGCGCTTTGGGATACCGCCGATCGCTACGCGCGGAAGTGGATGCTCTTGCGCCGCGTCAGGTGATGGAAACCGTAGCGTGAGAGCGTCGAGCCCTTGCCGCTGTCCTTGACGCCGGTCCAGGGCAGCGACGGTTCGAGGAAATCGCAGCGATTCTGGTACACGGTGCCGCACTCGAGCTCGCGCGCGAAGCGCTCGGCGCGCTCGCGGCTCTTCGTCCAGACCGAGGCGGTCAGGCCATAGCGGCTGTCGTTCATCGCGCACAGGGCCTCGTCGTCGTTCTTGACGCGAGCGACCGGCAGGATCGGTCCGAACGTCTCCTCGCGCATCACGAGTGCGTCGTGCGGGACGTCGGCGAGCAGCGTCGGCTCGAAGAAGAACCCGCGCATGCCGGGCGGGCGCCTGCCGCCGGTGATCAGGCGCGCGCCGCGCTTCAGCGCGTCGGCGACCTGTTGTTCGCACGTTTCGACGCCCGCTCGGCTCGCGAGCGGGCCCATCGTCGTCGCCGGATCACGCGGATCCCCGAGGCGGTATTGCTCCATCACGCTCCTGGCGCGAGCGAGGAAGGCGTCGTGCAGGCTCGCATGCACGTAAGCGCGCTCGACGCCGCAGCACGACTGGCCGGCGTTGTAGCAGGCGCCGTCGACCACGTTGTCGGCCGCGAATTCGAGCACCGCGACCTCGGCGACGTAGGCCGGGTCCTTCCCGCCGAGTTCGAGACCGACGTCGATGAAGCGGCTCTGCGCCACCGCGCGGTAGATCTGCCGGCCGCCGTCCACCGAGCCGGTGAACGCGACGTGATCGATGCGCTCGTCGCCGATGAGCGCGGAGGTCTGGGCGTGGTCGAGGACGAGGTGCTGCACGAGGTGCGGCACGGGGAGCGACGCGAACGCCCGCTCGAAGACCTGGCCACACAGAGGCGTCCGGGCGCTGTGCTTCAACAGCACGGCGTTGCCCGCGAGCAAGGCCGGCGCGAGGACGTTGATCGGGATCAGGAGCGGATAGTTCCAGGCCGCGATGTCGAACACGACGCCGAGCGGGGCATGCTCGATCCGCAGGGTGAACCCGGCCTTCGCGGGGATCAGGTCGGGCGCGAGCGCCTCGGCGGCTATCGAGACCATGTACTCGGCGCGCGCGAGCATCGTCCCGACCTCGCCGCGCGCCTCGGCGAGCGGCTTGCCCATCTGGCGGGTCACGTCGAGGGCGATCGCTTCCGCGTGCTCGCGGAAGTACGCCAGCGCGTGCTCGACACCCAGGATGCGCTCCGCGAGCGGGACGGCGCGCCAGGCCCGCGCCGCGGCACGGGCGCGCACGAGCTTGGACTCGACCTCGGCGCTCGTGTCGTGGGCGAGTTCGACCAGCACGGTCTCGCCGAAGGGATCGATCACCTTCAACCCGCTCGTTCGCGGCGTGGTCGTGGAATTGGACATCGTTCGGCTCCTGACAACGTCTCCCTCGGGAAGGATTGCGCATCGGGCCGCGCGCTCGGGGCTTGAGCGAACGCGCAGTCCGGGCCCCTCCTCATCGTCACGCGACCGGAAAGGACTTCAGCCCATCGGGGAGGGCGTGATGATCGTGTGAGGATCGGCCGGATCGACCTTCGAGCGGGACAGTCCGCCTTGAACATCACCGGCCGCCGTGGAGTGCTTCGGCATCTTCGAGCGCGCGTTGCGCGAATCCGCACTGCTCTTGTGGCTGAATTCGATCAGCGCGCAGTCCCACAGGTCGCGCGACTCGTCCTTGAAGCCCGGCAGCACCAGGCGGAACGGTCCGCCGTCCTCGGCCGCGAGCGGTTCGTCACCGCGGGCGTAGCACACGATCGCCAGGCGCTCGATCTCGCGACGCCACACGGAAACCTCGAATCCGCCGTGAGTCCTGGCGTTGACGAACAGCGCTTCCGGCGAGGCCTCGACCATTTCGATCAGACCTGCGATGCGCACGCCGCGAATCGGCGTGCCCTGCACGCGCGCCGCCGTCGCGTACGCTCCGACGTCGTCGACCTGGTACTTGCGGTCGAGACCGGCGAGATCCCCGAACGTGATCGCGAAATTCGGGCGCTCGATCAGGCCGCCGATCGAAAGGAAGCCCGGGTTCGTCGGAGCGTGGCGGAAGGGTTTGTTGAGCCAGA
>JBGATY010000329.1:0-2849 GCA_044228955.1 Planctomycetota bacterium | reverse complement strand
TGCGCCGCGACGCGCGCGGGGAGCGGAGCGGTCCACAGATCCGCCTCGTGGGGCAGCGGCTTGCGCGAGCCCGCGAGCACGAGGTCGTAGGCCGTGACCCACGCGCTGACGTGCTCGAACGCCGCGCACCAGGTGGCGGCCACCGTGCGCACGTCCTCCGTCGACAGCTCGTACAGCGGCAGCCACTGCGACGCGACGCCGCCCTCGGCGAGGTGCGCGTTCATCGCGCGGAAGTGCTCGAGCGTGTACAGGTCGCTCGAACCGCGCGTCCAGGGGTGCACCGGGTCCGAGGTGACGAGGTCGAAGCGCGTGGAAGCCAGCGCCAGCGCCGCACGGCCGGCGAGATCTCGGCGATCTCGAGCGATTCGAGCGTGGGCAGATCGAGCAGCGAGCCGGCCGTCATGCCCGTGCCGAGGCCGATGACGAGCGCGCGCTTCACGTCGCCGTGCAGGAGTCCGGGCACGTGGCCCAGGAGGAACTGGAGGCGCTGGTCGACGACGGCGTGCGCTCGACCAATCGATTCACGCAACTCCGTTTCCAGACGATCCTGGAGGGCCTCGTCGAGCGCTTCGCGAGGACCGCCGTGGTGCGCGTACCGGCCATCGACGACTTCGACGAGCGGCTGGCACGCGTGCTCGAAAGCGTGAGGAAGAACCTGTCGTGAAGGCCGCATGGCGTCGGCTTCCCGTGCTCGTTCCGGCGCTGCTGTTCGTCGCGCTCGTGGGACTCTCGACGGCGAACGCGATCCGCCATCCGTTCTACAACTGGGACATCATCGGCTACGTGGCCACGGCGGCGCGGATGGAGGGCCGGCACGGACCGGAATTGCTCGCGACGACGCGTGACGCCGTTCAGGATGGAGTCGGCGACCCGCTCCGGCGCGAGCTGCTGCTGCGCGGCACGTCTCCGTACCAGAAGACCGTGCTGACCGATGCGCGCGCCCTCGAGCAGCAATTGCCCCTCTACGCGCCGCGCTTCCTCTACGTGGGAGGGATCGTCGCACTCCACACGCTCGGCATGCAGGCGGTCTCGGCCTCGGTGTGGATGTCCGCGGTGCCGGTCGCGTTGCTCGCGGCGTTCCTGTGGTGGTGCGCGTTCCGGCGCGTTGGACCGCGCGTCGCGACGACGCTCGTGTGCGCCGGCGCGCTCGTGCTCGACTGGCCGACACTCGCATCGTTCAGCACGCCCGACGGGTTGGCGATGCTGCTGTCGGTCAGCGGATCGATCGTCCTGGCGCGTTCCGTCGCCACCCGCCAAAGCCTCGCCTCTGCGGCCGCGTTGCTGGCACTTTCCGTCGCGGCACGTCACGACCTGATCCTGCACGTCCTCCTGTTCGCCCCGATCGCCCTGTGCGCGACACGCGGTGCGCAGGCGTGGCCGCGAGTCCTCGGGCGCCTCGCGAGCGTCGTCACGCCCGCGGTCGTCGTGTTCGCGGCGATCGCGGTCCTCTCGGGTTGGTACGGACGCGATACCGTGCTCGCCTACGCCTTCATCGGCCCGATGCCCTATCCCGCCGACGCGCCGTTGCCCGACGTGGGGCCGGCGTACTGGACGACGGTGCGAACGAATCTGAACGCGGTCTTCACCGCGCCCTGGCTGTACGCGGAGGTGTGGGCCATCCCGATCACGGCGCTGTCGTGGTACTGGGCGAGCGCACGGTGGCGTCTCCTCATGCTCGTCGGGATCGTCGAGATTTCGCTGCGCTTCGCGCTCTTCCCCGTGGCCGGATCGGGATGGCAACGCCTGTACATGACGCCGATCGTGCTCACGCTCTCGTTCGCGACAGCGGCCGCCCTGGATCGGCTGGCGAGGTCGAGGACGACTTCACCAGGGAACGCGCTGTCGTAGTCGATGCCGATCCACACCGAGTCAGGGGCGATTCAGATGCCGAATTGGCGATGCAGCCAGCGCGGACGGCTGTAGTCCCAGTTCTTCTCGGCCATTGCGGCGACGAGCACGGGGTAGAGCTCGACCACGGCTTGCGCGGTGTCGTCGTCGAGCTCGAGCGTCGAACAATAGCGCGCGAGCGCGTTCGTCTCGTAATCGCGCAAGCCGTCACGATCGCGCACGAGCTTCCACGCGCGTTCGGCGGTCGAGCGCATCTCCTGCTTGCGTTCGTGGATGACGAGGTGCAGGAGGTCGAAAAGGGGGAGTCCCTCGGGCTCGGTAGTGCCCCAGTCGAGGTAGCCGAGGACGGAGCCGTCGCGCGCGACCTGCACGTGCTTGCCGCGCAAGTCGGCGTGGTAGAGCACGCGAGCGACGCGCTTGCCGACGAAGCGCATGCGGTAGCCGTCGCGCATGCCTTGCAGGCGCTCGATCGTGCTCGGCACGGCCGCGTGCGCGGCGACCAGGTCGATTCGCGCTCCGATCTGCGCTTCGTAATCGGCGTCGGTGAACACGGCCGGCGCGCGCACGACGAGTGAGGCGAAGTGTCGCGCCGCGTCGGCGATCATGCGGGCGGCCGTGTCGCGGTTCGACGTCACCTGCGGCGCGGTCCAGCCCGGCAGACGTCGTTCGCAGGACAGCCACACACCGTCGATGCGGCCGTGCAGCAGTGGCTCGGGCACCGGCACGCCCGGGAAACGCCGGCGGACGAGTTCGAGCGAGCGGTAGTGCAACTCGAGCTGGGGGATGTTCTTCGGACACAGCGGCACGTGCAGCGTCCACCGCCCGCGCGGTTCGTCGTCCTTCGATCCCGGAACGGACGTGTGGATCACGGCGGTGTTGCCCCGCGTAGCCACGAGCTGTTCGATGCGCGGCAGGGGCTCGCCCGTGCGACGCGCGATCTCCATCAAGATGCGCTCGATGCGCGTCGGTTGAAGCTCGAGCAGCGCGCGTGCGCCGAACAA
>JBGATY010000328.1:0-2872 GCA_044228955.1 Planctomycetota bacterium | reverse complement strand
GACCCGGCGCTACCGGCCCGGCGAGCTGCGCGAGTGGCTGCGCTGCGCCGAGCCGCTCGGGGTGCCGCTGGCCGAGGCCCCGCGCGCCTGCCTGCGCGAGCGCTCGCACCTCGTCGACCTGCTGCAGTTCAACGGAGTGGGCTGGACGCTCGAAGACCTCGGCAAGAAGGGGCTCGCGTACTGGCACGACACCGGCGGAATCCACCAGGGCGAGCGCGTCGGCTTGCGCGCGCAGGGCGAATGGCTTCAGGAGTACGCGCCGCGCATGATCGGCGTGCACCTGCAGGACTCGACCGACAACACCGTGGCCATGCCACCGGGCACGGGCGAGGTCGACTTCAAGCTCGTCGCCGGCTACCTGCCGAAGACCGCGGAGCGCGTGGTCGAGATCAACTCGCGCCACGGTCGGGCGGAAATCCTGGCCGCGGTCGGGTTCCTGGTGGGGATCGGCGTCTGACCGGCTGCGTACGGCGTCAGGGCACGGACATCGCCTTGACGTAGGTCGTCCACGCGCGCTCGATCTGCGGCATCTCGAGGCCGAGCGCGTCCTTGAAGTGCGATTGCGAAGCCTGGCCGGCGTAGCAGCCCTTCAAGAACGCGAGGAACCTCTCGCGGTAGGCCCCCCGCTCGGCGTGCAGCCCGAAATGGACGAGCGTGTAGGCCTGCGCGTACTTGACCTCCGAGCGCGCGGTCGCGGCGAAATCGGTGTCCTCGAAGTTCAGGAGCCGCGAGAGGTCGTAGGCGTCCTTCGCTTTCGACTGGGCCGAGAAGTACGCACGCCAGATCGAATCGGCGTCGAAGTGCGGGCGTCCTTCCTCGCCGACGAGCGTCGCCGCCATGTACTCGGCGAGCCCCTCGTCGAGCCACGCGGGAATGTCACCCGTCGACGCACGCGTGGAAACGGCGGTTGCGAAGAGCAACGCGTGCGTCGCCTCGTGCATCAAGAGACGCATCTCCAGCTTCGCCGAAGCGTCGACCTCCAGGGCGCGCGAAGCCGGGTTGAAGTACGCCGTGCGATCGCCGGTCGACTTCGCGAACGACTTCGCGTCGGCGTGGATGTTCGCGACGATCGGCTCGGTGACTTCGAGGATGCCCACGGAACGCGAAAACTGGCCGAAAAACGCGCAGTAGTGGCATTCGAGATCGAAAGCGGCCGTGATGGCGGCCGCGAGCGGCAGGTTCGTGCGCACGAGATAGTGCGTCGTGCGCAGCTCGAAGGCGTCGTTCCAATCGGTGTGCGACTTCAGGTACTTGTCGATCTCGACCCGCCGCGCGCCGTCGCGCACGATCCACGTGTTCTTCGACTTCTCGTGTCCGAGAAGCGCGTGCGCTTCCTCGTCGTCGGGGCGCGCGAGCACGATCCACCACGCGACGAGGTTCAATTCCTCGAGCAGGTCGTGCCGCTTCAGGAATTGGGCGAGGTCGTGCAACTCGGCGTAGTCGCCCGACCCGGCCGCCGTCCACCGCGCGATCGCCACGCGCTGGTTCTCGAGACGCGAGTAGATCGAGGACACCGTTGCGTTCGCGATCACGCGGTCCTTCGTGCCGACGCGCACGACGAGCTCGTTCTCGCTCTCGCACAGGACGCGGCCTTCGATCACGGTCCCGTCGACGAGTTGAACTCGATCCGGCACGCGGATGCCGGCGAGGCCGAGCGCGAAAGCGGTGACGATGGAGGCGAGCATGGGCCGGGAGAGGGGACTCCGCACATGGTACGTGGAGCGGGACGAACGCTAGAATCGCGGCCTGCCATGGAGCCGAAGTCCACGTGAGTCGAGGCCTGCTCATCGCGGTGGTCTGGGCCTTCGGGTTCGCGCTCACGGCGTGCCTGGCGTGGCTCGCCGGCCCGGAACCGGCGCGCCGGGCTCTGGGCGCGGCTGCGCCGGCGATCGCCGCGCACTTCGGCACGGACGCCGTGCGAGTTGCGCCGCCGGCGCCGGCACCCGTCCAGGCGGAGCCGACCCCGTCCGTGCCCCGCGCTCCCGTCTCGAAGCCTCCCCTCGATTCGCAGCCGACTCCCGAGAGCAAGGCGCCGCGCCGCCAGCTTCCCGCGCGCGAGGGCGCCACCGAGAGCGGGATCCCCGGCCTCGGTTCGCTGCCGGCCGGACCTGGCGCGGCGTACCAGGGGCTCGGCGTGCAGGTGTTCTCGCGCCAGACCGGTCAGCCCGTGACCGGCGCGCGCGTGCGGTTTGCCTTGCAGGCCCAACTCGACGAGTGGCAGCGCGCGAATCCCGACACGCCGCTCGATCTCGCGGATCCGGAGGAAGTGCTCCAGGTGTGCACGCAACCGGTGCAGACGAAGTTCGGCGGGGTCGCGCTCGCCGACAGCGCACCCGGGCGCATGCTCGTCGACGCCAACGTCGGCCGCCAGTACGGGTTCGCGTGGGTCGATCGCGACAAGGACGCGCGAGCGCGCATCGATCTCGTGGAGGATCGCATGGTGGTCGCGCACGTCACGGACGAGCGCGGCGCGCCGCGGCCGAACACGGCCGTCCTGCTGCGCGATTCGAGCTGCGCCGAGCTGTGGCGCGGCGTCACCAACGCCGCCGGCATCGCGTACTGGAAGCACGCCGCGTTCCTGATCGAGCGCGACGCCACGCCGGGCGAATGCAGCCTGACTCTCGAAGCGCTCGAAGCGCGTCCGCGCGTCGAGCTCATTCGCCGTCCGCACCTCGACGTGCGCGAGATGGCTTTCCAGGTGAAACCGAGCGGAATCCTGTGCGTGAACGTCGTCGACGCCGCGGGCAAGCCCGTGCCCGGCGCGGCGGTCCAGTTGTTCGAGCGCGGCTTCGTCACGCACCAGGAACGCGGCCGCACCACCACGGACGCGGAATGCGTGTTCCGCTTCACCGACAACCGCAGCCATTCGATC
>JBGATY010000327.1:0-2921 GCA_044228955.1 Planctomycetota bacterium | reverse complement strand
CTCGGCGGCTGCCGTGCGGGAGGGCGGGACGACTTCGACGATGCGCGTCTCCGGCAGCACCGCTTCCACAGTCTCGAACTGCTCCGGCTCTTCGAGGGCCGGCGCCGTCTGTTGGGCGTGCGCGGCGACGTGATGTTCCGCGTCGTTTTGGGCCACAGCCGGCGCGACGTGGCGCTCGGGTTCGACCTTCGCCTTGCGGCGCGCAGGGCCCTCGGACTCCTCGACCGGGCGCGGGACGACGACGTGCTCGGGTTCGTGCCGAGCGGGCGCCCCGCGCGGAGTGTGCACGAGCGGCTCGGAGGGAACCGGCTCGGGCTCCGGCTCGGCCTTCCGCGTGGCCGGCTTCGCCTCGGGAGCAGGGGCTTCGAGGGTGCTCTCGTCAGGCCCGTCGTCGAGCGTGTCGAGGAGCTTCTTTTTCTTCTTCTTCTTGACGACCAGCGCGCTGGCGACGTCGGTCGATTCGCCGGATTCGCCGGCCGACTTCAACAGGCCGTCTGCTTCCAGGAAGCCGCGGATGCGCAGGTACTCGAAGTCCTCGAGTCCAGCCATGGGCGACTTCTCCGTGACACCGCGGTCACGGAGCTTCTTGGCCAAGTCCGGCCCGCTCATGCCAATCTCTTTGGCGAGGTCGTGGATGCGCTTCTTCGGCTGGCTCAAGTGTGTTCGATTCTCGGTCGTACTGGGGAAGTCGGGCTCGTGCTGATTCTAGTGGACGGAACGGAAAAACGCGGGTCCTGGCGCGGACCGCGTCGCGCCGTTCAGGCCAGGGCCTTGCGCGAGGCCGTTGGGTCCTCGGAATCGTCGGACCGACCTTCGTCGCCCGAGGCCGGGGGCGTGCCGCCACCCGACTGATCCGTCTCGAATTCGCTGCGCGTCTTGATGTCGATATCCCAGCCGCAGAGTTTGCTGGCGAGACGCACGTTCTGGCCTTTTTTCCCGATCGCGAGCGACTGTTGGTCCTCGTCGACGATGACGACGGCGGAGCGCGTGTCGATGTCGGGGTAGATGTTGTTGATGTCGATCGTGGCCGGTTTGAGGCCGTTTTGGATCAACGTCTCGAGCGAATCGCTCCACTTGATGATGTCGATGCGCTCGCCGCGCAGCTCGTCGATCACGGCCTTGATGCGCGAGCCGCGCACGCCGACGCAGGCGCCGATCGAGTCGATCTTGGGGTCGACCGAGAGCACGGCCATCTTGGTGCGGTAGCCCGGCTCGCGGACGACGCGCTTGATCTCGATGATCCCGTCGGCGATCTCGGGCACTTCGAGCTGGAACAGGCAGCGCACGAGGTCGGGGTGGGTGCGCGACACCAGGATGCGCACGCGCGAGCCGTCCTTCCTGACCTCGACGATGATCGCGCGGATGCGGTCGCCGGGGTTGAAGGTCTCGCCGCGGACCCGGTCTTCCTTGCCGAGGTAGGCTTCGACCTTGCCGAGGTTCACGACCAGGTAGTCGCCCTCGAAACGTTGCACGACGCCGTTCACGAGCTGGCCGACGCGCGACTCGTATTCCTCGAAGAGCACGTCCCGCTCGGCCTCGCGCAGGCGCTGCTGGAAGCCCTGCTTCACCGCCTGGGCGGCGATGCGGCCCAACTCGGCCAGTTCGAACTCGTACTCCTCCTCGTCGTCCTCCATGGACACTTCGCCGGTCTTCCGGTCGATGCGCACCACGAGGTCCTCGCCGACGCCCAGGCGCTTGCGCACGCCCGCAGCCAACGCTTCCTCGAGCCCGCGAAAGATGACTTCCTTCGGGATGTCCTTGTCGCGGTGGATGACATCGATCATCCGCAGCAGGTCTTCGGGGTTCATGTGTTGGATGGGCACGGAAATACGCACGCGCGCGCCGCTATCGGCGCGCACGGGCGTGCTTCCGCTTGGTCAGGAGGGGTGAGACTGGCTGGCCGGAGCGGGGACCCCGCTCCCCGAGTGGCCCGTTCCGACCGCGCGTGCCGCGCGGGAGGCCCGGGATCCGGGGAGACCTGGGAGTGTGACCAATGCGGGTCGCGGAGTCAATTGAACACGCCGCTCATCCGCTTCGGGCTCGACCCCGGTCCAGGGAGGCGTATCCTCGGCCCACGCGCATGCAGAACCGTGCCAAGGAAAACCCGGGTGCGAGCGGGGACCAGGAGAGCGCCCCCGCCTGGCTCGCCGGCGACAGCCCGGCTCGGTCGGCGCTGGTCTCGGAACTCGCGCGCGTGGCCCCGTCCGACGCTTCCGTCCTCGTCGAGGGCGAGAGCGGGTCGGGCAAGAACCTGGTGGCGCGCTGGCTGCACGCCCACTCCTCCAGACCCACCGGGCCGCTCGTCGAGGTCGATCTCGACGCGCTCACCCCGACCCTGATCGAGGCCGAGTTGTTCGGACACGTCGCCGGCGCCTTCACCGGGGCCGCGAGCGCGCGCGTCGGCCGCTTCGTCCGCGCGCAGGGCGGGACGCTCGTCCTCGACGGGGTCGAGCGCCTCGCGGAGAGCCAGCAGGGCAAGCTCCTGCGCGTGCTGCAGGAGCGCCGCGTCGAGCCGCTCGGAGCGGAGTCCGCGGTAGACGTGGACGTGCGCATCATCGCCACGAGCTCCGTCCCGCTCCAGGAGCGCATGCGAGAGAAGCGCTTCCGCGAGGACTTGTATTACCGCCTCGCGGTCGTGCGCATCGAAATGCCGCCGTTGCGTCGACGCGCAGGCGACATCGTGGCGATCGCGGAGGGTCTGATCGCACGGGTGGCCGCGCGCACGGTGGTGGAACGCCGCGCGCTCGCGCCCGAGGCCGCGGCCCGGCTCGCCGCGCACGCCTGGCCGGGCAATCTGCGCGAACTCGAGAATGCGATCGAGCGCGTGCTCGTCCTGGGCGGGAAGGGAAGCGGGCCGATCGAGGCGCAGGAGTTCTCCTTCCTCGACGAAGCCGTGGCCGGCGTCCCCGAGCGCCTCGCCC
>JBGATY010000326.1:0-2926 GCA_044228955.1 Planctomycetota bacterium | reverse complement strand
CGACGTCGACGTGCTCCCCGACCTCGAGAAGGCGTCCGTCGTGCTCTCGCTCGAGGCCGACTTCCTCGCCGGTCCCGAAGGCGTGCGCAACACGAAGGCGTTCTCGAAGCGCCGCAAGGTGCGTGCGGGCGGCGTCGTCGAGATGAACCGTCTCTACGTCGCGGAGAGCGCGCCGTCGATCACGGGCGCGAGCGCGGATCACCGCCTCGCGATCCGTTCGAGCGACGTCGATGCGTTCGCGCGCAAGGTCGCGCGCGCGCTCGGCGTGAAGAACGTCGGCGGCGCCGAAGCCGCGGACGCGCGCCTCGACCGCTTCGCGGAGGCCGTCGCGAAGGACCTCGCCGCGCACAAGGGCGCGTCGCTCGTCTTGGCGGGCGCGAGCCAGCCGCCGCACGTGCATGCGCTCGCGCACGCGATGAACGCGGCGCTCGGCAACGTGGGCAAGACGCTCGCGTACGTTCCGCCCGCCGAGGCGGCCAACGCCGGTCACCTCGAAGGGCTGCAGCAGCTCGTGCAGGAGATGAACTCGGGCGCCGTGCGCCTGCTCGTCGTCTCCGACACGAACCCCGTCTACACCGCGCCCGCGGACCTCGGCTTCGCGGACGCGCTCGCCAAGGTGAAGCTGCGCGTCCACCACGGGCTCTACCGCGACGAGACCGCGCTCGGTTGCGACTGGCACGTCAACGCGGCGCACTACCTCGAGAGCTGGAGCGATGCGCGCGCCGTCGACGGCACGCTGTCGCTCGTCCAGCCGCTGATCGCGCCGCTCTACAACGGCAAGACCGCGCACGAAGTCGTCGCCGCGCTCGTCGAGAAGACGACGATGTCGCCCTACGACATCGTGCGCGAGCACTGGCAGAAGGCGCTCGGCGCCGAGGGCTTCGAAGCGAAGTGGCGGCGCGCGCTCCACGACGGCGTGCTCGCGGGCTCCGCGGCGAACGCGCTCTCGGTCGAGCTGCAGAACCTCCAACTCCCGGCGCCGACGCCGGTGCAGGGGATGGAGCTCACGTTCGTGCCCGATCCGTCGATCCACGACGGTCGCTACGCGCTGAACGGCTGGCTGCAGGAGCTCCCCAAGCCCCTGACGAAGCTGACTTGGGACAACGTCGTGCAGCTCTCGCCCGCGACCGCGAAGCGCCTCGGCATCGAGTCGGGCGACGTGGTCGAGCTCGAGCTCGCGGGCCGCAAGGTCCGCGGCCCCGCTTGGATCCAGCCCGGACAGGCGGACGACTCCGTGCAGATCGCGCTCGGCTTCGGGCGCACGCAGGCGGGCTCGTTCGCGACGAACCTCGGCTTCGACGCGTACCAGCTCCGCACGAGCACGGGCGCGTGGATCGCCGGCGGCCTCCAGGTCCGCAAGACGGGCGACACGATCAAGCTCGCGTCGACGCAGGGGCACGACCGCCTCGACGTCACGCCGGAAGGGATCGCGATCGAGGGCCGCAAGAACGACGTCCTCCGCGTCGGCACGATCGATCGCTTCCGCCAGGCGCCCGAGGCGTACTACCTCTCCGCCGAGGAAGCCGCTCCCCACGGCGAAGGCCACGGCGAGGGCGACACGTCGATCTATCCCAAGCACGCGCGCGGCGAGTACGCGTGGGGGATGGTGATCGACCTGAACGCGTGCACCGCGTGCAACGCGTGCGTGATCGCCTGCCAGTCCGAGAACAACATCCCGGTCGTCGGCAAGAAGGAGATCCTGCGCGGCCGCGAGATGCACTGGATCCGCATCGACCGCTACTTCGAGGGCGATCGCGAGCGTCCGCGCATCCACGCGCAGCCGCTACCGTGCATGCAGTGCGAGAACGCGCCGTGCGAGACGGTCTGCCCCGTCGCGGCGACGTCGCACGGGCCGGAAGGCCTCAACGAGATGACGTACAACCGCTGCGTCGGCACTCGTTACTGCGCGAACAACTGCCCGTACAAGGTCCGCCGCTTCAACTTCTTCCTCTACTCCGACTACTCGACGGAGTCGCTGAAGCTCGGCCGCAACCCCGACGTCACGGTCCGCTCGCGCGGCGTGATGGAGAAGTGCACCTACTGCGTCCAGCGCATCAACCGCGCTCGGCTCGCGGCGCACAAGCAAGGCAGGAAGGTCGAGGACGGCGCCATCGTCACGGCCTGCCAGCAGGTCTGCCCGGCCGACGCGATCGTCTTCGGCAACGTCGACGATCCGAAGAGCCGCGTGGCCGCGCTCAAGGCGCAGCCGCACAACTTCGGCCTGCTCGCCGAGCTCAACACGTTCCCGCGCACGACCTACCTCGGGAAGGTCGTGAACCCGAACCCGGAACTGGAACCTTCGGCCTGATCCCCGCCTCGCGAGCGCACGCTCCAGCGCGCGCTCGCCGCACGACCCCAGCACCCCCCGCATAGGCATGAGCCAGTCCACTCATCACGCCGACCAGGACGCGTTGATCGGTCCGGGCCACACGATGGCCACGCTGACCGACAAGATCAGCGACATCGTCCTGACGAAGAAGCACCCGCTTCAGTGGTTCGCGATCACGGGCATCGCGGCCATCTTCGCCAGCCTCCTGGCGCTGACGGTCTTGAACCTCTTCTTCACCGGCATCGGCGTCTGGGGTCCCAACAACCCGGTGGGTTGGGGCTTCGACATCATCAACTTCGTTTGGTGGATCGGCATCGGCCACGCCGGAACGCTGATCTCGGCGATCCTCCTCCTGCTGCGGCAGGAGTGGCGCACGTCGATCAACCGCTCGGCCGAGGCGATGACCGTGTTCGCCGTGATGTGCGCGGGCATGTACCCGCTCTTGCACACCGGTCGTCCGTGGCTCGCGTACTGGCTGCTCCCCATCCCGAACACGATGGGCATGTGGCCGCAGTTCCGCTCGCCGCTGATCTGGGACGTGTTCGCCGTGTCGACGTATGCGACGGTGAGCATGCTCTTCTGGTACGTCGGTCTCAT
>JBGATY010000325.1:0-2975 GCA_044228955.1 Planctomycetota bacterium | reverse complement strand
GTCAGCGGAAGCGCCACGGGTCTTTCTGAGCGCCGGTTCTTCTCTGCGCTTCCGCTGACGGCCATCGGGCCCGCGGCCGCCCTTCGTCTGCTGGCGGGTGCGGTACCCGGTCTTCCGTCGCGAGCGAAGCCGCGACAATCCAACGGAGGGATCACCTGCCGTGGGCCGGCATCTCCCTCTCTTCTCTTCTCCTCTTTCTTTCTCCTCCCATGTCGCCCCCGGCCGTCACCGCCTTCCTGCCCCGCACCCGTGCCGAAATGGCTGCGCGCGGCTGGGACGAGCTCGACATCCTGCTCGTCACCGGTGACGGCTACGTCGACCATCCCTCCTTCGGCGCCGCGGTGATCGGCCGCGTGCTCGAGTCGCACGGCTACAAGGTCGGCATGCTCGATGTCCCCGACCTCGAGCCCGACGGCTCCGGCTGGAAGCGCCTACCGGCACCGAAACTCTTCGTGGGCGTGACCGCCGGCACCATCGATTCGATGGTGACGAACTACACCGCTTCGAAGAAGAAGCGCCGCATCGACGTCTACCGTCCCGGCGGCACGCCCGGCCGCCCCAATCGCGCCACCATCGCGTACACCGCCCTGGCGCGTCACCACTTCCCAGGCATTCCCGTGATCATCGGCGGCCTCGAGGCCGGACCGCGGCGGCTGGCGTACTTCGACTACTGGGACGAGAAGATCCGCCGCTCGATCCTGGTCGACGCCAAGGCCGATCTGCTCGTGTGGGGCATGGGCGAACGTCAGTCGCTCGAAATCGCGCGCCGCATCCGAGCGCGCGAGCCGCTCACGAGCATCCCTGGCACGTGCGAATGGGTCAAGCCCGCCGACGTTCCGGCGAACGCGCGCGTCGTGCCCTCGTTCGAGGAGATCGAGTCCGATCGCGAGCGCCTGATCGAGCTCTTCCACGCGGTGCGCGAGGAGAACAGCCCGAGCTCCCGTCCGCTCGCTCAGACGCACGGTGCGCGCGTCGTCGTGCAGCATCCGCCCTCGCCACCCGCGCCTCAAGCCGAGGTCGATTCGTTCTACGACCTGCCCTTCCGCCGCGAGTGGCATCCGGATCACACGGCGGCGGGCGGAATCGCGGCGCTCGAACCGGTGCGCTGGTCGGTGAACACGCACCGCGGCTGCATGGCCGATTGTTCGTTCTGCTCGATCACGTTCCATCAAGGCCGCTCGATCCAATCGCGCAGCGAGGAATCCATCCTGAAGGAGGTCGCGGCGCTCTCCTTGAACCACGATTTCCGCGGCACGATCACCGACGTCGGCGGCCCGACGGCGAACATGTGGGGCCTCGGCTGCAAACTGCTCGAAAAGGGCGAGGCGTGCCTCAATCGCGATTGCCTGACGCCGGATCCGTGTCCGGCGCTGCGCCTCGACAAGACGACGGAAGGCTACAGGCGCCTGCTCGGTCTCGTGCGCACGTCGAAGGGCGTGAAGCACGCGTTCGTGTCGTCCGGCATCCGCTACGACATGCTGCGCGACAAGAAGGGCGAACTGCTGCCGCTGCACCACGATCTCGTCGCGCACCACGTGCCGGGACGCATGAAGCTCGCGCCGGAGCACGCTTCGAACGCGGTGCTCGAGGCGATGAACAAGCCGCGCTTCGAGGTCTACGAGGAGTACGAGAAGGACTACAAGGACGAGTGCAAGGCCACGGGCCGCGACCAGCACCTGGTGAACTACTTCATCGTCGGACACCCGGGCACGACGCTCGCGGCGGCGATCGAGCTGTTCGAGAAGCTGCTCGCGCGCAACTACTCGCCCGAGCAGGTGCAGGAGTTCATCCCGCTGCCGATGACGCGGGCCTGCGTGCAGTACGTGACGGGAAAGGATCCGCTGACGCTCGCTGATCTGCACGTGCCGCGCGGCGAGCACGAGCGGCGTATGCAGAAGGCGCTCGTGCGCTGGAAGGCGCCGGAGAGCCGCATGCTCGTCGAGGAAGCACTGACCCGCGGGAAGCGCACCGATCTCCTCGACCGGTTCCGTCACGCCGTCCGCGTCTCGGGCGGCAAGCGCAGCTCCGACGACGGCGACGATCTCGACACCTGCGGCTGATCGTTCCGCCGTCCGAACAGCCGAGGGTATCGAGATCGTCCGCGTGCAGCGGATCGCGCGCGGCAAGGCACGGCCTGCCCGCACCGTGCGTGCCTGACTCCGTACGCAGTTTTTTCCTCTGGACCGAGCCGGTGGGCGGCACAATGCCACGCGACCCCGATCGATCCGCGTCACGGGGGTGACCGACGGTCGGGCGCAGCAGTCGCCGCGCACACGCGCCATCTCGAACGCTGGAGACCACTCGCATGAATGCCGAAACGCAATCCCTGAACGCCCGCATCGAACAGCTCGAGTCCCAGAATCGCCGCATGAAGAAGTGGGGGCTCGTCGCCGGCGGCGCGCTGGCCACGTTGGCGATGTTCGGAGCCGCCGCTCCCCTGTGCGACATCGTCACCGGCGAGCGTCTCGTGATCCGCGACAACTCCGGACGCGCGCGCGTCGGCATCGACGCCTACCACACCGAGATGCCGGGCCTGACCATGCACGATAGCGCCGGCCGCGAGCGCGCCAAGCTCGCGATCGACGCGAAGGGCGACGTCAGCTTGAGCTTCACCGACGAGAAGGGCGCCGCCAAGGCGAGCTACCTCTTCGCCGCGAACGGCGCGCCGAAGGCCGATCAACCGAAGACCGGCGACGACAAGCCGGCGAAGAACGATCCGTCGATGGCGAACGACTGACGCAGCGGGCGCTCCTCGAGGCTTCGACGCGCGGGTGGAACGGGATTCGTTCCGCCCGCGTTCATTGGCGTGCGCCTTGTTCGATCGGCTGGATCTTCACCCGTCGCGGTTCGCGCTGGCGCAGCGTGTCGAGGACGAGCAGGGCGCCGATCGCCTCGTGATCGAGCAGGCGATGCAGATCGGCGACGGACGTGATCGGTTTGCCGCCCAGAGCCGTCAGCACGTCGCGCGGGGCGAT
>JBGATY010000324.1:0-3016 GCA_044228955.1 Planctomycetota bacterium | reverse complement strand
CCTTGTCCGTTTCGATCACGACGAGCGCGTCGTCCTTGCCGGCCGATGCGCCCTCGCCGACGAGCCAGTCGCCGATCTGCACTTCAGTGATCGATTCGCCCACGGAGGGCACTTTGAGTTCCGAGACGGGCATGGTCGTGCTTTCGATTCCGGTTGTGAATCAGTCCTTGGCGAACGCGCGCTCGAGGATCTCTTGTTGTTCGATCTTGTGGCTGGAGGGCGAGCCGGTCGCGGGCGACGCCGACGCCGCGCGTGACACGCCGCGGAAGGGCCGACCCAGGATCGTGTCCCCGAAGCGCACGCGGAAGTGGCTCCACGCGCCCATGTTCGCCGGTTCTTCCTGGACCCAGACGACGGGCGTCTTCGCCCCGTACGGCTCGAGCGCGGCCGCGACGTGCTCGTCCTGCAGCGGGTAGAGCTGTTCGAAGCGCAGGATGGCGACATCGTCGCGACCCAGTTCGGTGCGCTTGTCCTCGAGCTCGTAGTAGATCTTGCCGCTGCAGCACAACACGCGTTCGATCTTGCGCTTCTTGCCGGCGGACGATGCGGACGCCACGTCGGCGAGGATGCGCTGGTACGAGCCCGTGGCGAAATCCTCGAGCGGGGAGACGGCTCTTGGGTGGCGCAACAGGCTCTTCGGCGACATCACGACGAGCGGCTTGCGCCACGGACGCAAGACCTGGCGGCGCAGGCAGTGGAACAGGTTCGCCGGCGTCGTGATGTTCACGACCTGGATGTTGTCCTCGGCGCACATCTGCAGGAAGCGCTCGAGACGCGCGCTCGAGTGCTCGGGACCCTGGCCCTCGAATCCGTGCGGCAAGAGCAGCACGAGGCCCGAGAGGCGCTTCCACTTCTCTTCCGCGCTGACGAGGAATTGATCGATGATCACTTGAGCGCCGTTGTTGAAGTCGCCGAACTGCGCTTCCCACACCGTGAGACCGGCCGGCGCGTCGAGCGTGTAGCCGTACTCGAAGCCGAGCACCGCGAGCTCCGACAGCGGGCTGTTGAAGAACTCGACCGGTGCCTGTTTCGGCGCGAGGTGCGCGAGCGGCATCCACGTCTTGCCGTTCTCGACGTCGTGCAGCACCGCATGACGGTGACTGAACGTGCCGCGCTCGCAGTCCTGGCCGGTCATGCGCACGCGCGAGCCCTCGACGGCCAATGTGGCGTAGGCGAGCGCCTCGCCGGCGGCCCAATCGAGCGGTTTCTCGCCCCTGGACATCTCGGCGCGCAGGTCGAGCAGGCGCTCGATCTTCGGGTTCGTCTTGAACTCGCGCGGCGTCTTCGTGGTCGCGAGCAAGAGGTCGGCGAGCTTCGCGCGCGGCAGCTTCGTCTCGACTTCGGGCACGTCCGCATCGGCGCCGCCCTTGAATTTCTCCCACGCCGACCCGAGGCCCGCGCTCTGGTAGACGTAGCCCTTGTCGCGGCTCGCCTCGAGTTCGGTCTCGAGTTTCGCGCGCGAGCGGTCGGCGATGGCGTCGGCTTCGGCGCGCGTCACGCCGTTCAGGGCGAGCAGGTGGTCGAGGTAGCCTTCGCGCACCGGCTTGCGGCGGCGAATCGCGTCGTACATCACCGGCTGCGTGAAGGCCGGCTCGTCGCCTTCGTTGTGGCCGCGGCGGCGATAGCCGTACATGTCGATCACGACGTCGGACTTCCACGCGGCGCGGAAGTCGATCGCGAGACGAATGACCTGTGCGACGGCTTCCGGATCCTCGCCGTTCACGTGGAATATCGGGATCTGCAGCATCTTCGCGACGTCCGTGCAGTACGTCGTGCTGCGCGCGTCCTGCGGATCCGTCGTGAAGCCGATCTGGTTGTTCACGATCACGTGCACCGTGCCTCCGGTCGCGTAGCCGGAGAGCTGCGACAGGTTGAGCACTTCCTGGATGATCCCCTGGCCCGCGAACGCCGCGTCGCCATGGATCAGGAGCGCGAGGCTCGTCTCGTGCGCCGAGTCGGCGAACAGATCCTGTTTCGCCCGGACGCGTCCCATGGCGACCGGATCGACGAACTCGAGGTGGCTCGGATTGAAGCACAGCGACAAGTGCACTTCGCTCGCCTTCGACGTCGTGAAGTTGTTGGAGTAGCCGAGGTGGTACTTCACGTCGCCGCGCATGCGGTACAGGGTGGGATCGACGTCCGCGAACTCGCGGAAGATCTGGCGCGGCTTCTTGCCGAGGATGTTGGCGAGCACGTTCAGCCGCCCGCGGTGCGCCATGCCGATCACGATCTCGCGCGTGCCGTGCTCGGCGGCGCGTTCGATCGCGAGGTCGAGGAGCGGGATCAGGCTCTCACTGCCCTCGAGCGAGAAGCTCTTCGCGCCCAGGAACTTCTTCTGGATGAACTCCTCGAACATCACCGCGTCGGTGAGCCGGCCGAGGATGCGCACCTGTTCGGCGCGCGACAGGGCGATGCGATTCTCGGTGCCCTCCATGCGCTCGGACAGCCAGTTCTTGCGCGCGAGATCGTCGATGTGCATGTATTGCACGCCGATCGAGCGGCAGTAGGTGCTCGAGAGCTTCTCGACGATCGCCGCGAGCGTCATCGTCGACGAACCGAACACGTCCGTCGTCGAGAACGAGCGCTGCATGTCCGCCGCCGTGAACCCGTAGAACGACGGCTCGAGTTCCGCGAAGTGCGGACGCGGCCGGTCGAGCGGGTCGATCTTGGCGACGAGGTGGCCGCGCACGCGGTAGCTGCGCACGAGCTGATCGACCCGGTCCTGTGCCACCGCCGAGGTCGGCGTGGCCGTCGCCCCGTGCCCGTTGCCGTTGCCGTTCGAGCCGCGCGGCTTCAGCTCCGGCGGATTGAAGATCGAGTACGCCCCAAACCGCGGTCCGACCTGGCCGGCGGGCTCCCGTTGGCGTGGCAGGCTCTCGAAGTAGGCCCGCCAATCGGGTGAAACCGACTGCGGATCGGCGATCCAGGACGCGTACAGATCCTCGGCGAAGGCCAGGTTCGAGGCGTTCGGGGAACTGTCGGTCTCGCGCATGGTGTTCGGGGGGTGGGGGGGCAC
>JBGATY010000323.1:283-3047 GCA_044228955.1 Planctomycetota bacterium | reverse complement strand
GTCGTATGTGTTCCGCGGAGCCCGGCTGGAGCAGGACGACTTCGCGCTGTGCCGCGGGTCGTTCCACGAGCGGGGCGCCGACGCTTGCGGACCAGGGCAGTTCGGGCAGGAACGGCAGTTCGAGACGCGGCGGCCACAGGGATACGCCGAAGGTGAGCTGCAGCAGGTGCAACTCGACGCCTTCCCTCGCGCCCAGCGCGAAACCGATGGGCAGCGTGTCGACGCGCACGCCTGTCTTCGTCGTCGTGAGGCCCGCGTCGATCCACGTCGCGTGATCCTTGCCGACCGCGTTGTGGTGCAGCGGGAACGACAGGCCGGGCACGACGCGCGCGACGTCGGTCGCGAAGGTGTTGCTGTTCGGACCCGGCCACGCGGCGTAGCTCTCTGCGTAGTACGGCGAGAGATCCCGGCTCGCGGCGCGCACGCGTTCGATCATGATCTCCGTGCCGGTTCCGCTGAAACTCTCGAGCACGCGCACTTCGCGATCGCCGAAGCGCCGGTCGGCGTGAGCCGAGGCGCGCGTGATCGCGTTCTCGGTCACGCCGCTGGTATCGTCCTCGACTTCGATGCGCAACCAGTGTTCGTCGTCGCCGAGCTTGGCGTCGAACCAGGTGTGGTGCGCGAAGTGCGTGATCGTGGGCTCGCCCTCTGGGCAGCGGCAGCTCTTCACGGCGAGGATCCACGGCGCGTCGGGGTCCAGGTCGGACGGTCGCAAAACGCGACATCCCGCCAGGCCGAGGACAAAGCACGCCGCAAGCACGGAACGTGCCTGAATGGAGCTCATTTCTGCGTGGCGAGCCACTCGCGGTAGCGCTTGTGCAGCATGTGCGCCGAATTGAACATCGAGTGCGGCGAAAGGAAGTGCGGGTACTCGTTGGTCACGATCTTGTCCGCGCCGGCGGCGAGCGCGCTCTCCATCCGAAAGCGCAGTTTCGGCCATGCGATCGGCGGGTACTGGATGCGCGTGTCGCGATCGAACGACTCCACGCTCGCCCAGGTCTCGAAGCCGCGCGCCGCGGCGAGTGCCCTCGTCACACAGAGGTAGTCGGGCAATTCCGCCGACCCCAGGCCGCGTTCCTCGAGCAACACGACTCGAGCGAGACCTTCGAGGCGAGCGAGGGCTTCGGACCAGACTCGCGAGTGCTCGTCGCGGGCGTTCTGACGCTCGAGCTTCGGCGCGACCATCACGGGCAAACCCGACAGCGTCGCCAGGTGCTTCGAAAGGACGCGGAAGCAATCCATATCGCCCTTGTTCCCGGTGTCCAGCGGGCGGCTCACGTACCAGCCCCGGAATGCGCGCGAACGACCGTATCGAGCCCAGACTTCGTCGACGAATGCACGTTGCGTCTCGACCTCCCGCGCGTCGACGACGGGCCCCGATTGGTACGTGCCGAACCACAGGCTCATGTCGTTCTGTTCGGCGAGCGCGAGGAACAGCGCGACGAGATCCTCCTGCACGATCAGGTTCTCGTGCACGGAACGCAGGACACGCGAGTCGAACGTCGCGCGGTCAGAAAAGCCGCCGCGCGCGAGCACGACGGTGTCGATCCCGTCCGCCCGCATCGACGCGAAGTCGCGAGTCCATTCCTCGCTGCCCCAGTTGGCCGAAGGGAATTCGACGTTGATCTCGTCCAGGAAAGTGGCGGTGATCATGGGTTGCCTCGCGCGTAGGTTAGCACTGCGGGGCCAGGACTACCCCTATGGCCCGTCCTCGGTCTCGATCCGGTTGTGGCGGAGCTCGACCGGCGCGGCCTGCCTGCGCAGGCGGATGTTCAGCATCTCGACGCCGAGCGAGAACGCCATCGCGAAGTACACGTAGCCCTTCTCGATGTGCTTGCCGAAGCCCTCCGCGACCAGCATCACGCCGATCAGGATCAGGAAGGACAGCGCGAGCATCTTGATCGTCGGGTGGCGCTCCACGAATTCGCCGACCGCGCGAGCGAACACCAGCATCGCCAGCACCGAAACCACGACGGCCGCGATCATGATCTCGACGTGCTGCGCCATGCCGACGGCGGTGATGACCGAGTCGAGCGAGAACACGATGTCGAGCAGCATGATCTGCACGATGATCGACGCGAAGCTCACGCGCGCCTTGCCGGCCGCAGCGCCGTGCGTCGCTCCCTCGAGCTTGTCGTGGATTTCCCAGGTCGATTTCGCGATCAGGAACAGGCCGCCGACGAGCAGGATCAAGTCGCGGCCGGAGATGACCTTCTCGAGTACGGGGAGCGTGAAGAGCGGCGTCGTCAACCGCATCACCCACGAGAGGGCGAGCAGGAGCCCAATGCGCATGAGCATCGCACCCATCAACCCGATGCGCCGCGCGCGCGCCCGATCCTCCGCCGGCAGCTTCCCGGTGAGGATCGAGAGGAAGATGATGTTGTCGATCCCGAGGACGATCTCGAGCGCGGTCAGGGTGAGGAGCGCGATCAGGTTCTCGGTGGTGAGGAGTTCGAGCACGGGGACCTCGAGCAGGGGGGCCGAAGGAGGCAGGAGGGCGGGGCGTGGTACTCGGACGGGTGGCGCGGGCGCAAGTTCGGGGGTCCGCGCGGAAACGGGGCGCGGGCTCCGAACGGCCGCTCGGGCGCATTTCCATGCAATTTGACCCTAAATGAATTGCATGAATCGACGATGAATAGCATGATCATTCCCCACGTAGGGCATTCCATGCAACGCGCTCACCCCACTCCTCCGCCCGGCGGCCCCCCCGTCCCCTCCCGCGCCGAGCGCCTCCACATGGTGCTCGAGCTCGTGTCCAAGGGTC
>JBGATY010000323.1:0-273 GCA_044228955.1 Planctomycetota bacterium | reverse complement strand
GTCGCGTGACGTCCATGCGCTCGGGCTCCTGAAGGGCAAGGACGGTTACGAGTTGCCGACGGCGAACGGGGCAGGAGCCGCCGACGCCTCGCTCGCGCTCTATTCCGTCGTGCACGCCTGGTTCGAATCGGCCGAGGCGGCGGGCTCGCTCGTCGTCGTGAAGACACCTCCGGGTGGCGCCAGCCCCCTCGCGATCGCGCTCGATCGCGCCGGCTGGGCCGAGATCGTCGGCACGCTCGCCGGCGACGACACCCTGTTCGTGGCGACGCGATC
>JBGATY010000322.1:0-3067 GCA_044228955.1 Planctomycetota bacterium | reverse complement strand
CCGTCGATCGGCGCTCGGCCGATGGCGCGCGAGCTCGAGGCCCGCATCCGTGACACCGCGCGCGCGGCGTACGCGGCGCTCGGGCTCGCGGGCTACGGTCGCGTGGACCTGCGCGTCTCCGCGCGCGGCGAGCCGTTCGTGATCGACGTGAACCCGAACCCCGACCTGTCGCCCGACGCCGGCTTCCAGAAGGCCGCGGCGCGCGCCGGTCTCGACCATGCCCACACCGTCCGAAGGATCGTCGACGAAGCACTCCGCCGCGCAGGCGCGCTCGCGTGAGCCGCGCCCGGGCGTGCGCCTGCGCGACCTCGACCAGCCGCGCGACCGCGCGCCGATCGAGGCGCTGCTCTGCGCGACGAACGCGTTCACGGACGCCGAGGTGCTCGTCGCGCTCGAGCTCGTGGACGAGCCGCGCGCGAGCGGCTATCGCTTCGTCGTGGCCGAGGTCGAGGGACAGGTCGCCGGCTACGCCTGCTTCGGCGAGACGCCCTGCACGGTCGGCACCTACGACCTCTACTGGATCGCGGTCGATCCCGCGCGGCAGAACCTGGGGCTCGGCCGCGCGCTGCTCGACGCCGTCGAGCGCGCCGTGCGCGCCGAGAACGGCCGCCTGCTCGTGATCGAGACCGCCTCGAAGCCCGAATACGCCGCGACGCGCGCCTTCTACGAGCGCTGCGGCCTCGAGCTCGCCGCCCGCATCCGGGACTTCTACGCGCGCGGCGACGACAAGCTCGTCTACTGCCGGAGATACGACACGTGACGATGGAACGAACGAACGACGCGGCTCCGGCGGTTGAATCGGCACGGATCGAGCCGTCACGCATCGCGATCTCGAACGTCGAGACCGCGCACTTCGACTGCGTGTTCCCGACGTGCGGCGGCATCTGCTGCAAGAACGGTCGTCCGCCCGTCGAGGCCGCCGAGCACGCGCGCATCGCCGAGAACCTGCCGAAGTTCCTCCCCCACTTGCGCCCCGAAGCGCGCGCGAAGATCGAGAAGGACGGCTTCATCTCGAAGCGCCAGAAGGAAGGGCTGCCCGCGCTGGCCGTGTCGCAGGGTTGGTGCGTGTTCGCCAACGAGGGCTGCGTCCTGCACAAGGTCGGCGCGACCGAAGGCGACCGCTGGAAGTACAAGCCCTGGCGCTGCATCGCGTTCCCGCTCGAGCGCAGCAAGAGCGGCAAGTGGCACGTGCGCCAGTGGAAGCTCAAGGGCGAAGCGTGGGACCTCTTCTGCCTGAACCCCGAGGAGTCTCCGAAGAAGCCCGCCGAGTCGATCCGCGGCGAGATCGACTTCGTGAACGAGCTCGAGCACGGGAAGGAGCGTTGGCGCCGGGAGTAGCGCGCGTGGACGCGAGCGTCGCGTCGCAAGCGCCAACCTCCAGCTGGGGTCCGCCGCGACCGACCGCCTCTCACCCGCTCGCGAGGAAACGCTCGACGATCCCGGGGAGCATCGGATCGACGGCGAGCGTGTAGTGCGTGCTGTTCGGCACGATCGCGAGCTGGTGAGCGGGCCGCAGGGAGCCATCGATCCCGGCATCGCGCCGGCCGCCACCCAACGCCTTCCAGAACTCGACCATGTGCTCGGGCCGGATGCCGTCCGCGTCGGCGAAGACCAGCAGTGTGCGAGCCCGGACCTTGGCGACGTCGGCGCTCACGTCGAAGGGACGTTTGGCCAGATCGCCGACCTTCCTGAACAGGTTCGTCCAATCGACCTCGGGATAGGCCTGCCCCAACGGCGAGGCCTTGACGCTGTCGCCGAGCAGGGAAGCGTTGGCCTCGAGCTGTTGGAAGGCCGCCACTCCTTCGGGGTACCAGCCGTCCTGCCTCAGCGTCGAGGACACGAACACGAGCCTGTCGACGACGTCCGGATGACGGATGGCGCACTGCAGCGCGACGCCGGCGCCCAGCGAGTACCCCATCACGTCCGCCTTGCCGAGCTTCAGATGGCCGATCAGTGCGGCGACGTCGTCGCTCAGCGCCTCCGAACTCAGTGGCCGGTCGGTGTCCGGCGTGCGCCCATGCGCCTGGAGATGGACGGCGATCACTTGCCGGCCCTTGGCCAGCTCGGACCGATTGCCGCCGAAGCTGTCCGGGTCGATGCCCCCGTGGAGGAGAACGAGCGGCTTGCCGGTGCCGTGCACGCTGTAGAACACGTGCTGACCGTTGACGTCGGCGTAGTGCTCGTTCGGCGCGACGTGCTTCTCTTCGGTTCGAACAGGAGAGGTCGCCGAGTTCGAGCGGCACGCGGTCAGGACCGCGGTCGCCGTGGCTGCGTGCAAGAATTCACGTCGATGCATGTCGTCCTCACGTCGCTCCGAGCGTGGCCAGGAGCTCGTCCAGCTGATCGAACGTCTCGGGCATCGCGCCCACGCTCCCGAGACCCGCGTCGAGCGCTTCCTTCGAGGGATAGAGCTCGTGCAGGACCACGAGCGTCTTTCCCGCTCGTTCCTCGAAGGTCACCGTCGTGACTTGTCCCGCGTCACCGCCCTCCTCGTTGGTCCAGACGAGACGCGACCACGGCACCACTTCGCGGTAGGTGCCGAAGAACGCCATCTCGGAATCGTGGACGCGGAACACCAGGCGGTATTTGCCCCCGACGCGAACGTCCATCTCACAGGAGAGCAGGGTCAGGCCGAGCGACTTCGGAACCCACCAGCGCTGGAACAGATCGGGCCGGGTCCAGGCCTCGAACACGAGGCGCGGCGGACCGTTCACGATTCGCGTGACGAACAGATCACGGTCCGACCTGCGTTCGACGTTCGTGCGATTCGGCATGGAGCGGCCCTCACTCACCGTTGGTCAGGATCTCGGCCAGACGGTCGTAGCTGAGCTCGACGCCCGTGATGGCGGTCTTCAGCACGATGTCGCGCGCCTCGGTCGAGTCGTAACGCCAGGTCGAGCGCGTGAGCGTGCGGCCCCCGGACTCGCCGAGCTCGAGCGTGATCAGCGCGTCGCCGGGGTACCAGCGCTCGTCGAACACTTCGGTGTTGACCAGGCGCGCGGGAGCCTGCACCTCGCGGTAGACGCCCGACAGCCCCATCGACGTGCCGTCGTGTTCGCGCTTCCAC
>JBGATY010000321.1:0-3069 GCA_044228955.1 Planctomycetota bacterium | reverse complement strand
CTGGCTCGGACGGTTCTTGCGGCGCTAGAGCGGTCGGTACGGGATCAGCGACCGCTCCGAAACGATCGTGCCCGGCTCGATGACCGCCAACCCCTGCGCGCGCGTCAGCGAGACGATGTCGGCGGAGCTCGTCCAGTCCAGCGGGATCAACTCGTCGACGCCGTCGCCGGATGGCACTACGCGCACAGGCAGATTCTGCTGACGCGGATTGTCCTTCGTCGCGGCGCCGCGCCAGCGCCCGAGTCGGAGACGCGCGCCCCACTCACCCTCGTCGGCGCCTTCGAGCTTCGCGAGCGCGCCGCGCACGAACACTTCGAAACCGATCAAGCACGACACGGGATTCCCCGGCAAGCCGAACACGGGCACGCGGCCGTGCATGCCGAACCACAGCGGCTTTCCGGGCTTGATCGCGACCTTGTGGAAGACGTTCTCGACCCCGCAGCGCTCGAACACGGCGCCCACGAAATCGTACTTGCCCATGCTCACGCCGCCGGTCGTCATCACCGCGTCGCAGGTCGCGAGGATTTCGCGGAAGCGCGCCTCGAGCAGGGCCTCGTCGTCCGGCACGACGCCGAGGTTCACGACGTCGGCACCGGCAGCTCGCGCGCGTGCGGCGAGGTAGAAGGTGTTGCCCTCGCGGATCTCGCCAGGACCGGGCACCTGGTTCGGCGCGACGAGTTCGTCACCGGTCGTGAGCAACGCGAGGCACGGGCGTTTTTTCACGGGGACGGGCTCACAACCGACGGCGGCGAGCACCGACAGGTCGATCGGCGTGAGACGTTTTCCCGCGTGCAATACCACCGCGCCGATTTTCAGATCCTCGCCGCGATGGCAGACGTGCTGGTCGCGTTTCGGCGCGTCGTCGAGTCGCACGCGCCGGCCCTCGAGAACGCTCTTCTCGACCATGACGACGGCATCGCAATCGCTCGGCAGCTCGGCACCGGTGTAGATCGCGACGCATTCGCCGGGGCCGACCCTGCCATGGAATGGCGCGCCGGCGCGGGATTCGCCCACCAGCACGAGCGTGCGTGCTCCGTCCGCGAAATCCGCGCTGCGGACGGCGTATCCGTCCATGGCGCTCTTCTCGAAGGGCGGGAGGTCCACGTCGGAGTGCACGTCGCGCGCGAGGATTCGGCCGGCGGCTGACTCCAGGCTTACCTCCGAGACCTCGGTCGTGGGCTCGATCCGGCATAGAATGTCTGCAATAGCTTCGCGAACGGTACGCACCGTGCCGAGCATATCCGACCCGTCGCACCGCGTCCCCCCCCGCGTGCTCCTCGAAGAGCGAGTCCCCCATGCCCGTACCCCGTCGAAGTGCCGCCGCGTTGGCGCTCGCTGTCCTGAGTATCGCCTTCACGGCGTGCTCGGTCGACACGGATGAGGCGAGCGCGAAGCAGAACGGCCCGAAGAAACGCGAGAAGACGCGTGTTCGAATCGCGCTCGTCGAGCAACGCGAGATGGTGAAGACGCTCTCGACGACGACCGTCGTGGAGTCGGAACGTGAGATCAAGCTCTTCCCGCGTGCCGCGGGCCTCGTCATGGAGATGCACTGCGAGGAAGGAGACCACGTGGCCGCCGGCGCCGTGCTCGCGGTGCTCGATCGGCGCACGACGAAGGCGCTCGTGGAAGAAGCGAAAATCGCGGTGCACGCGGCCGAGGACGACGTGCGCAAGGCGGACATCCAGAAGAGCGAGTCCGATTCGCGCATCGCGGCCGCGCAGTTGAAGCTCGATTCGGCGACGCGCGATTTCGAACGCAATGACAAGGCCGGACTCGTCTCGGCGCAGGCGCTCGACAACCTGCGCGTCACCCGCGACACGGCCAAGAACGAGTTCGAGACGTCGAAGCTCGCCGCGCAGCGCGCCGAAGTCGAGGCACGAGCCGCTCGCACGAGCCTGGAGAGGTCGAAACTGGCTCTCGAGCGCGCGCAGCTCGACGATTCGTTCATGTCGATCACGGCGCCGTTCGAGGGCGTGATCGCGACCCGCTCGATCAAGATCGGCGACTCGGTCGGACCGGCTGCGCCCGCCTTCGTCTTGACCGACGCGCAGCACCTGCGCGCCGTCTTCCATCGACCGCAGCGCGAACTCGCGCTCTTCCTCGCGGCCGGCAAGGCGAAGAGCGACGGCGCGATCGGCACGGGACAACACCTCGAGATTCGCGTCATGGCCGAAGCCCTGCCCGACGTGGTCTTCCGCGGCGAATTGAAGCTCGTTTCGCCGTCGATCGACCCGCAGTCGGGCTCCTTCCGCGTCACGGTCGATCTCGGCGACGCGATCAGCGGATCGAAAGAAGCGCGGCTCCTGCCCGGGATGCTGGTGCGCCTCGAAGTCGTCACGGAGCGACATCCGAACGCGATCGTGCTGCCGAAACGCGCGCTGAAGCGCGAAGGCGAGCAGAACCTCGTGTTCCTCGTTCGCGACGGCAAGGTCAGCAAGCTCGAGGTGAGCGAGGGCTTCTCCGACGACGCGTCGGTGGAGATCACTGCGAAGGACGGCTCGATCACGCCCGGGATGCAAGTCGTCGTCGTCGGGAACCGTGAACTCGAGGACGGCGCCGAGGTCGAGCTGGAGGTCGCTGCTCCCTCGACGCCCGACACCGGATCCAAGAAGGACTAGCAGGCTTGGAGCCGGGTCAACTCACGCCGCCGCCGCGCAAGAAGGGCTGGCTCGACGGCGTCGTCGCGCGCCCCGTCGCGATCACGATGTGCGTCGTCGCGCTCGCCGTGTTCGGCGGCGTGTCGTTCACCAAGCTGTCGATCGACCTGCTCCCCGACATCAGCTACCCGACGCTGACCGTGCGCACGACCTACCCCGGCGCGGCGCCGGAAGACATCGAGGATCGGGTCTCCGAGCGCGTGCAGGAGGCGCTCTCGACGCTTCCCCGTCTCGTGCGCACGACCTCTGTCAGTCGCGCCGAGACCAGCGACGTGATCCTCGACTTCGACTGGGGCACGCCGATGACGTTCGCCGTGCAGGACGTGCGCGACAAGCTCGACGGCGTGTTCCTGCCCGACGGCGCCGAGAAGCCGCTCATCCTGCGCTACGACCCGAACCTCGATCCGATCCT
>JBGATY010000320.1:0-3069 GCA_044228955.1 Planctomycetota bacterium | reverse complement strand
CGTTCGAGGCGTTGATCGAGTACGCGTTCAGCGAATCGCCTCCGCGATTGGAGACGTACGCGAAGCGTCCCGTCGGATCGATCACCATCGCGTGCGGGCCGCTGCCACACGCGGCCGGCGCGCGACGATCGAGCCAGCCCGACACGGGGTCGACGGTGAACACGCTCACGTTCGAGGTGCCGAGGTTCGGAGCGTACGCGAAGCGGCCGCTCGGGTGCACGACGAGCCCCTCGGGGCCGCTCTCGGCGCCGCCCGTGATCACCTGCCCGACGCGGCGCAGTTCGCCCGTGAACGTGTCGACCGCGAAACTCGAGAACGAGTTGTCGACGCGGCTCGTCGTCACGACGAAGCGGCCCGGCGCCGTGACGCGCAGCGCGATCTGCGCGTGGACCGAACCGCCGGTGTTCGCCGCGCGCACATCGTAGATGCGGCGCGGAGCCGGCGCGGACGGGGTGCCGCTGATCGCGCCCGTGTTCGTGTTCAAGACGAGACCCGCGGGGAGGGCGGGCGTGATGCTGAACGTGACCGGATCGCCGTCGTGGACCGCCGTCAAGGCGCCGAACTCGACCTGGCTGATGCCGAACACTTCCGACGAACCGTAGACGAGGGTCGTGGGCGGCACGGCCGGAATGACCGGGCCTCCACCGCCTCCGCCTCCTCCTCCACACGCGGGAAGAACGAGCAGGACGATGGGAAGGAAGCGGGAAGAAACGAGATTCATGGAGCGGATTCCGAAGAGCTTCGCGAGCTTCGCCGTCGAGCTCGAACCGCCTGCCACGGTCGATCACGAACTCTGGCGAAGGAGAAGTTGGGTTGGTGCGGTGCCGATGACGCCTCGATGACGCCTTCGGGGTCCTACTCTCGCTGCACAAACCTACCCCGAGCGCGAGCGCGGCGCGGAGTGCGAGTCGGTTTCCGCTCGCGAGAAAGGCAGGATCCGCAGGATCATCGATCCAAGACCTCGCTCCGTGTGGAACGAAATTCCGATTGTTTTCGCCCTGAGGGGGCGGTCAGGCAGGCCAGGGGCCCTGCCGGGACGGCAGCGGTGAATGACGCGCTCTTTAGGACCCGACGCGCGCCCTGTCGAGCAGACGCTTGGACAATTCGCGCGCCTTGATCACGCACTGGTCCGAATTGTCGTACTCGAAGCGGCCGAAGCGGCCGAGCTGCACGAGGCCCTGTTTCTCGAACCACGACAGCGCGATCTTGCGCTTCGCGGCGTAGCCGTGATCGAACACGACGTAGGCCTGGCCGATCGCCTCGCGGTCCGTGAACAGGACCTCGTCGTGGCGAATCAGTCCGGCCGCGACCAGCCCGTCGACGAGCTCACTCTCCAATTCACGGCCCGGGAACGGACGACCGCCGGCCACCGTCACTTCGCACAGGAACGAGCTCTTGCCGGTCGGCGCCATGTTGGGCGAGTAGTTCGACATGTACGTGATGCGATTGGCCGGGCCCTGCGCCGCGTGCGGCAGGTAGATCCACGACAAGTCGGGATGCTGCGAGCGATCGAGCGCGAGCAGCACGCACACGATGCCGTTGTACTCGAGCTTGCGACATGCGTCCGCGACGTCGAGCGGCATGTCCGCGACGAGGTCCGGCATGTAGGAGAGGCTCAGCGTCGAAACGACGGAGTCGAACGACTCGCCGTTGACGAGCCACGCGCCGCCCTTCTTCTCGATCGATTCGACCGGGGTCGAAAGGCGCAGATCGACGGCCAGCCCGCGGGCCATCCCGTCCGTGATCGCCTGGAATCCACCCTGTTTCGGGTAGTAGAAGATCGACTGGTGCGTGTAGCCCTCGGTGCGGATGCCGACCGCGGATCGCAACACGTCGTCGACCGGCGCGTCGGGGACCCGGCCGGCCACCCAGTCGCTGGTCAGGTGATCGAGCTCGCGCTTCCAGACCTTCTTGTTGTACGGGTCCATGAAGTGCTCGGCGATGCCGTCGCCGAACCGCCAGCGCACCCACTTGCCGAAGTCGGGCGGGGCGCTCGAGCGCGTCGTCGTGCGCTGATGCCAGGCGAGCACGTAGCCGCGCAAGCACTCGAAGTTCGCCTCGGGGGGCAAGTCGCCGAGCCCGTTCTCGAAGGGATAGTTGACCCAGCGCTGTCCGAAGCGGATGCGCGTGTGGCGCTCCTTCTCCACGAAGGCCGCGTCGCCGCCGGCGCAGTCCTTCATCCACTGCATCGCGGGCTTGTCCTTGCTGTACAGGATGTGCCCGCCCGAGACGTCGTAGGTGAACCCGTCGACCGTCTTCGACCGACACAGTCCGCCCGGCACGGAATCGGTTTCGAACATCGTGATGTCGGATGCCGGATGTCCGCCCTCGATCAGGAATCGAGCAAGGGAGAGGCCGGAGACGCCGGCACCGAGGATCGCGATCTTCACGTTTCTATTCGAGGTGGGGGACGAACGGGGGAGGTCCGAGATTTCGAGGGCCGAGAAGGATACTAGAGATCGGCCGCGGCGGCGCTCGAACTGTTGCCGGGAGTCAGCGCGATCTCACGATCGCCTCACGAGCGAGACCCGAGCGCTCGATGGCGGCCCCCGCGTCGGCGAGCCAGCGCCGCGCGTCGGTCACGTAGCCGGCGGTGGGGACGAGGTCGGGTTGTAGCGCGAGGAAATAGGCGTTGAACGCGGCCATGCAGCTCTCGCGCGCATACTTGGCGGCGCACGACGCCAGCGCCACGGCGAACGAGAACGACTCGGCTTTCTCCGCGAAAACGATGCGCAGCGCGCGGCCACCCGCGCCGGTGACGAAGTACTCGGACACCGTCGGCTCCTCGCGCACGCACTCGAGCGAGGAACCGGGCAGGGTCTGCGAGAGGAGCGGCGCGTAGCGCATGCGCCCGCCGTGACGGTCCACGACGACGTCGATTCCCCGCGAGCCGTGAGCGAGCCACAGCTCCTGCAGGAACGGCGCGCAGGCCTCCCAGTGAGTGACCGACTTGTTCCCCGTGCGCTCGAAGGACGCGTTCAGTGCCGCTGCCGGGACCGCGCGGACCCACAGACCGACCGGCGCGATGCGCTGTGTCGCGCACGCCTCGGCGTGTCGGGAAGTAGGGCC
>JBGATY010000031.1:0-24418 GCA_044228955.1 Planctomycetota bacterium | reverse complement strand
TGATCATCTCGATCAGGCAGCGGTTGGCGACGAGTGCCGTGGTGTAGCCCGGATCCACGAAGGGGTTGACCTCGACGATCTCGGCGCCGACGATCCCCACCTCGTGCGCCAGGCGGCGCAGCGCGACCTCGTACGGCTGGGTGCCGCGCAGTTGCTGCCGATCGTCGAAAAATACGCCGCGGACAAGCGCGTCGACACGCGCCTCTCCGCCATCGAACTCGCGACGGGCCTGTCCGACGCGCGCTCGACCGAGATCCTGCTCGCGCACCTCGACGACGCTTCTTCGCGCGTGGCCGGGACGGCGGTGCGGGCCATCGCGCTGCGCGAGGATCCGGGCCTCGACGCGCGGCTCCTCGGCATCGCCTTCAAGGACAAGTGGCTGCTGCGCCGCGGCGCCTATGCCCTCGTCGCGATCATCGAGCGCGAGGACATGCAGTTGAGGCCCGTGCTGGATCACTCGCACGTCGAGCCGCTCCTCGCCGCCCTCGACAAGAAGGACGTGTTCGTCGCCGCGACGGCCGCGTCGGCGCTGGCCGGCATCGGATTCCAGAGCACGGATCCGACCACGAAGGAGTGGCTCGATCGTCAGGTCGTCGACCGACTCGTGATCGCCGTGTCGGGCCGCGAATTCCACGACGACCTGTCCTCGGTCGTGCCCGCCGCCCTGCGGCGCCTGCGCCTGATCTCCGGGCAGACGTTCGCGACCGACGGGCCGCGCTGGATCGATTGGTGGATCGACGCGCGCGAGCACTTCGAAGCGCGCCGCGCCGCGCTCACGATCCTGCCGACGGAGATCGCGTCGACGCTCGTGCGCTTCGAATCGACCTCGACCGAACCCGAGGCCTTCACCCTCGTGGGGCCGGAGCTCGCGCCGACCGCGGAGACGCGCGTCACGACAGGCGAGATCTTCTATCTGAGCCAGGCCGAGATCACCGACCTCGTCGCGGCCCTCGCCCGCGAGGGACTGCTCGGCGCCGCGATCCTGCCCGGACCGCGCGGATCGCGCGGACGCGGCGACCGGACGCTGGAAATCCAGGTGGGAGCGCGCGCCAAGTCGTTCACGCTGGGCAGCCAGTTGAAGGAAACGTGGTTCGAACGCGCGACCGAGGCGTGCCGCGCCGTGCGCGACCGCAACCGCTGGCAGCGTTTCCCCGCGGCCGAACGCGGGCAGGACGCGCTCTCCTTGTGGCGCGAGGAATCGAACTGGTGGGGAAGCGAGCACACCGAGAGCGAGCGCGACGAACGCCTGAAGGCGCTCGCGCTCGCCTCGATGAAGCGGGCTTCGCCGGCGCGTCGCGAACTGGCGGTCGCGGAAATCGAGCGCATCTACGCCGGCCCCACGGGTCCGAGCGGCAGCGAGTTCGACACGATCCTGTCGCTGCTCGAGGAAGAATCCGTCCAGGGCGATCGGGCGACGAGGCTCGCGAAACTCGCGCTGGCCGCGGGACGCAAGCTCGGCAACGACGGTTTCGTGCCAGACGCACCGGCACTCGCTCTGGCCGGCGCGTACACGAAGTTGTTCGGCCTGAACGCGGTCGATGCTCTCGCGGAGCAGTTCCAATCCGTGCGCCGCGAGTTCGTGCGCATCATGGCCGGTGACGAGCGACCGATCATGCGCGCCGTCGCGGCGAAGACGCTCGCCTCGAACCCCGACGCGGAGGACCTGGCTACGCTGATCCGGCTGCTCGACGACAAGGACCTGTCGGTCGAGACCGCCGCCGTGACCGCGCTCGGCGCGCACAAGGTCGAAGAGGCGCGCACGGAACTGCTGGTTCGCGCCCGCGTGGGGTTCCCGGTCGTGCGTGCCTCGGCGCTGCAGGCCATCGGCGGCATGGGCGGCGAGTACGTCCTCGAGGCGCTCATCCAGGGCATCAACGACAAGGATCGTGCGGTGCGCATGGGCGCGACGAAAGGGCTCGCCGCGCTCGGCGACCCGGCCGCCGCGCAGGTGCTCATCTCCGCGCTCGCGGAAGTCGGCGACACCGAACTGTTCGACTCGGCTCGCGCAGGGATCGTGTCGATGGGGGAAGCCGCGTGGCCCGACCTGATCCGCGTCGTGAATCAACCGACCGGTCGCATCCGCCGCGAGGCGGCGCTGATCCTCGCGGAGCAGAGCCATCCCGACGCCGTGTCGCCGCTGCTCTCGATCCTGACCGCGAACCAAAAGGACGCTCGCGTCGCCGCGGAACTCGCGGTGTTGACGTGCGTCGACATGCGCGGCCAGGCCGAGCCGTCGGTGGGATGGTGGTCGTGGTGGGACGGCGTGCGGCACGACGATTCCTCGGCGTGGTTCCGTGCCGCGCTCGAACGTCTCGGCATCGCGTCGCCTCCGCCCGGTGCACTCGAGGGATCCGGCAACGTCCAGGGGCGCTTGTTCCTGATCGCGATGATGGATCGTCCCGAACCGTGGCTCGCCGAGCGCGCGCGTCGTGAATTCGGTCGTCTCGTCAGGCGCGACCCCGGCGAACGACCCCTGGCCGGTCCCGAGCGCGACGCCTGGTTGCGCGCACTGCGCGAATCGGTTTCGAAGGGATGAGCGGCAAGAGGGGGAAGAAGGCGAGCAGCACGGGAGGGGAACGGCGTCTCGCGCTGTTCCTGCTGCTCTTGTCCACAGCCTTGTTCCTCTTCACCGGCGTCGTCGAGGGGCCCAAGGTCGCACGGCAGGTGTGGGGTGCGGTCGGCGTGAAGCGGGTCGAATCGCACGCGGGCATAGTGTGCGCCGCCGCCGCGGAGAGCGGACTCGATCCGTCGCTCCTCGCCGGACTCATGTACGTCGAGAGTCGCGGCAACGTCGCGGCCGTGTCCCAGAAGGGCGCTCTCGGATTGTTCCAACTCATGCCGTCCGCGGCGGCGGACTCGGCGAAGCGCATGAACCTCGCGATCCCTACGCGCGAGCAGTTGCTCTCCGATCCGCTCCTCAACGCCCGACTCGCGGCTTCGCACCTCTCGTGGCTCTACCGATTGGAGGGGCCCGACATGGAGCGCGTGCTCGTTGCCTACAACGCCGGCCGCGGCACGCTGGCGAAGATGATCAAGAGCGAGGGCGGCTGGTCGCGCTGGCGCCAAAACCATGCCGCGAAGCACGACAGCGAGACGCTGACGTACGCGCAGGAAGTGCTCGACTTCGCCGATCGCTTCCGCCGCCGCGGCATCGTGGTGGCGGGCGCGGCGAAGGCCGCGGCCGAGCGCGGGATGTGAGGCGCGGCGGCCGATTCGCCGTCGATCCAAAGCGTCGCCGATAGACCAGCGGCGCCTGAGGTCGGCGGACTGCAGGACGGCGGAAACGGGTCCGACTCGCCGGGTCTTTTGCAGGTCGGTGACAGTGCCTTGCGCGACCTCTGGCTATGTTCTGCGGCCCCCGCGCGGCGAATCCAATCGCCGCCAACGCGCGCACGACGACCTGCGTAGTCGGGCACGTCCCTGGCCTCCAGCGAAGATCCCCCTCATGACGCACGAGACGACCCGAAAAACGAGCAGCGAAGACGTCCAACGAGCCTCCGCCTGGGTGGGCGAGATGCGCACGGCGCTGCGCGAGGTCGTCGTGGGCCAGGACGAGCTGATGCAGAGCCTCCTGATCGGGCTCCTCTCCGGGGGCCACGTGCTGCTCGAGGGCGTGCCCGGCCTGGCGAAGACGCTGGCCGTGTCGAGCCTCGCGAAGACCGTGCGTGGATCGTTCGCGCGCCTGCAGTTCACGCCCGACCTGCTGCCGTCCGACCTCGTCGGCACCGAGATCTACAACGCTCGCGAAGGCACGTTCGCCGTGCGCAAGGGCCCGATCTTCGCGAACTTCGTCCTCGCCGACGAAGTGAACCGCGCGCCCTCGAAGGTGCAGTCGGCGTTGCTCGAGGCCATGCAGGAGCGCCAGGTCTCGATCGGCGGTCAGACCTATCCGCTGCCGAAGCCGTTCCTCGTGCTCGCCACGCAGAACCCGCTGGAGCAGGAGGGCACCTATCCGCTGCCCGAGGCGCAACTCGACCGCTTCGCACTGAAAGTGCACGTCACCTACCCCAAGCGCGAGGAGGAGCTCGAGATCCTCGGCCGCATGGCCAGCACGCATCCGAAGACGGAGGCACGCGCCGTGGTGACGCTCGAGGACGTGATGCAGGCTCGCGCGGTGGTGGACACGATCACCCTCGACAAGCGTCTCGCCGAGTACATCGTGTCGCTCGTCTCGGCCACGCGCGAACCGAAAAAGTCGGGCCTCGCCGACCTGGAGCACCGCATTCAATACGGCGCCTCGCCGCGCGCGACGATCTGGCTGGCGCTGTGCTCGCGCGCGCACGCCTTCCTGCACGGCCGTGCCTACGTCACGCCGGCCGACATCAAGGCCGTGGCACTCGAGGTGCTGCGTCACCGCATCGCGACGACCTACGAAGCCGAAGCCGAGGGACTCACGTCGGACACGCTGGTGCAGCGCGTCCTGGAGACAGTTCCCGTTCCCTGATCGTCCGATGGCGCGCACGATCACAGAGCCGAAGCCCGAGCGTGGTCGCGAACACGGCGGCAAGCGAGCCGCGCCGTTGCTCGCGCCCGATCTCCGTGCGCGCGTCAAGCAGATCCAGATCCGCACACATCGCCTCGTGAACACGTCGCTCTCGGGCGGCTACCGCAGCACCTTCCGCGGCTCCGGCCTCGAGTTCTCCGAGGTGCGCGCCTACCAGCCTGGCGACGACGTGCGCCGCATCGACTGGAACGTGACGGCGCGCAGCGGTGACCCCTATGTGAAGACGTACGCGGAGGAGCGCGAGCTCACGATCCAATTCGTCGTCGACACCAGCCTCTCCATGGACTTCGGGTCGCGCGTGCGCACGAAGCGCGAAACCGCGGCGCAGTTCTGCGCCCTGATGAGCTTCGTCGCGCTGCGTCACCAGGATCGGGTCGGGCTCACCCTGTTCGGCGGCCGGCCCGGGCTGCACCTGCCGGCGAAGAAGAGCGGCAGCCACGTGCTGCGCGTCGTGCGCGAGGTGGTCGCCGCACCGCCCGAACCGGGCGGCAGCGCGTTCGGCGAAGTGCTCGAAACGATCACGCGCGTTTCCCACAGGCGCTGCGTCCTCTTCCTCGTCAGCGACTTCCAGGCGACGACGGCGCCGACCTTGGGCGAGCGCGACTGGCTGGAGCGCCTGCGCGAGCTCGCGCAACGCCCCGACGTGATCGCGGTCCGCGTCACGGACCCGTTCGAGCTCGATCTGCCGAAGGCGGGCCTCGTCGAGCTCGTCGAGGGCGAGACCGGCCGCGTCGTCGAGGTCGACACGCGTTCCAAGGCCGTGCGCGACTCGTGGCGCGAACGCGCGGCGGCGAATCGAGCCGAGGTGACGAAGCTGCTCGCGCGATCCGGCGCCGATATCCTCGACCTCGACACGTCGAAGGACCTCGGCGAGCCGATCCTCTCGTTCTTCGAGCGACGCGCCAAGCGACACGGAGGTGCGCGATGATCGTCGCCGCACTCTGCTTCTGCGCCCTCTTCGGCACGAGCGCGCGCATGGAAACGAATCAGGCCCGGGTTCGAATCGGCGAGCCGTTCGTGATCACGTTCGTCGTCGAGCACGACACGGGCGCGACCGTGAAGCTCCCCGAGACGAGCCTGATCCCGCGGCAATTCGCCTTCGTGTCGGATCTGGGGCTCGCGCGCGAGATCGACCCCGCGCACCCGGACACGACGACGACGCGCGCGCGCTGGAGCGTGATGGCGCTGGAGGGCGGGGAGGTCGAGTTCCCGCCGCTCGACGTCGGCATCGAGGGGAATGGCGTGAACCAGGTCCTGCACGCGGCCGGTCCCAAGCTCACGGTCGAGCACGCGCTGAAGGACGACGAGGACGCTCCGCGGCCGGCGCGAGGATTCCGCGATGCGCCCGACGTGCGCGCCGCGGGGTCGAAGCTCGCGTGGATCGCGGTCGGGCTGCTCGGCATCACGCTCGCGTACATCGGCTACCGGCTCACGCGCCGCGTGAAGAAACCGACGCCGGCGCCGACAGCGAGCGGCACCGAGCGACTGCGCGAACTCGAGCAGCGTGTGAATTCCGAACCCGAGCGTGCGCGCGAACACGTCTATGCCCTGACCGCGATCCTGCGCGCCGCGGTCGACGCGCACGTGTCCGAGAATCGCGCCGCGCTGAGCGACGAGGACTGGGCGCGGGCGACTTCCGTGGATTCGCGAGTGCCGGAGGCCGCGCGCGGGATCGCGGCGCAGCTTTTGTGCGAGACCGAGCGCGTGAAATACGCCGGCGAGACGCCTTCGATCCTCGCCCTGCGCGACATCCTGTCTCGTGCGAACACCGCCCTGGCGGAATTGTCGCCGCCGCAGAGGACGGCAGCATGATGCCGTTCATCGCTCTCGCAGAGGCCGCGGACACGGGTGCTCAGAAGAGCGCCGCGGAGACGACGTTCCAGTTGTTCGGTGCGTACTCGCTGGCCGATCCCTGGTTCCTCGCCGCGATTCCGCTCGGCATCCTCGCGGTGTGGTACGGCCGCACGCGCGCCGGACGCGCGAAGGCCCGCGTCGGCTCGATCGCGACCACCGCTCCGCATCGTTCCCTCGTTCAACGGCTGGCGTGGGTACCGACCGTGCTGCAGGTCGCGGCGCTCGCGCTCGTGGCGATCGCGCTCGCCCGGCCGCTGCGCGGCAGTGTCGAGACCTTGTCGGAGTCGGAGGGCGTCGACATCGCCCTCGCGATCGACATCAGTTCCTCGATGGAATACAACGACCTCGACCCGGCGAAATCGCGTCTCCAGGTCGTCAAGGAGGTGGTGCACGGTTTCGCCGCGCGGCGCATGACCGATCGCGAGGCCGCGGCCGACAACGTCGCGCTCCTGACGTTCGCGCACTATCCGAAGCTCGTGTGTCCGTTCACGCTCGACGTCGACGCGATGACGGGCTTCATCGATGCGCTGGAGATCGTCAAGAACCGTCAGGCCGAGGACGGCACGGCCATCGGGGTCGGCCTCGCCAAGGCCGTCGCGGTACTGAAGGGCACCGAAGCGAAATCGAAGGTCGTCGTGCTCCTCACCGACGGCGAGAACAACGTCTACACCATCCGTCCCGAGGACGCAGCCGAGCTCGCGGCCAAGGAGAAGATCAAGGTCTACACCGTGTTCGCCGGCCGCTACGCCTACAACGGCAACGTGTTCCTGCAGCGCGCCGAGGAAGCGATCGACACGAGCGAACTCGAACTGATCGCGAAGAAGACCGGGGGACGCTTCTTTCGCGCGAAGGACCCGCGCGAGCTCGAGCGGGTGTACGCGGAAATCGAGGGCCTCGAACGCACGAAACGGCGGACGAAGCACTTCATCGAGACCTTCGACCTGTACCCGGCGTTCCTGCTGCCCGGCTTGCTGTGCTACGTGCTGGCTTGGATCTCGAGCTCGACCTGGGCGCGGAGGCTCGCATGAATTCCGTCCACTTCCTCGGCGTCGAGGTCCTGTACCCGGCCGCGCTGTGGTGGGCGCTGCTCGCCCCGGTCGTCCTCGCGTTCGCGTTGCTCGGCTGGCGGCGTCGAACGCGGGAGCGCGAGATGCTCATCGCTGCGCACCTGGTCGATTCCGTCCTCGGTGGCTACTCGACGAACCGGGCCCTCGCCCGGGTGCTCCTCGCCGGTGCGGCGACCGTCGGCATCGCGATCGCGCTCATCGGCCCCGTGTCAGGGTTTTCCCTGCGCGAAGTGCAGCGCAAGGGACTCGATCTCGTGCTGTGCATCGACACCTCCCGCTCGATGCTCGTGCAGGACCTGAAGCCCGACCGCTTGACGCGCGCGCGGCGGGAAATCGTCGGTCTGCTCGAGCATCTCCAGGGCGATCGCGCTGCCCTCCTGGCGTTCTCGGGTGACGTGCGCGACGTGGCGCCGTTGACGCACGATCGCAGCACGCTCGAGATCTTCGTCGACACGCTCAGCCCGGAAGACAACGTGCGCGGGGGAACCGACATCGGAGCCGTGCTCGACCGCGCGCTGTCCCTGTTCGACGGTCGCACGGGCGCGCACGAAGCGGTGGTGCTCCTCACCGACGGCGAGGACCTCGAAGGCAAGGGACTGGCGGTCGCGAAGACCGCGAAGGAGCGCGGCATCCGCGTCTACGTCGTCGGCATGGCCACCGAGGACGGCGGCAAGATCCCCGACGGGGCGCGCGGTTTCGTGCGCGACGAGGCCGGGGCGGAAGTGGTCAGCAAGCTCGGGCGCGAGAGCCTCGTGGCGATCGCGAACGAGACGGGTGGAGCCTACCTCGCGGCCGATTCCTCGCCGACGCCCCTCGAAGAGCTGTTCGAGAAGCGCATCTCGAAGCTCGAGGGCCGGCAGTTGTTCGCGGGCAAGGAGCGCATTCCGCACGACCGTTACCAGTGGCCGCTCGTGCTCGCCGCGCTGTGCATGATCCTCGAGATGGGGCTCCGGGAGCGGCGCGGTCGCGACACGCGTTCCACCGTGCTCGCCTCCGCCGAGAAGTCGAAGGAGGCTGCTTGATGCGCTCCCTGATGCCGCTGATGCTCTGCGCACTGCAGGCGCCAGCACCCGCTCCGGCGCCGGAGCCGGACGTCGCCGCGCCCGCGAAAGTCGTGGTCGAGCCCTGGCCGGGGACGGTCGAGGCAGGCTTCGCGGCCATGCGCCAGCACGCCGCCGACCTGCAGTTCGAATCCGCGCGCACGATCGCCGACCGTCTGCTCGCTCCGAACGGGTTCCTGCGCTGGAAGGACGAGTTTCGCTCGCGCGGCGGCTGGCGCGAGCGTTTCGTACGCAACGCCGCGCCGGCCTTCGACTGGCTCGGACTCGACGGACTGGACGCGAACGCGCGCGCCGAAGTGCGCTTCGCCCGCGGCGTCGTCGACTCGCTGGAGAAGCTGTGGCCCGAGGCCAGGGCCGACTTCGAGGCGGCGCGCGCCGGCGCGAGCGATCGAGGTCTGCGTCACGATGCGATCTACGACCTCGGCGTGCTCGCGCTCGAGGAGGGCGAGGAAATCCGCTCGACCCTGCCCGAGATTACCGGCAAGCCGCCTGCTCCGCCGCCGCCGATCCCGCCCGCGAATCCGACGAGCGGGCAAAAGCCGCCCCCCGACCCGATCCAACTGGCGCGCGCCGCCTACATGCAGGCCCGCGAGCATTTCGTCGAGCGCCTGAAGAGCGACTGGAACGACGGGGACACGCAGGCCAATGTCGAGCTGTGCCTGAAACGCCTGCGCCAGCTCGACGAGATCGAGAAGAAGCGTGAGGAAGAGAAGAAGAAGCAGGACGAACAGAAGCAGAAGGACCAGGATCAGAAGCAGGATCCGAAAGACAAGCAGGACCAGAAGAACTCCGACCAGAAGAGCGACAAGAACGACTCCAAGGAAGATCCGAAGCCGAACGATCAAAAGCCCGAGGATCAGCAGGAACCAAAGAAGCCCGAAGAGAAGAAGCCCGACGAGAAGCAGGATCCCAAACAGGAAGGCGAGAAGAAGGACGTTCCTCCGCCCGATCCGAAGGAAGCCCAGATGAGCCGCGAGGAGATGACGCAGCTCCTGGATCGGCTCAAGCAACTCGAGGACGAATCCAAGAAGATCCAGGCGCAGCTGAAGGCGGCTCGTCGCGGGAAGGTCAAGAAGGACTGGTGATGATCCGCATCGCACACATGTTCGCGCTCTGCGCGCTGGGACTCGCGCTGTTCGCGCCGCGGGCGTCGGCGCAGACTCCCACGGTCAACGCGCGGCTCACCACGACGGTGGTGAAGCTCGGCGGCGACACGAAGCTCGTCGTCGAAGTCGAGAACGCCGGCGATGCGCGGCTCGGCGCCATTCCTGAAGTGCCGGGACTGCGCTACGGCCCCATCGGGAACCCGGCGGTCGAGCAGTACTTCTCGATCCAGAACGGACGTCAGACGCAATCGCGCACGCTCCGCTGGGTGATCGCCGTGCAGCCCGTGCAGAAGGGCGAATTCACTCTGCCGCCGATCCAGGTCGACGTCGACGGGCGCAAGTTCGCGACCCGCGAACTGTCCTTCAAGGCGGTCGACGACATCCAGGGCGACGAGTTCGGCCTGTTCGAGATCGACGCGCCCAAGGAGGTCGTCGAGGGGCAGCCGTTCACGGTCGAGATGCGTTTCGGCTGGGATTCCTCGCTCACGCGACAGATCAACTACGCGAAGCTGTCGGTGCCCTGGCTCGGCGGCCTCGGCGGCCTGCTCGAACTCGACCCGCCGCCGGTGGCGGGCGGAGTGCAGACGACCCAGTTGCTCCTCAACGAACGCTCGCGCATCGTGGCGGAGCAGGTGGGGGAGCAGAAGGTCGGCGGCCGATCGTTCTTCGTGCTGCGCGTGCGCAAACGCTTCGTCGCCACGCGCTCCGGTCCGCTCCAGATGCCGACATCCGACTTCGAGTTCGGTCGCGCGGCGCAGGAGGGTTTCTTCTCGAAGCCCGACCCGGGAGTCTCCTACTACAAGCGCTCGCCTTCGCCGACGATCGACGTGGCGAAGCTGCCCACGGAAGGTCAACCGATCGAGTTCTCGGGCGCGGTCGGCACCCTCCAGGTGAACGCGACCGCCGATCGCCGCCAGGTCGAGGTGGGCGACTCGATCAAGCTCACCGTCGACTGGACGGGACAGGGCAACCTCGAGTTCTTCGTGCCGCCGGACATCGCTCGACTCGACGGGTTCAAGGGCTTCCGCGTGTACGGATCGAACGATCGCAAGAGCTTCGACCGCCGGTCGGTCACGTACGACATCGCGCCGCTCTCGGCCGACGTGAAGGAGATACCGCCGGTCCCCCTCGCCTACTTCGACCTCGCCACGAAGAAGTACCGGACTCTCTCGACGGCGCCGATCACGATCAGCGTATCGCCGCTGAAGAACGCTTCGGCGCTGACCGACGAGCCCGGAGCGCGCGACGTGCAGAGCGACATCCGCGACATCCAGACCAGACCGGAGAGCGGTCAGGGCGGGTCTGGGCCGGGTTCGGGCGTGCTCGTCGGGACGGGAGGGTTCGTCCTCGTAGGCTGGCTCGCACTGCGGACGGCCGTGCGCAAGCGCGAGGATCCGGGCTCGGCGCGCGCGAAGCAGCGCCGTCGGGCCAGGGCCATGCTGTCGCGCGACCTGGTCACGGCGAAATCCGCGAGCGAAGAGCACCGCGCGCTGCGGCGGTTCCTCTCCGCGCGGACCGGCGAACCGAGCGAGGCGTGGGTCGGGCGCGATTTCGCCGCCTGGGCACGGAGTCGAGCGGAGAGCGGCGTCGATGAATTGCCGGAAGCCGCCGCACTCGCCGCCTTGCAGGATCTGACGAGGAGACTCGACGAGCGCACGTGGAACGGCGCGGACGAACGCCTAGGCGCGGACGCGATCACGAGCGTCGCCGACGCTCTCTTGAAGGGAGGACTGTGACCATGCCGGCACGCTTCCTCGCGCTGCTCCTCGTGTTCCTCGGGACGCTCGTGGGTCACGCCGTCGCGGGCGACGAGCGCGCCATCGAAGCCTACCGTCGCGGCGATCTGGCGACCGCGCGGACCGAGTGGCTGAGCGTCCTCGACGACACCGCCCATCCGCCGAGCGGAGCAGAGCGCGCGCGCGTGCTCTACGACCTCGGCAACGTCGCCTTCCGCGAGGGCCGGACCCTCGAAGCGGTTGGCTGGTACACGGCCTCCCTGCGGCTGCGACCGCGTGACCCGGACACCTGGACGAACCTCGAGGAGGCTCGCAGCCGTTCCAAGCTCGATCCGGCGGATCGGGGCGACCTGGCGAGCACGTCGAAGCGGCTCCTTGGTTCGTTCACCGCCGCCGAGGCGCGCTGGCTCGCGCTCTTTGGGATGCTCGTGCTGGCCGCGGCTCTCGCTTTCGAGGCGCTGCGCGGAGGACGGCTGGCACGCTGGTCGGCCGTGGGCGCCGGTCTGTTCGCGATCCTCGCCTGCCTGCCGTGTTTCGATCATTGGCTGCGCGAGGGACGGCGACCGATGCTCGTCGTCCAACCCGACGGCACGGCGTGCAAGAGCGAACCGCGCGAGAAGGCCGCGACCACGTTCGAACTCGCCCCCGGCGCGATCGTCCGTCACGTCGACGATCTGCCGGACTGGACGAAGGTGCGCGTCGACGACGGTCTCGAGGGGTGGGTGCCGCGGAGCGCGGTGTTCGCCCTGGAGCGCTGAAGCACGCTCCTTGCGATCACCGGGGTCCTTGTGCGACCGTCTCCTCCGATGAAGCGGACGTGGTTGTGCCTCGGCGTACTCGCGCTGTTCGCGTGCGGTCCGAAGCCGACCGGCGAGTTCAAGGGTCGCGGAATCCTCGTGATCGCGATCGACGCCCTGCGCGCCGATCACGTGAGCGGGCTCGGCTACGACCGGAGCACGACGCCGGTGCTGGACGGTCTCGCCGCGCAGGGCGTGTCGTTCAAGTCGGCCTGGAGCCCGTCACCCGAGGCCTTGCCGGCGCACGCCGCGCTCCTCACGGGTTGCGATCCGAGGCTCGCGCAGCGCCCGAACGTCAAGCTCACGGGCCCCGAGAGCGAACTCGCCTCCTGGTACATCCCCGACGCGCTGCCGCGTCTGCCGCAACAGTTCCTCGCGCACGGGTTCGAAACGGCGGCGTTCGTCGACGGCGCGTCGCTGAACCAGGTGCACGGTTTCGCCAAGGGCTTCCAGCAGATGCTCGGTTACCGCGAGAGTGAAACCGCGGCACCAACTCAGGTCGGCTTCGACGGCGTCGCCGCGAAATTCATGAGCTGGCTCAACACGCACCCGCCGGCGCGCAGTTGGTTCGCGTACATGCACGTCGGCGACCTCGAGCGCTTGTGGCAGCGGACGGACCTGGATCCGCATTGGGACACGTTCTTCGAGCCTCGAGCGGGGCTCTCCCACGTGCCGCCTGTGGCCGACGGAGAGCACGTGTTCTTCGCCGTGCCGCGTGGCCGCTGGTCCGGAGGAACGCTGTCGCTCGGCGAGTACGAGGCGCGGTACGACGGCGCCCTGCGACAACTCGACGGCAAGATCGCGCGGCTCCTCGACAACATGCGCCGTCGCGGCTGGCTCGAGAACACGACCATCGTCGTCGTCGGCAGCTACGGAGTGTCCCTCGGCGAGTCCGGTCTCTACCTCGATTCGGGGACGTTGTCCGACGTCGACTTGCACGTGCCACTCATCATTCGGCCGGCGCTCAAATTCGAGGGGCAGCGCGGCGTGCAGAGCGACACCCTCGTGAGTTCGCTCGACGTGGCGCCCACCCTGCTGCGACTCCACGACATCGCGATCCCGAAAACCATGCAGGGTGTTTCGCTACTGGACGCGCTGCACGGGGGCACGGCGCCGGCCAGGGAGTACGCGTTTGCCTCGGGCGGACTGCAGCACGGCACGGTCGCGATCGACGCGCGCTACTGTTTCGAGACGAGCTTCCCGGGAACCGGGCTCGATCCGCGGATGGTGCGCTCCTGGTATGGAGATGCGCTCGACCATCGGAACGAGCCGCGCACCTACCTGCACGATCGCGTGTCGAATCTCCAACTCGGGCACCTCGACGCAGCCGCGGAATGCGAGGCCGCGAGGGCGCGCTTGAACGAGGCCGCGACCCGGTGGTTCGACGGCGTCGACAAGGCGCGCGCGGTGCTCCATCAGCCGGCCCTGGCGCGCGGGGACGACGGCTCTCAACTGATCGAAGACCTCGTGAAGCGCGGACTATTGGGCCGCGCCGCGAATTGACCCGAAAGCGCGCGGATCGGCCACGTTACGCACGGGCACGGACCACGCGCTGCCGTCGTCGACGAGCAGGCAGGCGCGCGCGGTCTCGACCTGGAACGCGAAGGTCTCGTGGCCATTGAGGCCGAGTGCGCCCGCGATGAGCGCGCGGATCAGGTTGAAGTGGCTCGTGATCACGACGTCCGCCCCGCCTGCGCTCGCCGCCTGGGAGAGGACCACCGGCCAGGCGCGCTCGAACATGTCCGCACTGCTCTCTCCGCCATGACCCTTCCAGCGCCATGGATCGGCGCGAAAACTCTCGGCGTCGGCGGTCCAGCGGGCGCGGAATTCGTTCGTTTGGAGCCCTTGCCACGCGCCGCGCGAAACTTCGCGCAGGCGCGGATCGATCGCGAGAGGCGCGTGGACGCTCTCGGCGATCGAACAGCCCATCCGCAGTGCGCGCATCAAGTGCGACGAAGCCACGCTCCGGATGTCGAGGTCCGCGAAACGCTCGGCCATCTCGCGCGTCTCCGCCAGTCCCTGCTCGGAGAGCGGCACGTCGAAGTCGCCGTAGGCGCGCTCCTGCCAGTCCTCGTGCACTTCGGCGTGCCGCACGAGCCACACCCGCGCCGGCCGGCCCGTCGATGGGGCGCGGGGCGCGCGCGGAGCAGCCGGGTCGTTCGGGAGTTCGGGGGCGGGGATGGGACGGCGCACGCGCGCAACCTAGCAATCCGTGTGGAGACTGTCCCCGCCGCTCCTTGCGGATTTCTCGCGTGCGCGTAGAGTCTCTCGCCGCCATTCGACCCGCAGAGGAATCCCGACGATGCCGAAGCTGAAGTTCGAGAAATCCAATCAGACGTTCGAGGTGCCGGTCGGCACGAGTTTCCTCGAGTTCTGCGACGACCATCCCGGTCTGCACGACTTCGGTTGCCAGATCGGGAGCTGTGGCACGTGCGTGCTCACGTTCACTTCCGGAGCCGACAACGTGAACCCGGCGAGCGGCGACGAGCTCGACACGCTCGAAATGTGCACGGATGTCAAGGGCGCCCGGCTCGGATGCCAGCTCGAGATCCGCGGCGATTGCGCCGTCAAGCCGCTCTAGAGGAACTCATGGTCAAGGTCGCCGTCATTCTCTCGGGTTGTGGGTTCCTCGATGGGAGCGAGATCCACGAGGCGGTACTGACCCTGCTCGCACTCGATCGCGCCGGCGCCGAAGTGACCTGTCTCGCGCCCGACGTGGCCCAGGCGGGCGTGACCGATCACGCGCGCAGGCAGCCAGCGAGCGAAACCCGCAACGTGCTCGTGGAGTCGGCGCGGATCGCGCGCGGCAGGATCCTGGACATCGCCCGGGCGCGCGCCGCCGACTTCGACGCGATCGCGCTCCCGGGCGGATACGGCGCGGCCAAGAACCTCTCGACCTTCGCCTCCGCGGGTCCGAACGCGAAGGTCGAGCCCGGCGTCGCGCGGTTCCTGCGCGACGCATTCCGCGCCAAGAAGCCGATCGGCGCGTGGTGCATCGCCCCCGCGACCCTGGCCCTGGCGCTGCGTGAAGAGCAGGCCCACTTGAAGCTCACCATCGGCGAGGATGCGGGCACTGCGGGCGCGCTCGAGGCGCTGGGGGCGAGGCACGTGGTGTGCCCCGTCGACGGTCTGTGCGTCGACGAGGAGAATCGCATCGTCACGTCGCCAGCCTACATGTACGACGCGCGGATCGCAGACGTCGCGGCGGGCATCGACAAGGCCGTCGCGGCGTTGCTGAAGCTCGTGCGCTGATCAGTCGTCCGCCGCCTGCGCGGAGGCGGAGGACCACGTCAGCCAGCGCGGCAGTCGCTCGTCGAGGAACACGTCGGCCCCGGAACGCCGGCCGGCGCGTGAGAGTCCGCACGCGAAGCAGCAGACGGCCAGCACGACGCACAGCGCTCGCTGTGACTCGGGCACGGTGAAGAAGCCGTTGGCGAACAGGAACGCGCCCACGAAGCCGGCCGGACGCGTGAGCATCCCGAGGAACAGGCACAACCCGGTTGCGATTTCCCCGAGCACGACGGCGTTTCCGAAGAACCACGGATGCTCGAGTACGACGTTCTCGCCGAAGGAACGCACGAACTCTGGACTCGCTGCGTAGGCCTCGCCCGCGCGCGAGACGATGGACGCGCTGTCCCCGGCCTGCATGTGCTCCCATCCGAGGAGGAGCAGCAGGAATCCGACGGCGATGCGGATGATCACAAGCCCCCAACTCGGCGTGTCGTTCATGGACGTCTTCTCCCTCGCGGTGATTTCTAACCGACTTGGGCGGATCCATCCACGAGCAGCGTGAAATGCCAGGCCTCCGGCGGTATCGATGGGCCTTGTGAACCCGGTGCTGCGCCTCAACGTGTGGTCGGGACCGCGCAACGTGTCCACGGCGCTCATGTACTCGTTCGCCGAGCGCACGGACACGCGCGTCGTCGACGAACCGCTCTATGCGCATTATCTGGCGCGCTCCGGAGTCGATCACCCGGGGCGCGAGGACGTGCTCGCGGCGCAGGATCTCGACGGAGAGCGTGTCGTGCGCGAGATCGTCCTGGGCCCTTGCGACAGGCCGGTGCTCTTCCTGAAGCAGATGGCGCACCATCTGCTCGATCTCGACCGCGGCTTCCTGGCGCGCACGACCAACGTGCTCTTGACCCGTGATCCGCTCGACATGCTGCCCTCGCTCGCCGCGAACATCCCCGAACCGAGCTTGCGCGACACGGGCTACGCCGCGCAGTCGGAGATCCTGCGCGAACTCGAAAGGATCGGGCAGGATCCGCCCGTGCTCGTCGCGAGCGAGATCCTGAAAGACCCGCGCGGCGTGCTCACGCAGTTGTGCCGGCGCGTCGGGATCGCCTTCGACCCGGCGATGACGTCGTGGAGGAGCGGCCCGCGCGAGTTCGACGGCGTGTGGGCGCCGCACTGGTACGCGAGCGTGCACCGCTCGAGCGGATTCGAACCGTATTCGCCGAAGCGGGAGCCGTTTCCGGCGCGCCTGGAGCCGCTGCTCGACGAGTGCCGCCCGCACTTCGACGCGCTGACGCGAAGGGCGCTGCGCGCTGGAGCGTAGCCCCACTCGAGCGCCGGGTGGGGGGCGTGCCGTCGTCAGGGCAGAGCCGCGTCGAAGAGCCGCGCGGGAGGCTCCTGGTACACGACGATTTCGTTCGTCGCCGGACCCGCGCCGTGATCGGAAGCGAGCAGGATCCCGCCGTAGCGCCGCCATTCGCTCCACGGCGTCGAGAGCGCCGGCTGCGCGTCGTTCCGCCACTTGTAGTAGCTCCACTTCTCGACCAGACGCGTGTCCCGAGCGACCCACACGTCGTACGCGTTGTCGGGAGTGACGCCGACGCCGTCGAACTCGAGTCGCAGTACGTCGGCCGCGCGCCCGTCGTCGAGCTTGTCCTCGCGACGCCAGGTGAGCGTCACGCCGCTGTCCTTGAGCTTGTACGGCGCGAACAGCCAGTACGAGTCGTTGACCCAGATCTTGTGGGCCTTGTCGAGCAGTTCGCGCCGCCTGTCGGCGTCGCGCACGACCTCCTCGCCGCCTTCGAAGACCCGTCCCTGTCCCGTCACGAGGTTCATCAGCACGACGCGCCCGCCGTCGTCGAGACGGAAATCGTTGGTGAAGCGATCCCAGCACAGCGTGCGCTTCCTGGCGAACTTCCACTGCACGCACCGCGTCGCATCCCAGGCCGCCCGGCCGCCCAAGGCCTCCATGACCTGGTCGGCGATCGCGATCGCGCGGGGATCCGATCGCGCCAGATCGAAGTCCGCGCTCGGCGGGTTCACCGGCGGCGGAGTGGACTGGCAGGCGGCGAGGGGCAGGCAGAGCGCGAGGGTGGCGACGGCTTTCATGCGCAGAGAATCGAGAGCCATGCGCTCGAGCGCAAGCCCGCGCAGCCATTTCACCTTCCCACCCGCGCGTCGATTCGACATCGTGTCCCGCATGCATCCCGCCGTACCCGATCCGCGCAACGGATCCGTCCTCGTGTTCGTGGGCGGACGGCTCGTTCCGAGAGCCGAGGCCAGGGTCTCCGTGTTCGACGCCTCCGTCCAGGGCGGCGACGCGGTGTGGGAAGGCTTGAGGGTGTACGACGGCCGCGTGTTCCAGCTCGACGGTCACGTGGACCGAATGCTGGCTTCGGCCAAGGCTCTCGCCTTCGAGGGCGTTCCCGCGCGCGAGGAAATCAGGCGCGCCGTGTTCGAGACCTTCGCGGCGAACGGGATGCGCGACGGAGCGCATGCGCGCATGACCTTGACGCGCGGCGAGAAGATCACCTCCGGCATGAATCCGAGGTTCAATCGCTCGGGTGCATGCCTGATCGTGATCCCCGAGTGGAAGGCTCTCGTGCGACCCGACCTCGGTATCAAGCTGGTGACCTCCTCCGTGCGCCGCAATCCGCCGATGTGCCTGGACTCGCGCATTCACCACGCCAACCTCTTGAACAACATCCTCGCCAAGATCGAAGCGAACAACGCCGGCGCGGACGACGCCCTGATGCTCGACATCGACGGCTTCGTGGCCGAGACGAACGCCGCCAATCTGTTCCTCGTCGACCGCAGCGCGGTCCGCACGCCCATCGCCGACCATTGCCTGCCTGGCCTGACGCGCGCGCTCGTGCTCGAACTGTGCCGCTCGGCGGGAATCCCGTGCAGTGAAAAGCGCCTGTCACTGGCCGAGTTCCACACGGCGGACGAGGTCTTCACGACCGGTACGCTCGGCGCGTTGACACCCGTGCGCGAGATCGACGGCCGGTTCGTTACCGAGCGCGCGGGGGCCGTGACCCAGCGGTTGTCGAGTCTCTACGCGCAGCGCGTCGCGGTCGAGGGCGAGCGCATTCCAGGCCTCGAGAATCCGGGGGCGAATCGGGCTCAAGGGAGCGTCGAGCGTGGTCGATGACAAGCGTGTCCGAACGAGTTCGGACGTCGCCACGAATCAGCGTCGACGCGCTCGACGCGCCCTTGCTTTCACGCCGCTTCGCGCGGCGGCCCAGGCCGGTGACCTGGTGAGCACGCCCCTCCGTGCCCTTCGCGGTGGGGCGCGCTCGTCTCCGGCGACGACAGCGGATGGGGTGCGATGAGCGAGGCACTCGTCCTCGCGCTCGATCAGGGCGGCCACGCTTCGCGCGCGATCGTCCTCGACGCGGAGGGCAAGTCGATCGCGCACGGGCAGCAGGATGTCGCCGAGGTCCGACTCGACGACGATCGCGTCGAGCAGGACCCGGAGGAGATCGTGCGCTCCCTGCGCCGAGCCACGAAGGACGCGCTCAAGTTCCTCGGCAAGCGCGGCGGCCAACTGGTCGCGGCCGGCCTCGCCACGCAGCGTTCGAGCGTCGTCGCCTGGGACAGGACGACCGGAGGCGCGCTGACGCCGGTCCTCTCGTGGCAAGATCGGCGCGCTCGCGCGCGCATCGACGAACTCGCCGCGCACGGGGCTTTCGTGCGCGAGCGAACGGGCCTCCGGCTGTCGCCGCACTACGGAGCATCCAAGCTCGCGTGGATGCTCGCCGAGGTGCCCGGCGTCGGCGCCGCTCTCCGTGAAGGCCGATTGGCGTTCGGGCCGTTGTCGAGCTTCCTCGCCTGCCGACTGCTGGACGAGCGTCCGATCGTCGCCGATCCGGCCAATGCCTCGCGCACGCTGCTCTGGAACGTCAATACGCGCGCGTTCGACCCGCGCCTGTGCGATCTGTTCGGCGTCCCGATCGCGGCCCTGCCGAAATGCGTGCCCACTCGCGACGCGCACGGTTCTCTCGACATCGGGACGCGCAAGATTCCACTCACCGTGATCACGGGCGATCAGTCCGCAGCGCTGTTCGCGTCAGGGGAACCGCGTGAGAGCGAGGTTCACGTCAATTTCGGCACTGGCGCGTTCGTGCAACGCACGTGCGCGGACTCCACGATCGAGGCGCCGCGTCTTTTGAAGAGCGTCGTCTTCGCGGACTCGCTGCGCACCATGTTCGCGCTCGAAGGCACAGTGAACGGCGCCGGCAGCGCGCTCCGGCACGCGATCCTGGAGCTCGAGATGCACGACAGCGAGCCCGATCTCGACCTTTGGCTCGAGCGCGAACTCGAACCGCCCCTCTTCCTGAACGGCGTTTCCGGTCTCGGCGCGCCGTTCTGGAACCCGACGTTCGAATCGCGCTTCGTGGGTGGAGGTTCGCGCGAAGGAAAGATCGTCGCGGTGCTCGAGAGCGTCGTCTTCCTCGTGGTCGCGATCCTCTTCGAGATGGAGATCGTGCTTCAAAAACCCACGCTCGTGAGAGTCGGCGGGGGACTCGCCAGGCTCTCCGGCCTGTGTCAGCGGCTCGCCGACCTGTCAGGCGTTCCCGTGCGGCGCGCGGACGATCCCGAAGCGACCGCGCGCGGTCTGGGATGGCTGGTGCAAGCGGCACCGTGCTTCAGCGAGTCTCCGGGACGGCGGTTCGAGCCGCGACCGAACGCAGGCCTCAGCGCTCGCTACGCGCGTTTTCGCGCGGAAATCTCCGCTGTCTAGCCGGCCGGCCCCGCAAGGCGTGCGCGCATCTCCGCGATCTGGAAGGTCTCGACGAGGTGCACGCCGCGCTCGCCGAGTTCTCGCGCCACGCGCGGGTCGTCGACTTCCCAGATGGCGATCTGCGCGCGCCCGTGTTCGACTCGGCCCGCTTTCGGCAAGCCGTCGACGTCGCAGAACACGTACTCGGGATCGATCTCCGAGACGATCTTCTGCTCGCGCTCGGGCCAGGTGTCGAAGACGGCGCCGAGGGGCACGGGATGCGCGGCTCGCGCGGCCGAGAGGAACTCGAGACTGAAGCTGATGAGCGCGCACTGGTGCACGGCCGCGTCGATGGCCGGCAGCACGCGCTCGAGGATGCGCTCGCGGCCGAAGCGCTCGATCGACACGCGCTTGATCTCCACGAACGCAGTGACGTGCGGATGCCGACGCAGCAGTTGCACGAACCCCGCCAGGCTCGCGATGCCCTCGCTCGCGAACTTCGAGCCGAATTTGGCGCGTTCGCCGCACGAGAGCGCGCGCAGGTCGGCGAGCGACATCTCGTGGACGGGCGCGGCGACGCCGCACATGCGCTCCAACGTGCGATCGTGCATCAACACCGGATAGCCGTCGGCCGACAGTTGCACGTCGCACTCGACGAAGCGCGCCCCCGCGGCGATGGCCGCCTCCATGGCGACGAGCGTGTTCTCCGGATAGCGCAGCGCATATCCGCGGTGGGCGACGAGTTCGGGGATCATGCGGACGCGCGGGGAGTTTCGGGGATCGAGGGGCCCGAATCCAGCCCCACGTGTCGCCCTTTGGGGTGCTCTCGGCCTCGGCGCAGCGGTCTGGCGTCCTTTGTCAAGTCGAACCCCCCGGACGCTCGAAAGAGCACACGGAGAGGATCCCTTGCCGTGAAAACACTTCTGTTCTGGTTGATCGTGATCGCCGCCTTCACCGGTGGCTCTTTGGCGTTCATGACGCAGATGCCCGGTGACACGGTGCCCACGATGGTGGGCCCGCTCTCGGAGGAGGAGTCGTCGCTCCAAGACCGCCTCAAGAGCCACGTCGAGACGCTCGCCCAGGACATCGGCGCGCGCGGATATGGGTATCCGGCCGCGACCGCCGACACCTTGCGCTACTTGTCGACTCAGTTGAAGCGGGCGCATCTGGACGTGCGCGAGATCCTGTTCGACTCGAAGGGATCGAACGCAATCAACCTCGAGGCGACGCTCGTCGGCACGCGCAAGAAGGACGAGTTGATCCTGCTCGGCGCGAACTACGACAGCAACGGCAAGTCGCCGGGCGCCGACGACAACGCGTCGGGATGCGCGGTCCTGCTCGAAGTCGCCCGCCTCCTCGGCGAGACGGCGAACGAGCGCTCGATCCGCGTCGTCTTCTTCGCCAACGGCGCGGGTTCCCTCGCTGGAGACGAGAGGTCGGGGGCCTGGCACTATGCTCGCGAGGCGAAGAAGCGCGGCGACAAGATCGTGGGCATGATCGATTTCGATTGTCTGGGCCAGTACAAGGACACGCCCGGCTCGCAGTCGCTGCCCTTTCCGCTCAACAGCTTCTATCCGAGCGCGGGCAACTTCGTGTGCTTCGCGGGACAACTCGGCTCGCGAGAACTCGTGCGCGCCTCCGCGGGCGAATTCAGGAAGGCCGTGCGTTTTCCCTGCCACGGCATCGTGCTTCCCGGATTCACGCCCGGCATGGGCTCGGGCGATTACGCCGCCTTCGCGAACTTCGGCTTCCCCGCGCTGGTCGCGACCGACACGGGGACGTTCCGCTACGACAAGGTCGGCACGCTATGGGACACGGTCGAACGACTCGACTGCGCCAAGATGGCGCGCGTGACGGCGGGCCTCTCGAAGGTCGTCACCGGGCTCGCCAAGACCACCGGCTCGCTCTGATCGTCCGGACCGCTCGCGTTCAGCGCGCGAGGTTCGCGGCCGCGAAGTCCCAGTTCACGAGCTTGTCGAGGAACGCGGCGACGTAGTCGGGTCGGCGGTTCTGGAAGTCGAGGTAGTAGGCGTGCTCCCAGACGTCGCACGTGAGGAGCGCCTTCTGGCCATGAGCGAGCGGCGAATCCGCGTTGCCGGTCTTCGTCACCTTGAGCTTGCCTCCGTCGAGGACGAGCCAGGCCCAACCGCTGCCGAACTGCGTCTTGGCTGCGTCCGCGAACTGCGTCTTCAGGGCGTCGAAGCTGCCGAAGTCGGCGACGATCTTCTCGAGGAGCTTGCCGGTCGGAGCGCCGCCGCCGCCCTGCTTCATGCTGTTCCAGTAGAAGGTGTGGTTCCACACCTGCGCCGAGTTGTTGAAGATGCCGGCGTCCGCGGATTCCTTCGCGCTCGCCTTGACGACTTCCTCGAGGCTCAGCGTGGCGTAGCGCTTGCCCTCGGTGAGCTTGTTCAAGTTGTCGACGTACGCCTTGTGGTGCTTGCCGTAGTGGAACGACAGCGTGTTGGCAGTGATGAACGGCGCGAGCGCGTCGTCCTTGTACGGGAGCGGGGGAAGCGTGAACGGGCCGGTGCTCGAAGTTTGCGCGGGTGTTGCCATGAGATCCTCCTCGGTTCTGTTGTCTGGGCGCTGAGACACTAATATTGGACGCCCGTCGGCGTCCGATCCATCCCCGGGCGTGGGAAACCGGCGCACGTCCAAGAACTCGACACGCATGTCCCACGAAGTCCCGCCTTTCCCGTCCCCGTTCGCGGAGGGCGCGCCGCTCGCGTCGGGACTCGAACAACCGCTCGTTCCCCTGGCGCCTCGCCGCGTCGCGCTGCGCGTCGAGGGCCTCTCCAAGGCATACGAGGACAACGCGGCGGTGACCGACTTGTCCTTCGAGGTCGCCGAGGGCGAGATCCTGGGCCTGGTCGGCGCGAACGGGGCGGGCAAGACGACCACGCTGCGCTCGATCGCGGGGATCCTGCCTTTGCAGGCGGGACGCGTGGTCATTCGCGGTCACGACCTCGTGGAAAACGAGCTGAACGCGAAGCGCGAGCTGGCCTGGATACCGGACGATCCGCAGCCGTTCGACAACCTGACGATCGACGAGCACCTGCGGTTCACCGCCGCGCTGTACGGGGAAAAGGACTGGGAGGCGCGTGCCGAGGCGTTGCTCACGACCTTCGAACTCGTCGAGAAGCGGCAAGCGCTCGGCGGAGAGCTCTCGCGGGGCATGCGTCAGAAACTGGCGTTCTGCTGCGCGTGGCTGCACAGGCCCGGCGTCGTGTTGATGGACGAGCCGCTCTCGGGACTCGACCCGCGCGGCATCCGCTCGGCCAAGGACGCGATCCGATCGCTCGCGCGCGAGGGGAGTTCCGTGATCCTCTCTTCGCACCTGCTCGAATTGATCGAGGAGCTCGCCGACAGGCTCCTGATCGTGCACCGCGGCAAGAAGGTGTTCGCCGGCACGCTCACCGAGCTGCGTGCCGCGTTCAGTTCGGGCGGCGGATCGCTCGAGGAGATCTTCCTCTCGATCACGGAACCGAAAGCGAACTGAACCGGCGTGAGCGGATTCTTCGGCAGTCCCGCGATGCGCTTGCTCTTCCGCCTGAAGTTCCGCGGCGGAATGCGCAAGCAGTTCCGGCGACTCAAACAGCCGAAACACTGGATCTTCCTGATCGTCGGCGGACTGGCGGCGGTGTCCTGGATCTCGATGGTGTTCGTCAACGCGATGGCGGGCCGGCAGATCTCGAGCGTCGGTCCGGACGTGTTCGTCGTCACGCAGATCTCGATGTTCGTCCTGTTCGTGCTGACGATCGTCGGCGCGCTCAGCTATCGCGGGCTGTACCTGCCGAAGGACGAGATCGAGCTGGGCTTTTCCGCGCCGATCACGCGCTCCGAACTCGTGCGCTACCGCCTGTTCGTCAGCATGATGAAGTCGCTCTTCGCAGGGCTCTTGTTCGGCATCGGAGCGGCGGTGCGCACGAGCAGCGTGTACGCGTTCTGCGGCGTGTTCGTCGGGATGATGACCATTCCCATCGTGGGCCAGGGGGCGGCGCTCCTCCTCGGGGGGGCCGAGAGCCGCATCGGGAGGCTCGCCAAGTACTTCCCGGGACGCGTCCTCGTGCGCATCGGGTTCGTGCTGTTCGTCGTCCTGGCCGTCATGTACGCGAACGGCAGCCTCGGCGATCACGAGGAGCTCTTCGAATCGGGCACGGGCACCGGAACCTGGACGCTGGACCGTTTCGCGTCGCATCCACTGGTTCGCGCCCTGCTCTTGCCCTTCACGCCCTGGGCCAGGATCATCACCGCGCAGTCGTTCGCGGAGTTCGCTCCGTACTTCCTGTTCGCTGTCGGAATCTGGTTCTTCCTGTTCGAGTCGGTCGCGCGA
>JBGATY010000319.1:0-3126 GCA_044228955.1 Planctomycetota bacterium | reverse complement strand
GCCGACCTGGACGGCCAAGAGGTGGTGCGCAAGGCCCATCTCGCCGAAGCTCTGGCCCTGCGTGCGCCGTTGCTCTGACGCCTGGGCTCGCTACGCACTTGTCCGGTGCGTCGACGCCGAGATCGACCTTTCCTGCCGCGGATCGATCCCGTAGCGTACGCGCCAACTTCGCACTCTCGCGCGAAACCAGAAACCACGCGTGTCAGCGCCCCCCCGCAGTCTCCGTGTCGCAGTCCTCGCCCTCGTCGTCGCCGTGGGCGTGTTCTGCGGCGTTTCCGCGCACACGTTCGTGGTCGCGAACGGCGGGAGCTACCTGTCCGACGACCCCAAGTCGTGCGTCAACTGTCACGTCATGCGCGAGCAGTACGACGGCTGGCAGAAGGCCGCCCACCATGCGTACGCGACCTGCAACGACTGTCACACGCCTCACCCCTTCCTGCGCAAGTACCTGACGAAGATCGATCACGGCTGGCGGCACTCGAAGGGCTTCACCCTCAACGATTTCCACGAACCGATCCGGATCACCGCGAAGGACCTGCTCGACGTGCGCGAGAACTGCATGCGCTGTCACGCCGCGCTCGTCTCCGACATCGCCCATCCGGCAGCCGGGACGGACTTCGACGGCACGGCGGATTGCGTGCACTGCCACGCGGACGTCGGACATGGTCCGGCACGCTGACTCACGCGCGTTCCTTCCCTTCCAGTTCCTCTCGCGACCCGAATCCTGATGAAGAAAACAGCACTGTTCGCTCTCGTCGCCGTCGTCGCCCTCGCGACGGTCGGAGTCATGCTCCTCCTCGAGAACATCCACGAGCGCAAGCTGGAGGCGCGCGAGCAGGTCCTTCGCCTCGCAAACGTGGACGAGACCACGATCGATCCGGCCGTCTGGGGCCAGAACTTCCCGCGCCAGTACGACTCCTACAAGCGCACGGTCGACATCGCCCGCACGCGCTTCGGAGGCTCGGAGGCCATCCAGAAACTCGACCAGGATCCGCGCCTGCGCACGCTGTTCGCTGGGTATGCCTTCTCGATCGACTACCGCGAGGAACGCGGCCACGCCTACATGCTCTCGGACCAGCGCGAGACCGAGCGCGTCACGAAGTTCAAGCAGCCTGGCTCGTGCCTGCAGTGCCACTCCTCGAACACCCAGGCCTACCGCCAGGCCGGTCTCTCCGCCGGCGCGCCGGGGACTCTGTCGGATGCCCTCTTCTCGCCGAACGGCAAGCAGCAGCTCTTCAAGGGCTTCGAGGAAGTCTGTGCCATGCCGTTCACCGAGGCATCGAAGCTCGTCACGCATCCCGTGGCGTGCATCGATTGCCACGATCCGCAGTCGATGCAGTTGCGCGTCACCCGGCCCGCCTTCCTGGAAGGCATCGCGGCGCTGGCGCGTTCGACGCAGGAATTGCCGCAGTTCCCGAGCATCCTCCAGTGGCGCGACGGCGAGAAGAAGAGCGACTACGACCCCAACGTGGCCGCGAGCCGGCAGGAAATGCGCTCGTTCGTCTGCGGACAGTGCCACGTCGAGTACTACTTCGCGCCGCCGAAGAAGCGCGTCACCTACCCCTGGTCGAAGGGACTCACGATGGACGCGGCCGAGGCTTACTACGACGAGGTGGGCTGGACCGACTGGAAGCACGCCGAATCGGGTGCACCGACTCTGAAAGCGCAGCACCCCGAGTTCGAGCTGTGGAGCCAGGGCATCCACTCGCGCAGCGGTGTGGCCTGCGCCGACTGTCACATGCCGTACATCCGCGAAGGCGCCGTGAAGATCTCGGACCACCAGGTGCGGAGCCCGTTGCTCAACATCTCGCGCTCGTGCGAGGTCTGTCACCGCTATCCCGAGAAGGAAATCCTGGCGCGCGTCGACACGATCCAGAAGCGCACGAGCAAGCTGCTCGAGAGCGCGGAAAAGGCCACGGTCGCGCTGATTCGGGCGATCGCCACGGCGAAAGAGGCCGGCGCGACCGACGAGGCGCTGAAGGCAGCGCGCGATTTCCAGCGCAAGGCCCAGTGGCGGATGGACTACGTCGCCGCCGAGAACTCGATGGGCTTCCATGCGCCCGGCGAAGCGGCGCGCATCCTCGCCGAATCGATCGACCTGGCCCGCCAGGGCGAGATCCAGATCCTCAGGACGCAGTGAGTGCTCACTCGTGCCGCAAGGCCTCGACCGGATCCATGTTGGCTGCGCGCCAAGCCGGGTAGAGGCCGAACACGATCCCGATCAGGGCCGAGATCCCGAACGCGAGGATCGGATCGGTCACCTTGATGATCGAGGGCAGGTTGTAGTTTTTCTCGACGTAGAGCGGGATCAGGAGGCCGAGACCCACGCCGAGGAGTCCACCGCCTACCGACAGGATCACGCACTCGACCAGGAACTGCGTCGTGATGTGGCGCTTCTTCGCTCCGAGCGCGCGCCGGATGCCGATCTCGCGCGTGCGCTCCGTCACCGTCGCGAGCATGACGTTCATGATGCCGATGCCGCCGACGAGCAGGCTGATCGCCGCGATCGAGCCGAGCACGATGTTGAAGGTGCGCTTCGTCTTCTCGGCCTGCAGCAGGAGCTCGAGCGGCACGACGACCTCGAAGTCCTTCTGCTTGTGCTGGCTCTCGAGCATGAACCGCGCGGCCGAGGCGACGAGCAGCACGTTGGCCGGGTCGGCGACCTCCACGATGACCTCGTGCAGTTGCACCTCTTCCATGTCGCGCGAGCCGCTGCGGATCTTGACCTGCACGTCGCCGAACCACTTGCGTCCGGTCTCGAGCGGCAGGAAGACCTCACCCGTGACGTCCGCGCCCGGCCGCGGCTGGTCACCGCCGAGGGGCACGCGCGGCAGCAGGACGCCGATGCAGGTGAAGTAGTCCGCGCCGATCTTGATGCGCTTGCCGATCGTCGTCTCGAACGGCGAGAGGTAGCGCGCGACCTCGTAGCCGAGCACGCACACGTTGGCGTAGCGCAGCTGGTCCTCGGGCGAGATGAACCGCCCCTCGGACGTGGGCCGGCCGGTCACGTTCACGTACTCCGGGATCGTCGCCAGGACGCGCGGGTTCATCGCGCGGTCGTTGAGGCGGACCTCCTGCTGCAGCTGGCGCACGGGCACCGTGCGCAGGACGCCCGGGAACGTCTCG
>JBGATY010000318.1:0-3128 GCA_044228955.1 Planctomycetota bacterium | reverse complement strand
AGTGCGAGGGACTTGGATTCCACGCCGCGGCTCCGGACGGTGAAGGCGCGTACGTTCGGCTCGTCTTCGAAGGCGGGGCGCGAATGCCTGAGCCACGAGGCATCCGACCGTTGCCCGGCGTGCACCACTACTACATCGGCAACGATCCCAGTCGCTGGCGGACGAACGCTCACGCCTACGCGGCCGTCGAGTACCGCGACATCTATCCGGGCGTCGATCTCATCCTGCGAGCCGAGGGCCCGAGCGCGAAATACGACCTCGTCCTCGCGCCGGGCGTCGATCCGAGCGTCGTCCGTGCACGCTGGCTCGGGCCCCACGCATCCGCGGCGGGGGCCGGGCTCGCGCTGAACATCGGCAGCGCAGCCGTCCATGAACTGCCCGTCGTCGCCTGGCAGACGGCGGCCGATGGATCGAGGCGCACGGCCGAAGTGCGCTGGGTCGTCGATCTCGCCGGCGCGCTGCGTCTCGACGTGCAAGGGCTCGACACTTCACTCTCACTCACAGTCGATCCCGAAATCGTCTGGGGCACCTACCTCGGTGGCACAGCGATGCCCAACGGCGGAACCGAAGGCACCCAGCGCGTTCGACTCGGCCCGGACGACACGACCTTCGCGGCAGGAGTCACAGCAATCCAGTCGTATCCATCGACGCCCGGAGCCTACAGGCATACCCCCTTCGGCGGGCGCTACATCACGATCGCCCGACTGCGCAGTGACGGCAGCGCTCTCTATTCAGCGGTCTTGGGCGGCTCGGGAGATCCGCCCTTTGGAGCCCCGGGAACCTCCGATGTCGCGTCCATCAGCCCAGACTCGCTTGGGCGCCTGCTCGTCACCGGACCCACCGAGTCGGCGTCGTTCCCCACGACACCCGGCGCCTTCGACCGGATTCACGATTCCACGACATCCGCCTTCGTTTTTCGCCTGTCCAGCGACGGCGCGACACTGGACTTCTCGACCTTCTTGGAGGGTTCTTCCTCGGGTCAGACAAACGGTCTTGACTGTCATGCTGATGCAGATGGATCTTCACTGATTGTTGGTGGATACAGTGCAGCGACCGGAGCGCCGGACTTCCCAACAACACTGCCACCCATTGGCCCGATTCCATCGCCGGGACCGTTTCAATCCTACTATGGTGGCTTCGTCGCTCGACTGAGCGCAGATGGATCTGGCCTCGAATGGTCGCGCATCTTCGGTAGCAGAGCCGGCCCGTGGCGTGTGGCTGTGACACGCACAGGAAACGTCGACCTGGTCGGAACGGTCGTCCTAGCGACCCTACCCACGACCCCGGGCTCGTTCATGCCCGTGAAGCCCCACCCCACGAATACCATTCTGTTCGCGATGCAGCTTCCCAGCGACGGGAGCAGCCTGAACTGGTGCACATACCTGGGATCGGCGGACGCCTCCGATCAGGCAATCCCAGGTCAACTCAGTTTGGACGACTTCGACACTCTCACCTTTGATTTCACGACCCGGTCCCGCGATTTCCCGACGACTCCAGACTCGTTCTTGCCGACCCCGGAGCCCTCGCCATGGTCCTACTACGGCGGCGGTATCACTCGCCTGTCAGCGGATGGGTCCCACCTCGTGGGTTCGACTTACACGAGCAACAACAGCGGTGGGCTCGGGGCTCCCTCTTGCGACCGTAGCGGCGTCGTCTCCGCGTTCGGACAACCGGGGAGCACGTTTCCCGCGACTCCGGGCGCCGCCGACGAGACGCCTGGGCCGGGCTCCGAAGTTCAGATCGCTCGATTCGATCCTCGTCTCCGCCGGTTGCTCCACCTGCGTCACTTCGGCGGGCCATCGCCCAAGTTCGGGACCACGGCCGCTGTCCAGCCTGACCGTGCCGTCACCGTCGGTGGGATCGTCCAGAACCCGGGTGAAATGCCGACGACGCCCGGCGCGTTCCAGTACGCCTATCCCGGGGCAGTCACGAGCGGCTTCGCGATCACCCTCGACCTGACCGTCGCGGGCGTCACGCCCGTTGGCGCCGGAACCCCAGCCTGTCACGGCTCGATCGTCACCGAGGCCTGGCGCAGCCCCGCCTCGGGCGCCGCCGACTTCGGCCTCTACTGCTCCGGCGCTCCCGAGAACGCGCGCGGCGCGCTCCTCATCGGGCGGAGAACCGCGGTTCCCCGGACCTTCGGCGGAGCGACGCTGCACGTCGATCTCGCCGCAGGCTATCGGCTGTTGCGCGTGCGCACCGACGAGTTCGGCTACCTCGAGACCCCGCTGCCGATCCCGGCACTCCAACCGGGCACCGCATTCACGGTCCAGTACGTCTTCCAGAACCACAGCGCTTGCACGGGTGCAGGCAGGTACTCGTCGAGCAACGCGGCGCGCCTCGTCATCCAGTAGACGCGCCAGCCCGTACTCTTCCCTGCTCGTGTTGCGCCGCCCTGAGGCAGTCCTCGCTCAGCGGTCCGACCGCGCGAGCCACGGCTCGCACGCCGCGCGCACCGAATCCGCCGTGAACGGCTTCAAGAGCCACCCGTTCGCGCCGTCCTCGAGCGCCGAGGCTGCGAGCGTCTGCGCATCGCCGCTCGTGAGGAGCAGCACGGGCAGCTCGCTCTTCGTGCGCCGCTCGCGCAGCGTGCGCAGGAAGTCGATCCCGTTCATCCCCGGCATGTGCACGTCGGACAGCACGAGCCCGATCGACGGATCGGTGCCGATGCGCCGCAGCGCCTCGATCCCGCTCGCGGCTTCGACGATGCCGTCGTCACCCAGGCCGGCTTCGCGCAACACGCGCACGACGATGCCGCGCACGACCGAGGAATCGTCGACGACCAGGAGCTTCTTCATGGGGGGCGGTCGGGTCCGGTCGGGACCCGGACCACCCTCTTCGGCCGCGGAACGCCCCGATCAGTAGCTCTCGTCCTTCGTCGGGAAGCTCTTCCCCTTGACGTCCCCCACGTAGCGGCGGAACGCCCCCAGCATCTCCTCGCCCAGCTGCGCGTAGCGCCGCACGAAGCGCGGGTGGAAGCGCGTGTAGAGCCCGAGCATGTCGTGGCTCACCAGGATCTGCCCGTCGCATCCCGGCCCGGCGCCGATGCCGATGACCGGGATCGTGAGCGAGGCGGCGACGGACTGGGCCACGCTGGCCGGGATCTTCTCGAGCACGATCGCGAAGGC
>JBGATY010000317.1:0-3137 GCA_044228955.1 Planctomycetota bacterium | reverse complement strand
GCCGACGATTCCGAGCGTTTCGCCGGCTTCGAGTCGAAGCGACACGCCGTCGACCGCGCGCACGACGCCGCGCTCGGTGCCGAAGCTGACGGACAGGTCGGCGATTTCGAGCGCGCGCGTCATCGGTGTTTCCCCGCCGGTTGCGGCGCGAGCTTCGGATCCAGCGCGTCCCGCATCCCGTCGCCGAGCACGTTCAGCGCGAGCAATGTCGAGCCCATGGCGACGGCCGGCCAAACGAGGAGCCACCAATCGATGCCGAGCGGCGTGATCGTCTCCGATCCGTCGACTGCGAGCAGTCCCCACGACACCTTCGGTGCCTCGATACCGAGTCCGAGGAAGGTCAGGAAGGATTCGAACAGCATGACGGCCGGAATCGACAGCGTCAGGTACACGATCACGATGCCGAGCACGTTCGGCACGACGTGGACGAACAAGATCCGCGCCGTCGATGCGCCCATCTGGCGCGCCGCCTCCACGAACTCCGCTCGACGCAAGCTCAACACCTGGCCGCGCACGACGCGCGCCATCGTCAGCCAGTACACCGCTCCGATGGTGATGTAGAACACGACCTCGCGGTCGATCCCAAGCCGCGTCTCGAGCACGTCCTTCCAGCCCTGCAGCACGGTGATCAGGAAGATGACGACGAAGATGAACGGCAGCGAATAGAGCACGTCGACGATGCGCATCATCGCGCGGTCGACGCGCCCGCCGACGTAGCCTGCGAACGCACCCCAACTCACGCCGATGGCGAGGCTCGTCAGCATCGCGAGCAGCGAGACGGCGATCGACGTGCGGCTGCCCCACACGATGCGCGAGAGGAGGTCGCGGCCCTTCGAATCCGTCCCGAGCCAGGGTCCGGTCTGCCAGTCGCCGCACAGCGCCACGCGCGCGTCGACGAGCCTTTCGTCGAGGGCGGACAGGCGCCAGTATTCGCGCTGGAATCCGTGGTTTCCGAACTCGGTCCAGGGCGCCACGGGCGCGAGCGGTTCCCCATCGAGGCGCATGGCGGCGGGAGAGGGCAGCGGCAGGAGCGGCGCCAGAAAGCTCGTCGCGCCCACCAGCGCGAGGAACACGAGCGCCGTCAGCGCGAAGCGGTTCTGCTTCAAGCGTCGCCACGATTCCGCGACGAGGCTCGAGCCGCGCTCGATCTCGACGACGCCAGTCGGATGCGTCAGCGTCCAGCGAAACGGCGTCGTCCTCACGCGTCCTCCAGCGCAACGCGAGGATCGAGCCGGGTGTACGCGACGTCGACGAGCGCGTTCAAGCCGCACACGAGCGCCGTGTAGAGGATCGTGACGCCCATGGCGAGCGTGTAGTCGCGGTTCAACGCGCTGTTCACGAAATGCGAGCCCAGCCCTGGGATCGCGAAGATCTTCTCGATCACGAGGCTGCCGGTGAGGATGCCCGCCGTCGCCGGACCGAGGTACGAAACGACGGGAGTGATTCCCGCCTGGAAAGCGTGCCGGTACAGGATCGTCCCCGGCGCGAGTCCCTTTGCGTGCGCTGTGCGGATCCACTCGTTCGAGAGGGCATCGAGCATGCCCGCGCGCGTGAGCCGGGCGATGTACGCCGCGAAGGGCAGCCCCAGCGCGCAGCCGGGCAACACCAGGTGCCGCCACGAGCCGTAGCCGGCCACGGGGAAGAGCGGCACGAGGAACGCGAACAGGACGACGAGGAACCCCGCGATGACGAAGTTGGGCAGGGCGATGCCGATCGTCGCCACCGTGCGCATGCCTACATCGAGCGTGCTGCCCCAAAAGCGGGCCGAAGCGACACCGGCAGTGACGCCGAAGACCAGGGCGAAGGCCAGCGCGAACGAACCGAGCGCGAGCGAGATCGGCAGCGATTGCGCGAGAATGTCGTTCACCGTCGCGTCGCGGTAGCGGAAGGACGGGCCGAAATCCCCGGACAGGACCCCTCCGAACGTGCGGGTTCCATCGCCCCCGAACGCGCGCGGACCACTCTCTCCGAGTTCGAACGGGCCGACGTACGCGGCGTATTGTTTCCAAAGCGGCCAGTCGAGGTGATAGCGCGCACGCAGGTTGGCTTCGATCGCGGGCGACAGCGCGCGCTCGCCGTCGAAGGGCCCGCCGCGCACGGCGCGCATCAGGACGAACGACGTCGTCACGACGACGAACAGCGTGGCCGCGAACCACAGGGCGCGCCTCAGGACGAAGCTCGTCACTTGGAGTGTGCTCCGCCGGCGGTCTTGCGCCAGAACTTCGGGAAGTGGATGTCGAGCGCATTGGTGTGGAAGCCCTCGAGCGTTGGATCGACGAGGCTCGTCGTCGTGAATCCGAAGAGGGGGATGATCGGCAACGCTTCGAGCAGGCGTTCCTCCGCGGCGCGGTACGAGCGCTGTCGTTCCTCGCCACGAGCGTTCAGGGCGGACTCGAGGAGCCGGTCGTACTCGGGATCGGCGAACCCCGTGCGGTTGTTCGCGCTGCCCGTCGTCATGAGGTCGAGGAACGAGGAAGGATCGGGGTAATCCGCGATCCACGTCGAGCGCGATACGTCGTAGTCGAGCCGGCGCTGCGTGTCGAGCGCGACCTTCTTCTCCTGGTTCACGAGCTTGACCTCGATGCCGAGGTGCGTCTTCCACTCGCGCGCGACGACTTCGGCGACGTCGCGATTCGTGGACTGGGTGTTGTAGTGGATCTCGAGGCGCCGCATGGGCCTGGTCGCGGCGTCGAATCCGGCCTCCGCGAGCAACTGCCGCGCCTGCGCCAGATCGCGTTCGAACGCGGCGTCGTCCAGCGTGCCCGTGCCACGGAATGACGGGGGCTCGTACCCCGTGACGTCGCGCATGGCGTCCGGCACGAGGGAGTAGAGCGGCGGTTCGCCCGCGCGCGTGATCCTCGAGACGATCGCGCGGCGGTCGATGGCGAGCGCCAGCGCGCGCCGCACGCGCGGGTCGTCCAACGGCGGGCGCGTCACGTTCAGGCGATAGAAGTACGTCGCCAGGTACGGCGTCGGTTTCCAATCCGCGCGCCCCGCGAGGCGCGGCACGACGAACGCGGTGACGGCCCAGAGGCCGACGAGCGTGACGAGCGCGGCGCGGCTCGATTTCATCAGGGCCGACGCACTGACGGTCAGCAGCAGCCAGATCGCGGCATAGGCGCCGTACGCGAGAATCA
>JBGATY010000316.1:0-3156 GCA_044228955.1 Planctomycetota bacterium | reverse complement strand
CAGGCAACCGGCATTGGGGCCGTGCAAGTGGGGGGCCCCCACCCCCCCCCCCCCCCCGAGTGGCCACCCGGCCCCCGGAGGGTACGCACTACCCCCCTGGACCCTACGCAGGAGAGAGCTCCCATCGAGTCGTGTCGGAGGACTACGAGTAGCCAGCGATCCAGTTCGCGCGCGCCGATCGTCGCGCGGCCATCGAATCAGGATCCATCACGACTTAAGCCACGAAACGAGGTCGATCATGCCTGCACAAGTCACAGCAGATGTCCTGAGCTCCCAACGCAAGATGATGGAAGGCACCGCCTACAACGACGAAGCGCCGGGAGTCGCCCAGGAGTCGGGCAACAAGATGCGTGAGCTGTACCAGAAGGGAAAAGACAAGGCCGTCCGGATGGAAGAGGGCTTCGAGCACTACGTGCAGAAGAAGCCGGTCCAGTCGGTGCTCATCGCAGCCGGAGTGGGCGCGCTGGTGGGGTACCTGCTCGGAAGGCGTCGTTGACTGGTTCGGGTCGGCTCCACCAGGCGAGCGGGGCTGCTCGCGGAGCCGATCGTGAACCTCGAGGATGAGGCAGTACTCGGAGTACGGAACGAGGAATCACTCCCATGATCGCAGGTGAAATGTCGGGGAACTCTCGAGCCTCGGGAAGATCGGGCACCGCTCGCGTACCCGACCATGAAACCCCGTCCGATGCCCACCTGCACCAGGGTGCTGCCTCTTCCTCATCCTCTTTCCCAGGGGGCGCAGCGCAGGGAGGCAGCTCGTCCCCTGCCGAGGAAACGAAGACGCTCGCGGAGACCCTGTGGAGCGCGCTGTCGCACGCGCTCGAAGGCGTCGGGCACATGCAGACGCTGATGCAGGTACGCGCGGATCGCACGCGCCTTTCCGTTCGTCGCTGGGCGACGATCGCGATCGCCAGTCTGCTGGCCTTGACCGCGCTCGTCCCCTTGATCCTGGGTGGGGTGTACCTGTTCGTGGTCGGCGTGGCCCAGAGCTTGACGCACGCACTCGGAGACCGGGCGTGGCTGGGCAATCTGCTCGGGGGCGTCCTGATCCTCGGGTTGGTCGCCGGCTGCGCCTGGATCGCGTACGCCCGGCTGGCGCGCAGTGAGTTCGCGAAGCGGGTCTCGAAGTACGAACGCATCCAGCACGAGAACGAGGCACGTTTAGGCGCGAAGGCGGAGGTCCGTCCATGAAGAGCACTCTCGACGAACGCGAGTACCTGGACCGTCAAGAGGCCCTGGCCCGTGCGGGACTCGAGCACGCCGTCCGCGGCCTCGGCGGTGATCTGCTGGACGCATTGTCCCTGCCCACCCGGTTCCGCGAGCACGAGCTGTTCGAGACGGGTGTCGCCGCTGCTGCCGCCGCGCTCGGCAACGAGGCCACGCTCCGCATGATCGAAGGCGCCGTGCTCGGGAAATCTCCCCCTTCCGGCGGACTGCCCGATGCCCTGCGTCGCGCGGGCCTCGAGTCCCTGCTCGCGCTCACTGCGACGGATCGCGCCGGAACGACCGGTCGCTAGCGGGTGGAATAGCCTGCTACTTCTTCTTCGTCTGGCGCATGTGCACCTCGACGTAGCGGCGCCAGTTGCGTTGCGCTGGCGAACGCATGTCGACGCCGCCGTCCATGCGCCAGCCGGCGAGTTCGACGGTGATGCTCTTCGGCTTCTCGCGTGCGCTGACACGCAATAGACCGTTCTTGTCGGTCTTGCCCGCCTCGGCGCCGTCGAGTTTCACCAGCGCGCCCTCGATCGGCTTCTCCTCCTTGCCATAGGTGACGTGGATCATCTCGCTCCAGCCCGGCTGCAACTGGATCTCGCACGTGCGGCGGCGCCTGCCATCGACCAGGGTCGTGACCTCGAAGCTCTTCACGTCGCCGATGCGCGAGGGATAGCCGGGCTTGTCGAGACGCCAGCGCAGGCGCTTGTCCTCGGGGTACGCCCACACGACGACGTCGCCCGAATCGAACCACTTCATGCGTTCGCCGTCGATCGTCTCGAGCACGAGGTGGCAGCGATTCAGCGCGATCCCGTTGTCGGCGTCCCTCACATCGAAGGCGAAGTCGGCGACGAGAGCGCGGTCGGCGATCCGCACGACCACGTCCTCCTTGGGAGCCTCGACGTCGACCCGCCGCGGCGTCCACTCGAACCAGTCGTTGCGGCCGAAATCGACCCTGTACTTGCCCTTCGGGACGAGGCCGAAGTCGAAAGCGCCGACGCGCCGGCCTTCGACGGTCTTCCACTGGGCGCGCGCGCGCAACTGTGGAACGTCGCCGCGATCGTTGCCGGCGCGCACGAGCGTCAGTTCGACCCGCGGCTCGTACGTCCCCGTCTCGCTCACGATCGTGCCGGCGATGCGGCCCACCGTCGGCAAGGCCGCGAGCTCGAAGTCCTCCACGAGAGTCTCGCCCGAATGCAGCGACACGTTGCGGGACATGGGCTCGCAGAAGAGCGAGGTGAGCCGCAGCGTCGCGTCGCGCGGCCGCACGAACTCGATCCGGTACACACCGTTCACATCGGTGCGCGTCGACGTGACGTAGGGCTGCTCCTGTTTCGACTTCGCCTCCGCTCGAAACACGACGACGACTCCGGCCGCCGGCGCGCCGTTCGACGTCACCTTGCCCTTGACGACGCCGCGTGCCTCGAGCGTGATTTGAACGGGCTGGACCGCCTCGCCGACCGCGACCGTGGCCTTCCCAAAGCCGCTCCACAATCCGTCGCGCGACCGCGCGTCGATCCGACCGGCGCGCGTGAGCGTCGCGTCGAGCGCCTGGAAACGCACCCACGGCTCCTCGCCTTCGTGGAGATACGGCTCGTGCGCTCGCAACGGATCGAGGTTGGTCGTGGCACTGTCGCCGTCCTCGTTGTCGAGCGTGATGCGCAAGTCGATCGCGCTCGGGTCCAGTCCGGGCTGCGGCGTCAGTCTGACCCGGTACGTCGGCCCGCTCGCGACGGACACGACGTGCGGCCGCGAAGGTCTCTCGATGTGGTCGATCGCGAGTTTCGCGGGCCTTGGGCGCCGCTCGTGGTCGAACGGGTACGCCGTCACCGGGCCGAGCGCGATCGGCTCGGTCTTCCCCTCGCCGCGTTCGTTCGTGACGACCTCGAGCGTGCGACCGGCCGAATCGGCGAGACGCACGAGGAAACGCGGCAAGGGCAGCCC
>JBGATY010000315.1:0-3166 GCA_044228955.1 Planctomycetota bacterium | reverse complement strand
CGGTCAAGCGCGACCGCACGAACCTGCTCTTCCCGATCAACAACGTGCTGGCGCAGTCGCGGGACAACCTGAGCCGGCTGGTCCGCAGGAACTGGGGGCATTCGAAGCTCGAGCGGAACCTGGGCTGGCACCTGGCCGTTTGGATGCTCTACCGGAACTACGTGCGCGAGCGGAGCGTGTTCCACAGGCGGGCCTCGTCGGCGCAGGTCGCCGGCGTCGCGCACCGGCGCCTGACTGCGCGCGAGCTCCTCGAGTGGAGGGGGGCGATTCCCCGGGCCGCCTGAGCTCCGGGCGGCGCGTGCGCTGCGCCCGGCGCCCGCGAATCGGGCCGAGCAAGGCGCAGCGAAGAGGGTCAGCTTCCGTGGTGAAGGGTGGGGTGGCTAACGGGACTCGAACCCGCGACCCCCAGGACCACAACCTGGTGCTCTAACCAACTGAGCTATAGCCACCGTCCGAGGGCCGAAGAGGATCGTCGCGCGGCCCTCCGAAGTCAATCCCCGCGCGCCGCCGGCTACTCTCTTCCCGTGGAAGATCCCGCGTCCCGTCCGCCGTCGGCCGGCTCTCCGGTCCCCCCCGAGAAGAGCTTCGGGAACATGGGCGAGCACCACTGGTCCCGTGCGCGCGAGGGCGCGAACGCGGAGGCGCTCGACTACTACCGCGAGCGCTCGAAGGCGCCCGGCGTGGCCGAGGGCGGCGGCGCTCGCAACATGTACTGCATGCACTGCGACGGCGTGATCCCGTTGGGGCAGCCGCTCGAGGCCTGTCCGCACTGCGGCGCGCGGCTCGAGGGTGACGCGAAGCGCTACTTCAACTGGGTCGAGATCGACCGACCGCCGAAGAGCGACCTGCGCTCGCTGTGGCCGGTGCTCGCGCTCGCCGCGGCGGCCGCCGTGGTCCTCGTGTGGTGGCTCGCGAGCTCGTTCGCGACCGTCCGGTGCCCCGGCGCATGAACTCCCCCTTCGAACGACGCTTCGCGCGCCAGGTGCGCTTCGCCCCGCTCGGCGCGCGGGGCCAGGAGCAGCTGGCGGCGAAGAGCGCGCTGCTCGTCGGCTGCGGCGCGCTCGGCGGCGCGCTGGCGCAGTCGCTCGTGCGCAGCGGGATCGGACGGCTCGTGCTCGTCGACCGCGACATCGTCGAGGAATCGAACCTGCCGCGGCAGGTGCTGTTCGAGGAACGGCACGCGCAGAGCCGCGTCGAGAAGGCGCTCGCGGCGCGCGAGACGCTGGCGCGGATCGGCGGTCCGACGCGAATCGAGGCGTTCGTCGAACACGTCGACGCCGACAACGTCGAACGCCTCGCGGAACGCGTCGATCTCGTCCTCGACGGCACGGACAACCTGGAGACGCGCTACCTGTTGAACGACATGTGCGTCGAGCGGAAGGTGCCCTGGGTGTACGGCGGCGTCGTCGGCTCCGGCGGACTCGTCATGCCGATCCTGCCCGGGACCGGACCCTGCCTCACGTGCCTCTTCCCGGAGCCGCCGCCTGCGGGCGTGTTGCCGACGTGCGAGACCGCGGGGGTGCTGCAGCCGGCTGTGGCGCTCGTCGCGGCACTGCAATCGGGGCTGGCACTGCGCATCCTCGGTGGACTCGAACCGCTCCTGCCCAAGCTGTTCGAACTCGACGCCTGGGACGGTCGAGTGCGTGAATTGTCCGTGGGCCGCGATGGGAATTGCGCCTGCTGCGTCCGCGGCGAATTCCGATTCTTGCGCGAGCCGGTCACGCAACGAGCGACGAGTCTGTGCGGGCGCAACACGGTGCAGGTGCGCGGAGCGCGCGTGAAGCCCGACCTGAAACGACTGGCTGAGTCACTCGCCGCGATCGCGCGCGACGTGCGTCGAGAGGGCGCCATCCTGCGCTTCGCCGTCGAGAACGAGCGCTACACGGTGTTCGCCGACGGGCGCGCGCTCATCGAGGGGACCGAGGACACCGAACGCGCGCTCGCGCTCTACGATCGGTACATCGGCACGTGAAGCCGGCCCTGGTCGTGCTCGCGGCGGGCGCTTCGGCGCGACTCGGGGAGTGCAAGGCGCTCGTGGCCCTCACGCCGCGAACGCCTCTCGAACTCCTGCTCGAGAACGGCGTGGTCTTCGACGGCGCTCCCCCGCTCGTCGTCACGGGTGTGGATCACGCGCGCATCCAGCGCGCGCTGCCTCCCGGCGTCGCGATCGCCTTCAACGCACGCTGGAGCACGGGTCGTACGAGCAGCGTGCAGTGCGCGCACGCACTGCGGGTCGGCCTCGACCTGTGCATCGCGCCCGTCGACGTACCTCTCGTGCCGCGCTCCGTCTTCGAGGCGCTGTCCCAGGCCTGGCACGCGCACGGATCGCCCGCGCGCGGCTGGCTCGCCCCGCGGCACGGCGATCGCTTCGGCCATCCGATCGTCGTCGGCCGCGCGCTCCTGGAAGAACTTGCCGGGTTCGAGCCCGCAGAGCCCCTGAGAGGCCTCAGGGAACGCGCCCTGCCGCTCGTCTCCGTCCCGGTCGAGTGCCCGGAAATACTGGACGACCTCGACTGCCCCGGCGACTTCGAGCGCCTGCGCTCGCGATTCTCCCGTTAGCTCCTCCACTCGATCGCCGGTCCCCACCGATAGGAACGGCACGAGATGAGCTTTCAGGGCGATGTAGGCGGCATCGGCCTCGCGGACTTGCTGCAAAGTCTGGCGCGAGGTCGGGATGGGGTTCTGTCCTTGCTGGGCAGGGAGGGACTCCGTGCGACTTTGGGTTTCCAGGACGGACAGGTCCACCTGCTCCCGGATCCCGAGGAGGATCCCGAGATCTGGCGCGCGCGCGCGAGCAGTGCGTGGGTCAAGGACCCCGATACCCGCATCGACTCGCTGCGGATGGTCGAGATCGCCCGGGCGCACCGCATGGAGATGCTGTATCGCCTGCTCGATTCCGAGGGCGTGCACTTCCGCTTCTCGCCGGGTCCGTTGCCGGCGCGACCCACGGAGAGCGCGCTCTCGCAGGGTGAGCCGGGAACGGAACGCGCGGGCGCGCGCCGCGATGCCGTGTACGTCGCGGGCATGTCGGTCGAGGGCATGCTCCTCGAGTACGCGCGGATGAAGGACGAGGCGCAGAGCGCCGCCGTCGACTGGCCCAACTTCGAGGACGCGGTCCTCGTCGGTCTCGATCCGAACCCGCCGGGCAAGGAGCACTCGCGGTTTC
>JBGATY010000314.1:0-3170 GCA_044228955.1 Planctomycetota bacterium | reverse complement strand
CGGGGAAAGCGACCCGCGCAGGTCGAGCGCCATCACCACCTCGGGCTCGTCCGCCGCTACCGGAATCGCCGACGAAACGAAGCGGCTCGCCACGAACAGCAGCGCGGCGTGCAGCACCACAGAAACGATCCAGCCCGACCCGATGCCGCGCACGCGACCGGGCCGGGTGGTTCGCTCTCGGCGATGCGCTGACGCTTCCGCGTTCAGCGCGCGATCAGAATTCCCATCCAAGGACGATGAAGATGTCCGCCTTGCGCGAATCCGGTCCGATCCCGACGAGCGGCGCGAAGTCGAGGTGCATCGCCGGCACCGGACGCCACTGCAGGGAGGGGCCGATTTCGAGCTCCTTTTCGTAGTTTCCGCGGTCGTCGTGCACGTCGGTCAGGCTCGCGCGCATTTCGCCGCCGATCGAGAGTTTCTCGTCGATGACGGTCCGCGAGACGCCGAGTGTGACCTGGTACTCGTTCGTCAGGTCGCCGCCGACCTCGCGCTCGTACACGAGGTTCGCTCCGACCTTCCAGCCCGGCGCTACCTCGTCGCCGAGCAGTAGTTTCGCCTCGTAACCGTCCGGGCCGCCCGACACCGACTTCCATTCGGCGTACAGGGTGGGATTCCAGGGCAGCTTGCCCCAGTCCGCCAGGGCGTACCGCACTTCGTACTTCGACTCCGCGAACTCGGTCGTGCCCTGCTCGCCGTCCTTCGTGGTGACGAGGTAGTAATCGAACTGGAAGCGGCCGGGCAGGCCGATCTCGAACTCGTATTGCTTCTCGATCGTCGAGGGACCGTGCTCGGGGACCTTGATGCGGTGCCACAGCTCGAAGTCGAACTGCCCCGGGCGCAGCACGTACACCCGCGTCGTCGGGAACAGGCGCCGCGAGGTCCAACGCGGCTGGCCGTACTCGCCGATCAGGTCGCTGTCCTTGTAGGGGGACCAGGCGTCGGCCGTGACGAGGGTCGACGGCATGTTCCAGCTGTTCTGGCCCGGCGCCTCCGTCGAAATCGTGGGGGGAGCGTGCTGGGCCGTCGCCGGAATGACGACCTGGGGCTCGGGGTTCGCGGCGGCGACAAGGAAGAGGAATGGGTTGAGAGGCATGAGTGGCGGTGGTGAGGGGGGGGCCGGCCACGCCGGCGCAGAGCGCGTCGTTGCAGCCGGGCAGGAGTGCCAAGAGACCAGCGTGGACCGTGCCTGGCTCGCCAACGGATCCTCGGAAAACTTGGCGTGCACTGGACGGCTCCGAGGTTGCAACCGGCCGGCGCGTGCTCCTCAATGGCGCTCCCGATACTCGTCTTCACGGCACACGATCATGCAGACTCGATCCTTTCGCTATTCCGAGGAGCGCGGCATAGCCGTGATGCGCCTCGATCGTCCCGAGCGCCTGAACGCGCTCACCTTCGAGTCCTACACGGAACTCGCCGACACGTTCGCGGCACTGCAGTCGCGCGACAGCGTGCGTTCGATCGTGCTCACGGGCACGGGTCGCGCGTTCTGCTCCGGAGGCGACGTGAAGGACATCATCGCGAAGCTGCTCGAGGCGAGCCAGGCAGAGATCCACGCGTTCACCAGACTGACGTGCCGGTTGATCGAGAACATGCGCGTGCTCGAGAAGCCGATCGTCGCCGCGCTGAACGGCACCACCTGCGGAGCGGGTGCGGTGATGGCGGCGGCCTCCGACATCCGCATCGCGGCCGAGAGCGCGAAGATCGCGTTCCTCTTCACGAAGGTCGGCCTGTCGGGAGCGGACATGGGCGCGGCGTGGCTCCTGCCGCGCATCGTCGGGCTGGGACACGCGAGCGAGCTGTTGATGGAGGGCGAGTTCATCACGGCGGCGCGCGCGAGAGAGATCGGCTTGTACAACCGCGTCGTGCCGGATGCGGATTTGATGGCGACGGCGATGGAGCACGCGCGGCGGCTCGCCGACGGTCCGACGCTCGGAATGCGCGTGACGAAGCGCATGTTGAACGCGGAGGCTTCGATGTCTCTGCGCGAGGCGATGCAGGCCGAAGGCTGGGTGCAGGCGGAGTGCATGGGGCACCCCGACTACGACGAGGCGCACCACGCCTTCATGGAGAAGCGCGCGCCAGACTACGTGCAATTCGTCGGGAAGAAGAAGCCATGAGTGTGCTCGCTGACCTCGCTTCGAAAGCCCGCGCGCTCGGTTGCGCCGTCGAACCGAAGCTCGCGGGGCTCGACGAGACGAAGGCTGCTTTGACCGCGCTCGCGGAATTGCGCACGTCCGGCCTCGTCGGATGGACGGTGCCGAGACGATTCGGCGGAGCGGACACCGGCGGACTGTGCGCCGCCGACACGGTCAGCGTGCGCGCCTTGTGCGCGCTGCGCGACGAACTCGCCTGGCATTCGGGCATGCTCGACGTGATGTTCGTGATGCAGGGTCTCGGCTCGTACTCGATTGCCCTCGGCGGAACAGACGCACTGCGCGCTGAAGTACTCCCCGCGGTCGCGAAGGGCGATCGCATCGCAGCGTTCGCGTTGACCGAGCCCGACGCCGGATCGAGCCTCGGCGACATCGCCACCATGGCCGAGAAGCACGGGGATGGGTGGCGACTGAACGGCCACAAGACGTTCATCTCGAACGCAGGCATCGCCCACCACTACTGTGTCCTCGCGCGCACGAGCGGTGCGGTGGGGGAGTCGAAGGGTCTGACGATGTTCCACGTGCCTGCGAGTGCCCGCGGCCTCGAAACTCGGCGTTTCGAGGTGATCGGTCCGCATCCGATCGGCGACGTCCTTTTCCACGACGTCGCCTTGAACGACTCGCATCGCCTCGGCGCCGAGGGCGCGGGGCTCGAGATCGCGATAGCCACACTCAATCGCTTTCGCACTTCGGTCGCCGCCTGCGCGAACGGTTTCGCACGACGCGCGCTCGACGAGTCGAAGGCACGGCTCGGGGCGCGGCGCCAGTTCGGCAAGCCGCTCGCGACGTTCCAGGCACTGCGCTTCGACATCGCCGAGATGGACGCGCGCCTGCGGGCCTCGCAACTGCTCGTCGACGAGGCCGCGCTCGCGTGCGACGAGTCCCGTCCCGCGACCGCGGAGGTCGCGCGCGCCAAGTGGTTCTCGACCGAGACCGCGGGCTGGATCTGCGATCGCGCCGTCCAGCTGCACGGCGGGCTCGGCGTCAAGCGCGGATCGGTCGTCGAGCGCCTCTACC
>JBGATY010000313.1:0-3209 GCA_044228955.1 Planctomycetota bacterium | reverse complement strand
CCGCTCGCGACGACCACGACGACTGAGTCGTTGCCATCGACCAGTAGCTTGCGGCCATAGGGTGGTCGCCCGCCGGTGAGGCCACCGCTCGCATTGAGGCGAAGCACGCGCTCGTCCGCCGGATGTCCCCCGAACGCAGCGACGATGATGCCGCTCGCGTCGACTCACACGAGCGAATCGACACCGGCGACCACACCTCGTTCGACCGGTGCCGGGAGTGGACCCGGCCGACGAACGAGAAGCTGGCCATCGGTGAAGCGCACGATCGGGATGAGCGACCCGAGTCCGAGGGCCGCAAGCGACATCACGGTCGGCTCGAACTGGGTCGTCGGCACTACGGTGACCTGCCTCAGCAGGGCGTCAAATAGCGCGACCATGCTGGTGTCGGTTGACTTCAACATCTGCAGGTGTTGGAACTCGAACGGGCCACGACCCGACCGCCCGCGCACCTCGATCGTGGTCCCTTGGGTGTCGACCACGAAGAGCTGCTTGCTCGCGTCGGTCGAGAACATGATCCGATCCGCCGAGAGCATGCGGACGCCCGAGATCCTGAAGTACTGCGATGGACCTCCGTCGACTGGCGCGCCTATTCGCACCCTCGGGACGGTCCCGGTGCTCCATTCGGAAGCGCCGGCCGCGCTGGCACGGGGCACGCTCGTGATCCGTACTCCGCTGCTGTCGATCGAAACGACCTCGCTCGGCCCCGACTCGGGCGAGCGACATGCGCCCAGTGCGATCATTGCGCTCGCAAGGCACGCTTCCCATCCTCGGGCGGCACTCATGGCGACACTCGGGCCGAGACCAGGCTGTCCAGGACTCTACGCTGCGGCATACCACGAACCTTGACCTCGTTGACCAGCACCACCGGCGTCCCCGTGACACCGAGTTCGTCAGCGACGGCTCGATCGCGCGCCAGTATCGTCGTGGCCGCATCACCGCTCAGACAGGCAAGGAAGGAGGCTGTATCCTCTATCCCCGCTCGCAATGCGAACTGCGTCCACGGCAGCGCGCCGATCGAATCCTGAGCACCGAACAGAGCATCGTGCATGCCCTCGAACCGCCCTACTTGATCCGCGCAGATCGCCGCCTGCGCCGCCCGGGTGGCATGAGGATGGAGATCGTCGATCGGGCGATGCCTGAAGACGAGACGCACCCGTCCCGGGTACCGTGCCAGCACGGCTCGCGCACTCTCCGCAAACTGCCGGCAGTAGGGACACTGGAAGTCTGAGAAGACGACCAACTGAACGGGCGCACCGGCCGCGCCGATGACGGCGCCTTCAGCGCCGTACTCACGCCACTGACGGAGCTCCGATACCAGTGGCACCGGCGCGTTCCGTCGCGCTTCGATCACACGGAATGCGACCGCGCCAAGCGCGACCACGGTCATCGCGACCATGAGTACGTTCACTACGCGATTCGAGATGTTCACGGCGATTGGGGGCTTGGGAGGATCACTCTACGCGGAACGCGCGCTGGTTGGCGGACCGGAGGCGCGCGTCGTACTCGCCTCCGGTCGCCAGCCGTCAGTCCTCAGGTCTCACCGAGCGGACCGCAGACGTAGTGGCCATCCGTCGCGCACGCATTGCACGACTTCGCGCAGCACTTCGTCTCGCAATCCGCCGGTTCGACGTGCTCTCCATTCGAGAAGCACGCCCCCCCTTCAGCTCGCGCCGTCGAGGGCATTAACAGCATGCCCACGGTCAGGAACGACATCGCACACGTCCAGAGCTTCTTGCGCATTCGATTCTCCTTCGTTCGAGTGACGCACCGTGGACCGGCCGCGGTCGACCGGACGCGTGCGGCCACCGGTATTGGCGGCGCCACAGGATTGGAGCGTGTACAGGCGAACGCAATAGCTGATTCGAGACCCCACAGCAGCGTCTCGCCGTTGCGCCCCTGCCACACTGGCGTTCAGCCGTGCACAGGCTTATCGGGTACCTTCGCGACCCCAGGCGCGATCCAACACGTCCTGCCGCGAAGAATGAGTCGTCGGAAGCAGAGGGTCGAACGTGCGGCCAGCGCCCATTCGCTTCCGCACTCGCGGCGCACCCGGAGCGGCTGCGGAGTCAGTGCGAAGGGGCGGTGATCATGGCGTTGTCGAACACGATGACGTCAGCGCTGACGTATGCGCGGGGGCGTGCGGTGCGGGCGAACTTCAATGACTATCGGGTGGTGCGGATGTCGGGGGCGCCGCGGGAGATCCGGGTGCATCTCGTCGAGAGCGGCGGGCCGATCGGGGGTGTGGGGGAGCCTGGGGTGCCGCCGGTGGGGCCGGCGTTCGCGAATGCGGTGGTGGCTGCGGGCGGGCGCCGCTCCCGAGGCTAACCGACGCGGAACAGTTCGAGTGCTCGCCCGTAGTTCCGGTTCAGCGTCGTCCGCATCTGCTTGTTCGCCGGCTTCGCCAGCAGCGGATCCTCATCGAGGAGCCGCTCGGCTCCGGCACGAGCGACCTCCGAGAGTTCTTCGTCACGCAGCGGATCGGCGACGCGGAACGTCGGCACCCCACTCTGCCGCTCTCCGAACAGATCCCCCATCCCTCTGAGCCGCAGGTCCTCCCGCGCGATCTCGAACCCGTCCTCCGTATCCAGGAACACCTGCAACCGCAGCATCGCCTCCTCCCCGACATCCCCGAGCAGGATGCAGTACGACTCCAGCCCCGCCCCGCGCCCCACCCGCCCCCGCATCTGATGCAGCTGCGACAGCCCGAACCGCTCGGGATGCTCGATCAGCATCACCGTCGCGTTCGGCACGTCGATCCCCACCTCGATCACCGTCGTCGCGACGAGCACGTCGAGCGCCCCGTCGCGGAAGGCGCGCATCACCGCGTCCTTCTCGTCCGCCGGCATCTTGCCGTGCAACAGCGCCACGCGCCGCCCCTGGAGTGCGCCGGCCTTGAGCTCCTCGAAGGCTGACGTCGCCGCCTTGAGCGCCACCTTCTCCGACTCCTCGACGAGCGGATAGACCACATACGCCTGCCGCCCGGCGTCGATCTGCCGGTTCACGAACGCGAACACCTTCTCGCGCGCCGTGTCCGGCCGGAGCGCCGTCGTCACCGGCTCGCGACCCGGCGGGCGCTCGTCGAGCACCGACACGCCGAGGTCGCCGTACATCGTGAGCGCGAGCGAGCGCGGGATGGGCGTCGCGGACATGAGGAGCACATCCGGCTTCTCCTTCGCCCCGCGCGCCTCCGAGAGCACGCGCCGCTGGTC
>JBGATY010000312.1:0-3215 GCA_044228955.1 Planctomycetota bacterium | reverse complement strand
GGGAGCGGGGGATCTCGGCATCATTCCCGGGAGCATGGGGGCGCGCTCGTACATCGTGCGTGGAAAGGGGAACGCTCACGCGTTCTCGTCGTGCAGCCACGGCGCGGGGCGTGTCCATAGCCGCACCAAGGCGCGCGAGCTCTTCTCCCTGGAAGACCACGCCGAGGCCACGGAGGGCATCGAGTGCCGCAAGGACGAGGACGTGATCGACGAGACCCCGCAGGCCTACAAGTCGATCGACGCGGTGATGGAGGCGCAGAAGGACTTGGTCGAGGTCGTGCACACGTTGCGGCAGGTGGTGTGCGTGAAAGGCTGAGCCGAAGCAGCGCTTTCGCCACCGCGGTCGGTATGCTCTCGCCCCAGATGAGCCGATCCCACGATCCCGATTTCTGGCAGGTCACGCCACTGGCTTCGTTCCCGCCGATGGCGCAGTGGGACGACTGGACGGAGTACGACGGCAAAGCGTGGCCGAGGAAGGTCGAGAAGCGCTACACGCTCGTGCCGACGACGTGCTTCAACTGCGAGGCGGCTTGTGGGCTCGTCGCGTACGTCGACAAGGAAACGCGCGAGATTCGCAAGCTCGAGGGCAATCCGCACCATCCGGGTTCGCGCGGCAAGAACTGCGCGAAGGGACCGGCGACGCTCAACCAGATCCAGGACCCGCAGCGCATCCTGTACCCGCTGAAGCGCGTCGGTCCGCGCGGCTCGGGGCAGTACGAGCGCACGACTTGGGACGAGGTGCTCGACGTGTTCGCGAAGAAGATCCGCGCCGCGATCGTCGAGGGACGCAAGACCGAGGTCATGTACCACGTCGGTCGCCCTGGTCACGACGGCTACATGGACCGCGTGTTGCAGAGCTGGGGCGTCGACGGGCACAACAGCCACACGAACGTGTGCTCGGCGGCGGCGCGCCTCGGATACGCGCTGTGGAGCGGCGCCGATCGGCCCGCACCCGACCACGAGAATTCGAAGTTCATGCTGCTCTTGAGCTCGCACCTCGAGACCGGGCACTACTTCAACCCGCACGCGCAGCGCATCATCGACGGCAAGATGAAGGGCGCGAAGCTCGCCGTCATCGACGTGCGGCTCTCGAACACGGCTTCCATGGCCGACTACTGGATGGCGCCGTGGCCGGGCACCGAAGCGATGCTCCTGCTCGCGATGGCCCACGTCATCCTCGAGGAGCGCTTGTTCGACGCCAGGTTCATGGAGGACTGGGTCAACTGGCGCGATTTCCTCGACGCGATGGCACCGAGCGCGCCAAAGACGTTCGAGTCGTTCGTCACTGAATTGAAACGTCACTACGCCAAGTTCACGCCAGGGGCGGCCGAGAAGGAATGCGGCGTCGCGAAGGAGACGATCGTCGAAGTCGCGCGCGGCATCGGCAACGCCAAGGGTGCGTTCGCTTCGCACGTGTGGCGCAACGCGGCATCGGGCAACGAGGGCGGTTGGCAGGTCGCGCGCTGCCTCGAGTTCCTGTGCGTGCTCGTCGGTTCGATCGGCACTCCCGGTGGAACCAACCTGAACTCGCAGACGAAGTTCGTGCCGCCGCCGTTCTTGAAACCGCCGGCGCAGAACGCGTGGAGCGAGCTGCTTTTCCCGCGCGAATATCCGCTCAGTCACCACGAGCTCAGCTATCTGCTCCCCCACCTGATCCAGGACGGCCGCGGCAAGATCGCGGCGTATTTCACCCGCGTCTACAACCCGGTGTGGACGAATCCCGATGGCATGTTGTGGGAGAACATGCTGCGCGACGAGGCCAAGATCGAATTGCACGCCGCGCTCACGCCGACATGGAACGAAACGGCGCAATACGCCGACTACGTGCTGCCGATGGGCCACGGCGCCGAGCGGCACGACTTGATGAGCCAGGAGACGCACGCCGCGAAGTGGATCAGCTTCCGCCAGCCCGTGCAGCGCGTCGTCGCCGAACGCGCCGGCGAGAAGATCGAGTACACGCACGAGACGAACCCCGGCGAAGTGTGGGAAGAAGACGAGTTCTGGATTGCGCTCAGTTGGCGCATCGATCCCGACGGCGCGCTCGGCATCCGCAAGTACTACGAATCGCCCTATCGCAAGGGTGAGCGCATCACGGTCGACGAGTACTACCAGTGGATCTTCGAGAACTCGGTGCCGGGCCTGCCGGAAGAGGCGAAGAAGCTCGGGATGTCGCCGCTCGAGTACATGCGCCGCCACGGCGCGTTCCTCGTCTCTACGGACGTGTACGAAGGCCACAAGAAGAAGCTCGCCGCCGCGGAACTCGAAGGTGCTGTCAACGACACGGCGACGAACACGGTGACGAAAGCGGGCAAACCGGTCGGCGTGCTCGCGGATGGTGCTCCGCGCGCCGGCTTCGCGACGCCGACGAAACGCCTCGAGATCTACAGCAAGACGATGGCCGACTGGGGCTGGCCCGAGTACGCGCTGCCCGCGTACATCGAGAGCCACATCCATCGCAAACACATGGACGTTTCGAGGGGCGAGTACGTGCTCATCCCCACGTTCCGCCTGCCGACGCTCATCCACACGCGCTCCGGCAACGCGAAGTGGCTGTACGAGCTCTCGAACACGAACCCCGTCTGGATCCATCCCGAGGATGCGGCGAAGCTCGGCCTCGAGACGACCGATCTGGTGCGCGTGTCGACGCGCATCGGGCACTTCGTCAACAAGGCCTGGGTCACGGAAGGCATGCGCCCTGGCGTGGTCGCGTGCAGTCACCACCTCGGCCGTTGGCGTCTGTTCGACGACGTCGGCACCGACAAGTGGGCCAGCGCCAAGGTCGTGCGCGAGGAACTCTCGCCCGGCCGCTTCCGTTTCCGCCGCATCGAGGACATCCAGCCCTTCGCTTCGACCGACAAGGACTCGAAGCGCATCTGGTGGACAGACGGCGGCGTGCACCAGAACCTGACGTTCCCCGTGCAACCCGATCCCGTGTCGGGCATGCACTGCTGGCATCAGCGCGTGAAGGTCGAGCGCGCCCTGCCCGGCGATCGCTACGGTGACGTCGAGGTCGACACGCAGAAGTCGATGTCCGTCTTCCGCGAATGGCTCGCGAAAGCGCGCCTCACGCCGCGCCCCGGCAACTTGCGCCGCCCACTGCACTTCGCGCGCGCGGTGAAGCCGACGCTCGATGCATACAAGCTCGGCTGACCTGACGTACGGTGCCAGAGCAGTTCTTCCCCGATTGGGGTGCGCGACGTGGCGCGCACCCCAAT
>JBGATY010000311.1:0-3231 GCA_044228955.1 Planctomycetota bacterium | reverse complement strand
CGTGAGATCGCAACCGTCGTGAGCGCGTTCGATCGCGAGCGCGACGGTCAGCTTGTCGGGCCCGTCGCACAGGTCGCGATCACGATGCGCGCCGCGTCGGGCGCACATGATCCCGCGGCCCTCGAGCGGCTCGAGCGCCCGCACGAGGACCGCCTCACCGCTGCCTTTCGGACCCGTGACCACGTTGAAACAGTGGTGCACGCCGTAGATGAAATAGACGTAGGCGTGCCCCGGCGGTCCGAACATCGATCGATTGCGCGCCGTCTCGCCCCGGGACGAATGCGAGGCCTCGTCGCCCGTCGGCAGGTAGGCCTCGACTTCGACGATGCGGCCCGCGGTCAAGCCGCTTTTCGAATCGTGGACGAGGAAGGCGCCGAGCAATTCGCGCGCGACCTCGACGGCGCCTCGCGCGAACAGCGCGCGAGGGATGCGAGTCACGCGCTCGCCACCGATCTTCACCGGCGAGGTTCGCGCTGTTGCGCGCGTTCCTTCTTGAAGATCAGGAGGTGATTGAAGCCGCGCAGGAAGAAGTTCCCCTCGGCCGCGGCCTTGTGGAACGCGGGCTTCTCGAGCTTGCGGTTGCCGCGCACGACCGCGATGTGATCCACCGCCTTGAATCGTTTCTCGAGGAGCACGAACAACCGCGCACCGATTCCGACGAAGCCGCGCTTGTGCCGGTACGTGTCCGAGCAGTACACGGCGAGGTAGCGCCGGTCGCGCAACACGCGCTCGCACTCTCCCATTACCTGGTCCATCGCCTCGAAGTAGCCCGGTTCGAACGCATCCAGTCCGCCGATGCACTCGTCCTCGTTCGAGTACTCGATGTGCGTCGAGTACGGCGGATCCATGAACACGAAGTCGACCTTCTCGTCCTCGATCGGCAGCTTGCGCGCATCGGCGCGGAAGATGTCGGGGCGCTGAGGCTGCAAGTCGTATCCGAGCGCGCGACGATCCAGACTGCGCGCGACGTCGAGGGTCGTGCCGCCACCGCAGAACGGATCCACGACCAGGTCCTTCTCGCGAGTGTAGCGCGTCAGCAGATTCCAGATGACGTACGCCGGCGTCGCGCCGACGTAGCCCGGGATCCCCATGGGTTCCGCCGAATACTGCTGGGACGGATAGTGCCACAGCGTGGTGGTCGAGAGCTTCAGCGGCGGACGCGGTTCCATGGGGAGAGAACCGCAGTCTAGCAGCCGTCGAGAAGCTCGACTCGCTCCCTGAAGGGGCGTTCCCGATGCGAGGACAGCGCCGGGGGGACGGCGGAGGTGGCGCTCCGGGCCATGGAGCGCGATGCGAAGAACTCGATGCCGCGGGGCGAAGGCCTGCTGCGCGGAAAGGACCGACGGCTGCGACGGCCTGTTCGACTTGCGGTCCGCTCTGCGGACGAAGTTACGCCACGCTCGACGGTTCGAGCGCTCTCGGCTACTGCGGCTCGAACGCGGAAGGCGTCGTCGGCTGCGCGGCCGTGGCGGGCGCGCTGGTCGACGTGCAGCCGGCGGAGGCGGTCGAGCCGGCCGACGAATCGCTCGAGCACGACCCGACGCGGCTCGATCCGAGCGAACTCGCGCGCGGTTCGACGGACATCCCACGGCCCTCGAGTCTGGAGCCCATCGCAGCTTCCTTGCTCGGCTGCTGCCCCCAGACTTCAGCGGGCGGATGGCCCGAACTCTCCAGGTAGCGGTGAACGGTCACGGCGGTCCCGAGGACCACGACGAGAACCAACGAGACGAGCCCCGGGGTCGACAGGGACCGGGGCAGGGGGTCGAAGGTAGAGCGGAGCATTCTCTTCATGAGCGCGGCCTCAGGACTTGGCCAATCCGTACGCAGGATAGTCGCGACTTACGAGCAGGATACGGCCATATTCCAACACAACGCGAACGGAGCCTGCATTTTGACGCTATAGCCGGACGCCTCAGGCCCGATTGCGGGCCGAGGAATGGCGGTCCGCGTACGCCAGGAGGGCCTGGAACTGCTCGTGGAAATCGTGCGTGCCCCCTGCCAGCGGCGCCTTGAAAAAGGCCGCGGTGTGGGGCATTTCCCCCACTTCGCCCCGCGATGCCGAGAGGTCGGCGAGGCGGACGAGATCGAGGACGAGCGGCGCCGCGAGAGCCGAGTCGCTACCGGTCCAGGTGAACTGAAGGCTCATCTTCGCCCCGAGGAAGCCCTCGAAGTGGATGTAGTCCCACGCGGTCTTCCAATCCGCGAGGCTCGGCACGTAATCGATGCCGACGTGCGTGTGCACGCCCGCGTCGCCGAGCAGCTGCCGCAGCGCCTCGTTCTTGTTCTTGACCTTCGATTCCTTGTGCGCCGAATCCGACAACACGGCCCCGTCGCGGTTACCGAGCATGTTGTAGCCCTGCCATGAGAGCACCTTGAGCGCGCGGGCCGTGAAGAGCGGCGCGAGCACGGTCTTCACCAGCGTCTCGCCGGTCTTGCCGTCGTTGCCGCAGTGCGGAACGCGCCGTTCGCGCGCCAGTTCCCGCAGGGCCGGACTCGAAGCGCCGCGGCTCGGGGTGAAGTTGACGTAGGGGCATCCGCCCGCGAGCGCGGCGTAGGCGTAGAGCATCGACGCCGGCTGAGCGTGCGCGGCATCGAGCGCGCCCTCGAACGAGGCGAGGGATTCCCATTCGGGACGCGGCTCACGAAACGCCTCGGTGCTGGCGACGTTGACCACGACCACGCGTTCGAGCTTGTTCGCGGACTTGAAGTCGGCCAGGTCGGCCGAGATCGCGGCGATCTGCTCGCGCGGCGGTCGGGACGACAGGCGTGCGGCGCGCGGATCGAGGTCGGCGAAACCGACGTCGGCGTCGTCGAGGGTTCCGGGACGAATGCGCGTCTCGTACTCCGCCGCGAAATCGCTCGCGGCCGTGACCAGGTCGGAGGTCAGGATGCTGCTCTTGACGAGTTCTGCCGCGGAGTGCGAGAGGTCGCGCCGGCAGACGTCGTGGCCGCCCAGGACGAGCGCGTCGAGGTCGACGAGCCGGAGCCGGGTGAACGGATCCTTCTCGGTGACGACCCCGATCGGCTCCAGCATCCCCTCGCGCACGCCAGCCAGTCCGTAGGCGAGACAGGTGGAGATCGAGCCGCGCGCGCCGATCAGCCAGACGCCGATGCGGCGCTCGGCCGATTTCTTGGACAGCAGGTTTTCCCAGGCGTGATCGCGGTTGCGGTTGATGGCCACACCGGGCTTGAGGTCGGCCAGAGCGGCGATGTCTTCATTGGGGAAGACGC
>JBGATY010000310.1:0-3235 GCA_044228955.1 Planctomycetota bacterium | reverse complement strand
TACCGCGTGTACGTCGAGATCGACGCGCAGCTCACGCGCTTCGGGCTCGTGATGGATTTCAAGGCCGTGAAGCCGGTCGTGCGCAGGATGTGCGACGAACTCGACGAGCACTGGCTCGTGCCCGGTGAACACCCGGTGTTGCGCCACGCATCCCGAGCCGACGGCGTGATCGAGGTGCGCTACCAGGAGCGCTACTATGCCGCTCCGGCCGCGGACGTGATCGTCATGCCGATCAACAACACCAGTTCGGAGAACCTCGCCACGTGGTTCGGACGCGAGCTGGCGGCGCGCCTCGCGGTGAAATTCCCCGATGTGTCCGTGTCGCGCTTGCGCATCGCCGTGGAGGAGACCTCGGGGCAGAAGGGCGTGTACATGTTCGAGGGCGAAGCGCGCCAGTGAGCCTCGTGCCGACGTCGGGCCTCAACGAACGCGCAGGGCGTCCGTGGACGCCCTGCGCTCTCTCCTGCACTCGTTCCCCCGAACGAGCCTCAGCTTCCTGCTCCAACCTCGGGCGAGATCCTGTCGCCGGCGTGGTACGTGCCCGTGCGCTCGGTGTCCGTGGATCCGTCCGCGTTCCAGAATCGCCATGCGCCTTCCATGCGTCCTTCGGCGTAGCGGCCTTCCGACTGTTTCGAGCCGTTGCCGAAGAAGCGCTGAGCCAGGCCTTCGCGCCGGCCGTTGTCGTACTCCACGCGCGACTCGAGCTGACCTGACGCGAAGTACGTTTCCTGGGCTTTCGTGGCCGTCGTCGCCTCGCGGCCCTGGCCGAAGAGGAGGGTCGCGCCGAGCCCCAGGGAGCCGACCAGCACGAGCAAGGTGGGGAGTTTCATGGCGGGGGGGTGGACGCCGGGTGGGCCCGGGCCTTCCCGGGAAACGGGGCCAAATCGCCGGCCGTTTTGGGTCGGGGGTCAGCGGACCGAGCCGGACGACCGTCCCGAACGGAGCGGTACGAGGGCCTGTTGGACTTCGTTTTCGAACGGGGCGAGCGAGGCGATCGCCAGGCCGCGCGTTTTCGGGCCGGAGACGGCGACGAAGGCTTCGAGGGTCTCGAGCTCGTCCAGGAGATCGCCCTCGAGTCCGAGCGGGCGGAGGTAGTGGGCCACCGTACTCGCCAGGAATTCCGGATGCACCCGCACGAGTTCCTCGATCTCCGCCGCACCGAACTCGGCTTCGATCGCCGAGCGCAGCGACTGGCGGTCGAGCCCCAATCCGGCGGCTTCGAGCAGGCGCTCGGCCGGAACGAACGCGAGGCCTTCCGCGTTCGCCTGTTCGCACATCTGGTGCAGGCCTTCGATGCCAACGCGTCGCGCGATGCGTTCGACCACCAGGAACGCGATGCCGTAGAAGGCCTTCTTCTGCGAGGGCGTGAGCTCGCTCGACGAGAGCCCCGCTTCGAGGTCGAAGACGCGCAAGGGGTCGACGCTGACGCGCGGCTCGCCTTCGAGGCGCAGGCGCGCGGACCAGCACACGTCATGCTCTCCGGGACGGTCGGGCGCGGGGTTCGCGAGTTCGATCTCGAGCGCCAGCCCGCCGGTCGCGAAGGCCGCGCTCGAGAGCCGGCCCGCCGACAGCCGCGCGGCCGAGGAAGGGCACAGACGGGTCGAGACGTAGTCGCACAGTCCCTCCTCCAGAGTGCCGGGCAGGCTGCGCCAGGAATCACCGAGCGCGGCGTGCACGAGCTCGTGCGCCAGCGTGCGCTCGATGTGGTCCGAGCCTTCGCGCAGATGGATGCGCCGCGCGCCCTCGGCGAAGAAGCCGTCGGCGTCGCTGTAGGCGCTGGCCTGGAACTCGTAGAGCGCGGGCACGTCCTGAACCCACACTTCGAGGTCGAGTCGCCGCGCGTCCGGCACCATGGCGATCACCTGCGGTCGCAGGAGATCGAGGGCCAGCGCGACCTCCTCGGCGCGCGAGCGAGTCGCCGCTCGGACCACGCCCTCGCGCGCCAGGGCGTGCTCGAGCGGCGGCGACACCATGCAACCGCCGAGCAGGAACGCACTCGCCGCGATCGCCGCGAGTCGGATGCGGGCGACCGGGGCCGCGCGGACGGACGTCTTCATCGTCAGGGGACCTCGATGAAGAGTAGCCCGCGATTCCGACCGCGGTCGGAATCGCGGGCATCACCGCGCGGGAAGCTCGATGTTCTCAGCGGGAGGGTTCGTGCACCCGTTCGCGTTCCGCGTAGGAGAGGAGGCTCTCCGGCAGCTCCGGCAGCGCATCCGGCGCCGTGGCGGCCGCGTAGTACGTGCTCGAGGACTCGACGGCCAGGCTCCAGGGCGAGGCGCCGAAGGAGGGCACGACGACCAGCTGGAATTCCTGCGCGCCCGCCAGCCAGAACGTGCCCTTCTCGTCGCCGTAGGGGACGGTGTAGGCCGCCACGAACGCGTTCAGGTAGGGGTCGAACAACCACACGTCGAGGTCGGTCCAGGGGTCGTCCACGTAGAGCGTGAAGTCGATGCGCGCGGGTCCGGTGACGCTGAACGCGAGCCCGTCCTGTGGGTCCGAACCATCGTCCGTCGCGAAGCCCTCGACGTAGATCAGGTCGCCAGGGGCGAGCGAACCGAACCACGGGGCGAGCCAGGAAGTGTCGTTGGGCTCGCCCTCCGCGTACACCGGCGGCGGGGGCGGGGGCGGAGGCAGCGGCGGGGCCGAGTGCCAGACCACCGAGCCATGGCAGGCACCGAGCAGACCGAAACCGAGCGGGAGGAGGACGCGCGCGGGAAACGTCGCCAGCTTCACACGGGGGAGTTGGACCTTCATCGCCGACTTCCTGCGCCCAGAGGACGCGTAGGGGACGGTCCACGGAGGGCAACGGGCGTGCCCGTCCCCAATCCCCCGGCGAGCTCTCGGGCGGCGGACCTGTCCTCGCCGAAGGACGGCGGTCGCGAGGGAGTGCCCTACACGAGGATCAGCCGCGTTCCAGAGCGGGAGGCCGGCGCGCGATCGAACGCTCCCCAGCCAGCGAAGCCCGCTCGCGCCGCTCGGCCGCCGCGGCTCGCGGGCGGACGCGGGCGGAGTCTCGTTTCGCGCGGACCGCATGCGCGGCGGGTGTCGCCGAAGATCGAGTCGCGAGCCGATCGCTCGGCGCGGATGCTCGAGTGCGAGTCCTCGCGGCGGGCGTGAAGCCACGTTTGCGCGCCGCCGTTTCGCTCTCGAGGCGCTCGACGAACAACGTGTCGAAGGTCTCCGCGCGCGGATCGTCCGCCGCGCAGCACTGACCATTCCTCCAGTTCCCGAC